>CALVSC010000039.1 GCA_944358855.1 uncultured Bacilli bacterium | reverse complement strand
TCACAAACCCTTTGATATCAACAAAAAGTGGAGCCTTGCGGCTCCTTCAGGGGGTTCGGTTGAATATACTCTCACATATAAACATCGTGAGAGATATTTTATCGGTGCGTGATATGCATCACGCATCTTAATCATAAAGTATAATTTATAAAAAGTCAATTGCTATTAGAAAAATATTTTTTTCTTTACAGTTTATCCTTTGGTAATTGACTCTATTAGTTTTTGTTTTAATGGATCATTATCGGTTTCTTTATTTAGTAAATATTCTTTTGAGTCTTTTTTTGCTTGTAATAAGATTTTATAATCTAAGCGAATATTAGCAATTTTAAATGACATATCACCACTTTGTTTGGTTCCAAATAAGTCTCCATGTCCTCTTAGTTTAAAATCTTCTTCACTTATTTTAAACCCATCGTCTACTTGTTCCATTATTTTTAATCTTTCTGCATCACTGTCACTTATTAGAATACATTGTGATTTAGAACTTCCTCTTCCTACTCTACCTCTTAATTGGTGAAGTGTTGATAAACCAAATCTATCGGCATCAAAGATTACCATTGTTGTGGCATTTGGAACATCTACTCCAACTTCTATTACGGTTGTAGATATTAATATTTGAATTTTATTTTCAGAAAATTGTTCCATAATCATATCTTTTGCAGCACTGGCCATTTTTCCATGTACAATATCTATTTTATAGTGTTCTCCAAAAGCTAATTTCATTTGATCTCTTAATTTACATACTGTTGTTAAATCTGAATTTTCGCTTTCTTCAATTAGTGGCGCAATTACATATACTTGATGATTTTGTTTTAACTCTTTATACATCATTTCTAATACATCTTTTATTTCACTATTTTTCTTAACAAATGTATCTATTTTTTGTCTTCCTTTTGGACGTTCTTTAATTGTAGAGACATCCATATCTCCAAAGATAGTTAAGGCATAAGTTCTTGGTATTGGTGTTGCACTCATGTAAAGTACATCTGGTTTTTTTCCTTTATTTTGTAAATTTGCTCTTTGATGTACACCAAAACGATGTTGTTCGTCTGTAATAACTAATCCTAAGTTATGGTATTCTACATCCTCTTGAATTAAAGCATGTGTTCCTACTACCATACTAATCGTTCCGTCTTTTAATTCTTCATGAATTTTTTGTTTATCTTTTTTAGAAGTAGAGCCCGTTAAAAGAGCTATTTTTATATCTGTACCTTTTACAAAGTTTTCTAGATTATGATAATGTTGGGTTGCTAAAATTTCTGTTGGAGCCATAAGAGCACTTTGATAACCACTTAAATGATTGGCTACCATTGCTAGAAAACTGACAATTGTTTTTCCACTTCCTACATCACCTTGTAATAATCTATTCATTCTATGATTTGCTTCTAAGTCTACCATTATTTCTTCTAAGGCTTTTAACTGATCATTTGTAAGCTTGTATGGTAAGCTGTCTATAAACTTTTGTAATTTTTCTTTATCAATTACTCTTTCTAGTCCTTGTTGTTTTTTCTTTCTTTCAATTTTTAAATAATTAATTTTAAACATAAAGGCAAATAGTTCTTCATATTTTAATCTAATTGTTACTTCTTTTAATTTTTCCTCTGTAGATGGATTATGAATTAAATTAAGTGAAGTCTTTTTATTAGAGAAATTATATTTTTCCATATATTCTTCTGGTATATAATCTGGTATTTCTCTTCCAAATTGTAATAGAGCCATATTAATATAAGTTGATATATTCTTATTTGTTAGTCCACTTGTTGCATGGTAAACAGGGGCTATTTTTACTTTATTTGATAACGTTTCTAATTTAATGTCAGCGGCAGTAATTACATTTTTCTTTTTATCGAATTTTCCAATGACCGTAACTCCTGTTCCTACTACGAGTTGACTTTTAAGGAAGGCTCTATTAAAGATAGATACTCCTACTACTCCTGATGGTGTTACTAGTCGGAAATTCATTTTATTTAGTCCTGCTTTAAAGCGCATTAAGATAGGAATACTTTCTACTTTTCCATCGATGACAATTTTTCCTCCATCTTCTACTTCTTGCAAGTTATTTCTTTCTAATATTTCATATCGAAAAGGATAATGGGTTACTAAGTCTTCTACCGTATAAATACCTATTTTATTTAATAAACTAAGCGACTTAGGGCCTATTCCTTTCACGTCTTTTAATTCTGCCACTTGATCACTTCCCTCTTGCATATTATATCATAATTCCATTATTGATTTCCAATATTTTTTATATTTTTTTGGTGCTTTGTTAGTGTCTAACTAGACATTTCCTATACACATTGTTTACATCTGATATAGTGTCAACTGCACTAGATGAAATGTTTGTTGATTCTCCTAGTTTGCTTATGTCTGTTATACCTGTTTCTTGGTGAAGTTCAATTAATTCTTCTATTTCATCCATGTAAGTTATTACTCTATTTGGATCTTGTAAAGCTTTATATCTAAGTCCACTAGCATCAGAATATGTTTTTTTTATATGATACTCATGTACAGATCTATCTATTAATGATGGAGCTTGTTGATATAAGGTGTTTAATTCTTCTAACCAAGCACTGGTAAATTCTTTTAGTTCATCTTTTCTTACGACTCTTTTTGATGTTGTGAAATCTTGAGGATATAATGGAGTTCCATAAATAACTGTATTATTATTTCCTAATTCTAATGGTTCTATAAAAACTGGTACTAAGGGTTTATCACTTTTTGTTGAAATGTAGAATGCTCCATATGGAATTGTCTTTAAATGATATTCTTCTAATCTTGACATTATTTCTGGAGCTACATGTCTTCCTTGTGGAAATATGACAAGTGAATGATTCGGATCTTTTAGTTTTTTTAATTCTGTTAAAATTTCATTAGGATGTATTTTGTCTCTAGTAATAGGATATACATTAAACAATGGTAAGAACTTTGAAATTGTTGGAAAGTTATCCCAGAACTCTTTATACATAAAGACATCTATATCATAATCTTTTGCTAGTAGTGCCCAGATAATATATCCATCTAAATTAGAACTGTGATTTGGCGCAAAAATATATGATGAGTCTGTTAAGTTGTCTTTTTGATACTCTGTAACGTCATATAATAGTCGAGCATATAGCAAATTAACAAAACGGGCTAACGCTGGATTTATCACATGTTTTTCCATAGGTCCTCCCTTTCTTGGCCCATATTATAGCATATTTTGGATTATTTATCTATTGTTTTTTATTTTTTTGAATTTTTTTGCTTTTTTTTGATTTTTTTGTTGACAAATTAGACGCTTTCGGTTAGTATAAGAACTACCAATTCGGAATTAGGCGAATTGGTCGCTAGTATCACACTAGCCAACCCCTTTTTATTCTTTTTAGAGGTTGCCCTTCAGGGGGTGCAACCTCTTAGATGAAAAGTAAAAGAAGCCCTTTGCCGGGGGCTTCTTTTTTTTATATAAAATAATAAGACCTAAAACTTAGGTCTTATTCTGTTTCTTTCTTTGCTAAAGATTCATAGTATTCATATCTTGCTTCTGCGTTTTCTTTGTTTTTAGCAAGTAATTGTTTATGATCTTTTGATATTTTTTGTAAAGAGCGATATCTATCTTCTCCTAAAATAAATTCCTCATATTTTGTAAAGTCTCCTTTACTATCCATTTTAAATTCTTTTGTTTCTGGATTGTAATGGAAGATTGGGAAATATCCTGATTGTGTTGCTTCTTTTTCTTCGTTGATAGAGTTTTTCATTCCTTTTATAATTCCTTGGGCAATACATGGTGCATAAGCAATAATAATAGATGGTCCATCATACTTTTCTGCTTCTTGAAGAACTTTTACTGCTTGATTTGGATTTGCTCCTAAAGATATTGTTGCGACATATACATGAGGGTATGTTAATGCAATTTTTGCTAAATCTTTTTTAGCTGTTTGTTTACCACCGGCAGCAAATTTAGCAACTGCTCCTTCTCTTGTTGATTTAGATGCCTGCCCTCCTGTATTGGAATATACTTCTGTATCTAGTACCAAGATGTTTACATTTTCTTTGTTGGCTAGAACATGGTCAATACCATTATATCCTATATCATAGGCCCAACCATCTCCTCCTATCATCCAAATTGATTTTGGCATAATGAAGTTCTTTAATGGTAATAATTCTTTTATTTTAGTTTCATCTATTATCTCTAATAAAGCTTTTGCTGTATCGACATTAATCTCTTTACAGTAATTTTTATAAGTTTCTTGTTGTGACTTTTTAACATCTTTTATATTTTCTGTTATCAAATTCTTTATTCTTTCTTTTATTGCATCATCTGCTATTTTCATTCCATAACCAAATTCAGCGTTATCTTCGAATAAAGAGTTTGCCCATGGTACCGAATATGGTGTTGAAGGAGTTGAAGCTCCATAAATAGAAGAACATCCTGTAGCGTTGGCAATAACCATTCTATCTTTAAATAATTGAGTTAATAGTTTTAAATATGGCGTTTCTCCACAACCAGCACAAGCTCCAGAGAATTCAAATTTTGGTGTTCTAAATTGACTTCCTTTTACTGTAGTTGTTGGCATTACATCTTTTTCGGTTACTTCATTAAATAAATAATTATATTCTTCTTTTAATGTTTCATCTTCTAGTGCTTCTTTCATTTTCATTACAAGAGCTTTAGCACCTTTTTTACCAGGGCAAATATTTTCACATAATCCACATCCAGTACAATCTGGAATACTAATTCCTATTGTATACATTAGGTTTTGATCCTTTATGTTGGCAGGTATCAATTTTTCTCTTAGACTGTCTGGTGCATCCATTACTTCTTTTTCATCTAATAAGAATGGACGAATTACCGCATGAGGACATACTAAGGAACATAAGTTACATGAAATACAGTTTTCACTATTAAAGCATGGAACAATATCAGAAATATTTCTTTTTTCGCGTTTTGTCGTACCAGCTTCAAATGTTCCATCTGGATTTTTAATAAAGCTACTTACTGGTAGAGAGTCTCCTTCCATACTACTAATTACTTCAAATATATCTTTTTTCTTATCCCATTCTTCTACATAATCTACTATTGGTAATTTTACTTGGATTAAACTGTTAATACTAAATTCCATGGCTTTTATATTTTTTTCTACAATATTACCAGATTTATTGGCAAATTTAACAGCTAGTGATTCTTTTATTTTTTGAACGGTAAAGTCAAAGTCCATAATCTTTCCTAATTTAAAGATTAAAGTTTCCATAATTGCACTTATTTTACCAGGTAAACCATTATCAGTTGCGATTTTGCTGGCGTCTACTATATAGAATTTTATATTTCTAGATTGTAGTATTTTTTTATCGTGAGATGTCATTTCTTTTAATACTTCATCTTTATTTTTACTAGTATTTAGTAAGAAGATTCCGTTCTTTTTAATTTTATCTAACATTTTTAGTTTTGTTAGATATGATTCTTTTGTACATACTACCATACTAGGGTTTTCTACATAGTAAGAAGCTTTGATTGGTTTATTTCCCATTCTTAAGTGTGATACTGTTATGCCTCCTGATTTTTTAGAGTCATATTGAAAATATCCTTGAACGTAGGCTCTAGTATAAGAACCGGTTAATTTCATAATATCTTTACAAGCACTTACCATACCATCGCTTCCATAACCATAGACTAAAAATTCTACATTTTGTGATGGTAGCTTGAAATCTTTATCATAGTCGATGGATAAATTCGTCACATCATCTTCAATTCCTACTGTAAAGTTTGTATGAGCATCTTTTTTATCCATGTAATCATAGATACCTTTTATCATTGCTGGAGTTGTATTTTTACTAGATAGTCCATAACGACCTCCTAGTACTTTTACTTTTCCTTCTACCTCTTTTATTGTCTTTACTACATCTAAATATAATGGTTCTCCAGCAGAACCTGGTTCTTTTGTACGATCTAGAACGGCAATTTTCTTTACAGACTTTGGTAAAGCTCGTAAAAAGTATTTAGCACTAAATGGACGATATAAATGAACTTCTAATAACCCTAAATCATTTCTTTTTTTACCTAAGTATTCTAGTGTTTCTTTTATCGTTTCACAAACACTTCCCATAGCAACAATTACTTTATTGGCTGTTTCGCTACCATAGTAGTTAAATGGAGCGTAGTTTTCTCCCGTTATTTTGTTAATTTCTTGCATATAATCATTTACAATATCTGGTACTTTATCATAATAAGTATTTCTAGCTTCTGTCTCTTGGAAATATATATCTTCGTTTTGAGATGTTCCTCTTGTTACAGGGCTAGCTGGGTTTAGAGCTCTCTCTCTAAATTCTTGTAGTGCTTTTTTATCAATTAAGTCTTTTAATTTATCTGTGTCTATTAGTTCTACTTTTTGTAGTTCGTGGCTAGTTCTAAAACCATCAAAGAAGTTTACAAATGGTACTCTTCCTTTGATTGTTGCAAGATGAGCAACTCCTGTTAAATCCATTACTTGTTGTACAGATGAAGATGCTAGCATCGCAAATCCTGTTGATCTTACGGCATAGATATCTTGATGGTCACCAAATATTGATAGTGCATGCGTAGCAAGTGATCTTGCAGCCACATTAATGACACATGGTAATAGTTCTCCTGCTATTTTATACATATTAGGAATCATTAACAATAGCCCTTGACTTGCTGTATATGTTGTTGTTAGACATCCAGCTTGTAAAGAACCATGTACCATTCCAGCGGCTCCTGCTTCAGATTCCATTTCTACTACTTTTACAGGCATACCAAAATAGTTTTTCTTTCCTTCACTTGCCCATTTATCTGTTAATTCTGCCATTGGAGAAGCAGGTGTAATTGGATATATCCCAGCTACATCTGTAAAATTATATGATACATAGCTACAAGCTTCGTTTCCGTCCATTATTTTTTTCATTTCTCGTTCCTCCCTTACTTTTTCATTATATCGCATTTTTACTTCTTTTTCATTAAAAAACTGTATAGTTCTATACAGTTATAAATGTTGTTTTATATAGTTATATATTTTTTGATAGGTGTCACTTGTATAATGCAAGCCATCCGTTGTTGAAAAACCATTTTGTTGTAAATAAGAATTCGTATCAATATATCTTACGTTAGATAGTCCACTTTGTAATTTTTGATTAAAACTATTGATATCACTATTCAGATGAGAATAGCTTCCTTCTGTTGGGTTTACTGATACAAAATAGGTTGTTGCTCCTTTACTACTCCATTCGGAGGCTTTTTGATTTATATAGGAAATATAGCTATCTGGTCGATATAGGTCATTTACTCCCATTAAAATAATAACAGCAGAACCATTTTTTATACTTCCTTCGGCATTAGGAACACCACTTGATTGCATCCAATCTAGTCCGGCAGATACTTTTCCACTCCAAGTATCACTACCTCCAACTGCCGCTTGCATTCCAACGGTTCTAGAATCCCCAATAAATACTAAATTAGTGACATTGTTGTTTGTGCTACTTCCTCCCTGGGAAGTTGAACTAGGGTGTTGACACGTCACCACCTAGAGAGTCATCTCTTACAATATTTTTTCTTTCATCATCACTGGTTTCTACATAATTACTTTCTTCCCCTAGTTTTGCTACTTCTTCAGCGTGATTCCAGCAAGTTGCTAAATCAAAAGAGTTATCAGCTAAAGACATAGATAGATTAACTAAAAATGGTACTAGGAAAAGAATTACTAGTGAAATTATACTGTTTTTTAAACCAGCTTTTGTCTTTTTATCATCTGGATTTGCAATTAGTTTAGTAAAAAAGATTCCTAGGGCAACAATAGAAAGAATTGGTCCAATAATTTGTATCATATTTAATACTGTTTTGGTAATACTTAAGAGATTGGCAATTCCTATGTTTCCACAGGCTTCGATAATATCTTCACTGATTGTTTCTGTCATATTTTTCCCTCTTTCGCTTTTATAGACTCATTTATTTGATTATATCATATTTTTTTGCTTCTTTTATTAGTTTTCTAATAAAAAAGTTCTAGATGTCTAGAACTTATTCTTTTACTATCCAAAATGTCGACATGTCTCTAAGTCCATCTTTTCCTCCAGCTACTGGTGTATTGATTATTTTATGATTAATCACTAATTCCGAAGAGCTTCCTCCATCTAGGTTAGCAGCATTGTAAGCTCCATAGTTTTCCATTATCTCTGTTAGGTCTACCATGTCAGCTCCAATACTAGAAGGTATTCTTCCATTAATTACTAAGAATAGAACAATTCCGTCTTTTCTTTGACCAATTGCAGTACGTGGTGCGATTCCCCATCCACCATTTCCTTTAATAAAAGAACTTTTTCCGTTTACAATTAAAAATGGACCAAATTCAATAGCGTCACGATAACCAATTTCTAATGCTTCTTCTTTCGTCATTTTTCCTAAAACCAATTTGTCGTCTTTGGTAAAGCCAATGAAGCCTCCACCCATGTTCGCATCTTGATAATCACTTACGATTTCTCCATTTTTTATTACTGTTCCATGTGGTAGAGCACCGTTTGAGTTCCAGTCTGGATCATAGAACCCTCCAGCATTCATGGCAATCACAGCATTTTCTCTTTTCGCAACATCGGTAATTGCCTCTCCTCTTTTACCTAGATATTGTGTTGTCGCGATAGATATTTTTGATGGATCATAAATTGCTACTAAGAATCCTTGATAGCCTTGACCACTTACGTTTATAACCTTATATAAATCATTTCCTGGATCTTTGGTTAGAATTTCTTTTTCATATTTATTTTTAAATATCATCATATTACCATTATATTTTCTAAAATTAATTAAATCTGGATCACTTACTTCTCCTACTTCAATAATTTTATTTGCTGCTAGTACTTCGGCTATTGTTTCATCACTATAAAACCAGGTAGCTAAGTATTGATGAGACATAGTTGTCATGGCAGAAGTAATCCAAAAGTTTCTAAATCCTGGCCATGGACCATAAAATAAAAATAAAAAGCTAGACAATGCCACTACAAAAGTAGACCCTCCAAAAACTAACCATTTCTTTTTTAATGACCATTTTTTCTTTTCTTTTTTATTTCTTTTCTTTTTATTATTTTTTGGAGGAATACTATATAGTGGTGTAACAACTGGTTGATTATTCATATTAAAAGTCTTCCTTTCCACTGTATTCTTTATCTTCATTAAAATCTATATATTTCTTCGTTGTATTATATTTTTGTAATGGGGCAATTTGAGTATTATTTTCTATGTTATATTCATTATATTTTTCTATGTTGTCATTTACTTGTTTTACATCATTTACAAAGTAATTTACCATTTCTTCATAGGCTGTAGCGTAAGTTTGACATTTGGTGTTTGTATCACTAGTTGGAAAGTATATATCTTTACAGTTCTTTTTTAGTTTGTTTGCTATAGGTGTTAGTTCATCTAGTTTTTGTTCATATTTTTGTAGTTCTATTAAGCAGTTGTTGATTGTTAAATTTAAGGTTTCAAAGTATAGTTCAGAAAATACATTGTCATATAAGTTGTCTCTTGTTGTTGAGAATTCTTTTGCATCTTTTTTAAATATTTCATAAGTACTATTTACTATTTTCATTCTTTCTTTTACTTCTTGCTTATCTTGTTTTAGAGAGAATGTAAAATTAGTAATTAGTCCTGTTATCGTTAATGTTATACCTACTATAAGAAGGATTTTTGCTGACTTTACCACTTTACCACCTATCCTATCTTTTATAATCATAACATTTTTTGTTTTATTAGTCCACAAAAAAAGATGACTAGGCATCCTTTTTAAAAATAAATATTTTACTAAATAGATAGTTAGCAATAATGACAATTACGTTCATAATTACTTTTGATATCATCTTTCCTATATTTAATATGCTGATACATATAAACATACCTGCCATATCAATTCCTAAAGAAAGTATTCTAAAGAAGAAGAAAGAAAACATTTCTTTTAATACTACTTTTTTATCCATTGATTTAGAATTAAATACATATAGTTTGTTTGTAATAAAGGCAAATAATACAGATAGGAACCAGGCAATAAAGTTATTTAAATAGACATTCATGCCAGTTTTATCTAAGAAGTAAAAACTTAATATATTAACGAGTGTCGTTAGAACACCAAAGAATCCATACCATAATATTTCTTTTATTTTGTTGTACCAAGAGGTATTGTTGTCTTCTTCTATTATGTCTTCTAGTAGTTTTATCATGTTTTCGGTGTTGGATTTAAACTTCTTTGGTTTAAAGTTTTTGGCTTTTTTTAGGGTTTTTCCTACTTGGTTAAAGTCTTTTAACTCTAGTAAAAATCCTTCTTTTTCAAATTCTTTTATTATTTGTTTTTGATGGTCATTTACGTGTTCTTTATATTTTTTCAGTCTGGCAGCTGCAATTACTTTTTTTCCTTTTTTTATACCATTTAAGATACTTCCTGTTCCTCCATGGGTAATTAATATATCGCATTCTTTTACATATTTATCAAATTCTTCTGGAGTAATTAAATCCATTATTTCCATGTTTTTAGATTCATATTTTGTGTTTCCAGCTTGAACAATTACTTTTTCTGTTATTTCTCCTTTTTCAATTGCTTTATCAATCGCAATTAAAAGTCTTTCAAATGTTTTATCTTGTGTTCCTAGTGTTACGAATATCATTAGTAAATCCATCCCCCTACTATTGCCTTTGGATATAGTTTTTTCATTGATGGCCATTGTACAATGAAATGATCGGCAAATTTATAGATTAATTTTCCTGTTGATGTTTTTGATGTTATATTAGCAAATGTTTCTATATAAATAATTTTACTACCTAATATTTTTCCTATACAACACATTGGTCCTGCGGTGTGTGTTCCTGTTGTAATGATATAATCAGGATGAAATTTTATATAAAAATATAAGCTTTTAAAAGAATTATATAATAGTTTAAAGACATAAGTAAATTTATGTAGTTTGGTTCCATATACTAGATATCCAATTCTATCTTTATATTTTTCTTTTAGTTTTAAATTAGATTTTGTTTTTTCTGTTATAATATGATAATCATATTTTTCAAACATTGGTTTTAACTGCATTAATTCGTCAAGATGTCCTCCTGTTGAGGATATAAATAAAACACTTCTTTTCATTATTTAACCTTCTTTTCTAATAGTTTATACCAGTATTTTTGAACTACTTCTTTT
>CALVSC010000038.1 GCA_944358855.1 uncultured Bacilli bacterium | reverse complement strand
ATTCTTATTATCTCCTATCCGTAACTTCCGAATCTTCTCCGCTATTTTAGCTTGTTCTACAGGATCAACTTCTAAAGTCAAAGACTTGGTTAACCTCTTAATTTCTTGAGTACGACTATATTCACGAATAACTCCAAAATACTCCAACAACTCATCCTTAGTAGTATCTTCCTGATAATTACCAGCTAAAACTTCATTAAGAAAATTTACAATCTCTTCTTTATCTTGAACATAAGTATAAAAATCTGGAATATTAATATTACCATACTTCGTATAATAATATACAATCTCACTTGCTAATAAACGACTCTCTTCATTAGGGAAAATAATATTCTCTTTTTCAAATTGACTGATAACCCAGTCATGGTTTAGCATAAAATATAAAATCTGTTCCATTGCTTTTTCATACTTTGTTTTTCTCTTCTTTTTACTTTGTACTACTATTTGTACTTTTTCTTTAGGTTTTTCTTTGAAAAGTTCACGAAATCGCATTTCCAATGTATTATAACTCAAATCAAATTCTTTTGCAAGTTTTTTTAATGTTAATTCAACACGGATATTATCGTTAACTTTTGCTGTTTCTTTTAATACTTGATTAATATATGAAGCAGTCTCTTCATCACTTCTAAAATCAACTTTTTCTTTTAGTTTTCTAAGTTTAAAATCATTAAAATTTAAAGCACTATCTAATAGTCCTAAAAACTTATCCTTACCTTCTCTTAATATATAACTATCCGGATCATCTGGATTAGGTAACGCTAATACTTTTACTTCAAGTCCTTCTTCTAAAAACATATCTCCAACTGATAATGTTGCATGAACTCCAGGATCATCACCATCTAAACATAAAATAATCTGATTAGATAATCTTTTAATTAACTGCAACTGTTCTTTCGTTAATGCTGTTCCCATTAAAGCAACTGTATTTCTAACTCCAATCGTACTTGCTCTAATAACATCCATAAATCCTTCCATAACAATTACAGATTTCATCTTTCGACATTCTTCTCTAGCAACATGATAATGATATAATAATTGTCCTTTTTTAAAGATTGGTGTCTCTTTTGTATTAAGATATTTATTTTGGCCATTATCTCTATAAATTCTTCCACTAAATCCAACAACTTTACCACCTAAATCATACAAAGGAAACATAATTCTATCAATATAAACATCTCTATCATCACTAGCAAGTCCAATTTTGTTTAACATTGCTAAATCATATTTTTTACTATTTAGCAACTTCACCAAATCATCATTACTAGCTAAAGATAACCCTATTTCAAACTCTTTAATAACATCTTCATCTATTTTACGATTAGCTAAATAACTTCTAGCATCTTTTCCAATTTTAGATTGTAAATTATTCTGAAAATATTTTAAGGAAAAAGAATAAGCCTCATAAAAAGGATCAAATTTAGTATTTTTATGAGAAACTCTAACAGAAGAAACATCTACTCCTACTTTTTCTCCTAAATAACGAAGAGTTTCTTTAAAATCCATATGTTCATAATTCATTAAAAAGGTATAAACATTTCCTGTCGCATGACAAGAAAAACAAGTATAAATTTGTTTTTCTCTTGATACACATAAAGAAGGATTGGAATCATCATGAAAAGGACAAACACCAAAGAAATTCTTTCCTCTTGCAACAAGAGGAATTCTTTCTCCAATGATATCAACAATATCAACTTTACGACGAATTTCATTAGCAAGTTCATTATTCATTGACACCACTCCTATAAAACACTACTAATTATAACACAAATATTAATAAATATGAAGTAAAAATTGAAAGACATTCCTATCGGAATGCCTGAATATCTTTTATCAATCAAAGACAAATTATGAATACAAAAGCACCAATTGTATAGCAACAGCAATTACATCAAAAGCACCTACTACAATACCAGCAATTGCTAACCCCTTACCTTTTTCTTCTGGGAAAGACTTAAGATGACTTAAAGCAGCAGCTCCAACACAGATAGCAAAAAGTCCAAAAATAATTCCAGAAACCAATAATCCCACCAAAGAAAAGACCAAAGCTAGAATTGCCATTGTATTTGTTTTACCTGCTTTAGAATTCTGTACAGGATTTACTGGTGCATTATTCATATTATTATTCATATTACTATTATTCATATTGTTCATGTTATTCATGTTGTTCATATTATTAGTATTAACAACATTACTATCTTGATTAGTAGAACCAAGATTAGAATTTCCAGTTACTCGGTTACCACAATTTCTACAAAAAACTTCTCCCTCATTAATAGGACTTCCACAATTATTACAAAACATAAAATCACTCCTTCTCTACTTCTACAAATTCAAATTTATTTTTTATTAATCCTATTTTTATTTTAATCTCATAAACAACTCGCTTAGTACCTGGTGCAATCACAATCTTTTGAGCATCGGTTCCACTCCAAACATCACAAATCAACCCATGTTCTCCAGGTGTAACATCAAAAGTTAACTCTTCTCCATTGGATATACTAGCAACCAATTGTTGATCCAAAAACAACTTATAAGAAACAGCACATCCAAAAAACTTCTTAGGCCGTCTAATTACTAGTTTAACAATATTGTTATTAGTAGTAGATAAATTAGAACTATCTCCTAAAGGATTACCACAACTAGGACAAAACTTCGTATTATCTTCTACATTTTTACCACATTTTCCACAAAACATAAAACCACTCCTATTATTTATATTTAAAGAATAACACACAAAAAAAGAAAAAACAATAATGTTCTTTCTTATATTAAATTCTTACGTAAAAAAGTATCCACATTCTTATCAATATAGACATCTATATTACACTTATCAACCATCTTTATAAAACCTAATCCAGATATTACTAAATCTTGTCCAAATAATACATCATAACTTGTCTTATTTAACTCTTTTAACTCTTCATGATTAGAAGAATTAAGTAATCTCTTTACTTTTAAAGAATTAGATACATACAATGTAAAACTATTTTTAACACCATCTACATAATCTATTCTTAAAAAATCTTCAATAATAATAGATTGATTTTTCTTTATTTGATAAGTTCTTGGTTTTATCTCTTTCACAGGAGATATTTTTTTCACCATCTTAGGATCAACAATATTTAATATAGACCCATTATCAATAAGTCCTGGTGTATCAATAAGTGTTAAATAATCATTAATTTCTATCGTAATAGTATTTAATGTTGTTGAAGGTAGTGGAGACATCGTAATCTCTTGTGTTTTATCAGAATAATTTCTAATTAATTTATTAATTAAACTACTTTTACCAGCATTTGTATGTCCTATAGCATAAACATTTTTACTAGTTTGATAATATTTAATTCTTTTTAATAAATAGTCAATATTATAATTTTTATTTACACTAACAACAATAATCTCTTCAAAATCTAATTTTAAGTTTTTAAAATATTGAATTAACTTTTCTTCTTTTACAGATTTAGGTAATACATCTTTCTTATTTAATACTAATATCATCTTATTAGGTATTAATCTTCTCACTTCTTCTATATTTTTATCTATATTTAATAAATCTGTAATATATAATACTAAGTCTTTTGTTTCTCCTACACTTTTTAATATAGATAAATACTCTTCATTAGACTTCGCAACCATTTGATATTCTCCATAGTTTTTCATACGAAAACATCTTTGACAAATATCGTTTTCTAAACTAGTAGTATATCCCTCTTGTAATACATTTTCATCTTGTAATATCACACCACAACCCAAACATTTCTTTTCACTAGTCATAGTAATTACCTCTCTTAAACTCCCCACGTTTTTCATAATGTTTAACAATCTTATCTTCCCAGAATCTATTTAGTCCTGTAATTTTTAAATCTTTTTTACCTAGTGGATCTACTAATATTGTCATAATATGAAATCTTTTTCCAGCTAAAACATCTGTAACAATTTGATCTCCTATCATTGCCATTTCTTTTTTCTTTAGATTATAGTCTTTTTTTATTTTACGAAGACCTCTAGTAGATGGCTTCATACACCAAGCAACACCACCTACTCCTAAATCTTCCATATAAGGTCTTATTCTTTTATAACTATTATTAGAAGCAATAAAGATTAAGAAATCTTTCTGTAACTCTTTAATTAACTTTTTAGCATTTCTAGGACACCTTTCATGTTCTATTAATCCTAATGTATTATCTAAATCAAATACAAGGCAACGAATACCAAGTTCTTTTAACTTTTGATAATTAATTTCAAATATATTCTTTTTATACATTGTAGGTTTAAATACTCCCATAAAATCACCTACTAACAATTATACACGAAAAATATCTATTCGTCTAATTATTTACTCTTTGTATAACCATATCCGTATATGGAGTAATCGCTTCAAACCGATATCCATTAGAAATACCGTAATCGATTATTTTACCAATCGCATCTTTTGTATTTACTTTAATATCATGCATAAGTACCATATTAACTCTATCATGAGAAAGATGACTTGTAACAAAAGAAGCTATTTCATCAGCACTATATTTTCCACCTTCGGCATCTCTAGAATCAATATTCCAATCATAATAACGATAACCTCTATTTAAAACCTCTTTTGTTAAAGTACTCATAATACCAGGAGAATACTTTTTACTAATTGTATTACTAGAACCTCCTGGAAAACGAATTAGCCAAGACTTCTCTCCTGTAATTTTTTCAACTCTATCAGACACTTGCTTTAAATCATTAAAATAAGAATCAACAGACTGATAAACAACACTATAATCATGACTTGCTGTATGTAATCCAATAGAATGTCCTTCATCATAAGCTCTCTTAATTAAATCATCTGGTCCACTATTCGTAACAAAAAATGTAGCTTTGACTCCTTTTTCTTTTAAAACATTTAAAATAATATCTGTAGTACCAGCTCTAGGTCCATCATCAAATGTCAAATAAATAACCCCCTGTTTACTAGGTTCCATAACAACAACCTTTTGTACGACTTTTGTAACATTACCATATTTATCTTTTGCTTTATAAATACGTTCATACTCTCCTACTTTACTAGTATCAACATCACCACTAATACTTACCTTCACATCATCTCCACTACAATTATCATCCACTTGATAAGTAGAATCACTAAAACTATCTCCTTGTACCAACATGACATTTAAAGGACCATCAAGCGTTAAAGTAGGACCCTCTACATCTTTATATAAAACATCCCGATATTTAATTGTTTTATTACCCGAACTATCAGAAACCTCATATCTCATCCTACTATCTTCTTCCTTGACTTTAACAACATTTGTCAAATCTCCATCATAATTATCACTAGCATAATAATCATCAAACAAATACTTTGTATTAGGACAAATATATAACTTTTTACTATCATTAACAAAACTAATCTTAGGTTTTTTCCTATCTACCACTTTAACAATTCTAGTCTTAGTACTAACTTTTCCATCACACTTTACTTGATACACAATAGGATACTCCCCTATTTTATTTGTATTAACATCACCAGACACTTTCACTTTAGAAGTAATATTTTCTCCCTGATAACTAGATAGATAACCCGGTTCTTTATATTTACCTAAATATTCAACTTCTACTACTCTATCTCCTTCTAAAACAATTCTAGGTAAAAAAACCATCTTATAAAAAGAAAGGAAACAAACACCAACAACTAATAAAAGTATAAAAACTAATAACTGTCTAAAACGAACCTCTACCAATCTTTTCTTTTGTAAAGCATTTAAATTTTTACTCTTTGTTCTATAAGGACGCATTTTCTTATATCTATTACTCATATTATCACTCTCATTACCACTAATTATACTAAATTGCAGTTTTCTTGTCTATAATTGCCTATCTTTTATAAAATCTCTTAATATTTTAGTAAGTGCTCTTTTTTCAATTCTTGAAACATAACTTCTAGAAATCCCTAATTTTTTAGCAATTTCTTTTTGTGTTTCTTCTTCTCTATTATTAAGACCATATCTTCTTACTAATATTTCTTTTTCTCTAGGTGTTAATTTTTCTATATATTTTTTTAATAACTTAATATGATCTTTTACATTAATATCTTCTATAAAATCTGGACTAGGGGCTTTTAATACATCTTGTATTAAAGTTTCATTCCCATCTTTATCAAATCCTACAACTTCACTAATCGATACATCTTTATTATACTTATTATTACTACGAAAATACATCAATATTTCATTTTCTATACATCTTGCACAATAAGTAGTAATCTTTACTCCACGACTACTAGAAAAACTATCAACACCCTTGATAAGACCAATAGTCCCTAAACTAATTAAATCATCCGTATCACACTTTTTACTATCGAACTTTTTAACAATATGAGCAACTAATCTTAAATTATGTTCAATTAATTGATTACGCGCATTCTTATCCCCTTTCTCCATCTTAGAAATACATAATTTCTCTTCTTCACTACTTAATGGTTCTAAAAACACCTCATTAGAATAAGAACCCGTAATACACAATAAATCTTTTAAAATTGAAAATAATGAAAAAAACATATAACCACCTAAAAGATTATATGTTTTATTTTGTCGAATTATTTAGCTTTTAAACCGTGTAATTTACTACGTACCGTTTGATAACTAGTTACTAAGAATGTTTTATTCATAATAACAGAATAAATAATAACTACTACTAAACTAAGAATATCTAACCATATATTTCTTTGATAATATAATATGATAGCAAAAGTAAAGATTAAAATAGTTTTAATAACCAAACCTTTTTCATAAGTAATATTAATATACTTTTTTAAGTCAAAATGACGATACATCATCATTATAAAATAGGATACAGCCGTAGAGATTGCTGCGGCAAAAAGTCCAATAAAATGAATAAGTGCTAAGTTAACAACTAAATTAATAATAGCTCCAATAATAGAAGTCATAGCTACTTGCTTTGTCATCTTTTTAGCAATATAGACAGCACTATATAAACATATCACAACATTAAAGACAGCACCGAGTACTAAAATAGGAATATAGTAAAACGCTTCATCATAACTATGATTAACAAAAAGTGGAAAAGCAAATGGCATAACAGCTATCATACCAACACCTAAACAAGTAAATAGTTTTGTAACTGTATTACTTACATCAGAAAAGAATTCATCTCTATCTGGACTATTAATGTGTAAAGCAGCAGATTCACTCCAAGACAAATTAAAAATACCGAGTAAACTAGATAATATGGTAGGAAACTTATTACTAACAGCATAAATACCATTCGCAGCAGCTCCTAAAACCGCTGTAATAATAGTACGGTCAGATACATTAATTATCCACCAACTAACCCCATTAGGAACAAGTGGTATAGAATACTTATACATTTCCTTAATTAACTTAGTATCTTTTCTCTTAAACTCAATATACTTCCACATCTTAAGACGAATAAATAAGTATAAAGCACCTAATCCATTCGCAATAGCCATAGAAGTAATCATACCAAAAGCCCCAAGTTTAAATACAACTATTAATAATATATTAAGTAAAATAGTACAAACACCTGTAATAATACAACTAATTGCATAATCAACTGTTCTACCTAATCCTCTAGCAATCTGTAAGAAATTACCAGAAAAAGTACAAACAACAATATCAAATAAAATAAGATATTGATAATCAAACTTCCAAAAACAACATACAATTAAATATAAAACAATAAACAACGCTAAAGATGCAAATAAAATAATAAAATTATTACTAAATACATGTTTTTTCTCTTCATTATCACTTCTACAATCTACTAAGTATCGAAAAACACTCATCTCTAATTCCATCGTAATAATAGGAACAATTAAAGTAACATAAGAAGTAACTAAATCTACAAAACCATACTCTTCTGTTATTAAATAACTAGTATATAAAGGTAGTAATAAAAAAGAAATAAACTGTGTACAAACTTTACCTAAAAAGATAATCATCGTATTCTTAGCTAATTCTTTTTTCTTATTCATATTGTTTTAACCTCCGTCTAAATATTAAATAATAAAGTAAAACACCACAACTTGCTCCAAAAGTATCTAATAAAACATCACTAAATTGTCCACTTCTACCTGGAACAAATAATTGATGAACTTCATCACTACAAGCGTATAAAAAAGCTAAAAAAATTGATAAAAGGATTAGTCTTCTAATTGGTATAGAAAACTCTCTTAAAAAGCTAACAAGACTAATTCCTAATATAAAATATATAGTATAATGTGCCATCTTTCTAACTGGTACAAAGAAGGTATCTATAATTTCTTGTTTTTCTTTATGATTTAAATCTTTATGAAATAAATTAGTAATTTCTAATATTACACGATTACTTTTATTAGTAGACTCTACTGAATTATCAGTAGAAAAAAAGAAAATACTAAACATACAAAGTAAAACAACAAGTCCTTTTATGATTTTCTTTTTCACATAAATCACCTTAAGAAATTATAACATAAAAAAAAAGAAAATACTAACTAATTAGTAATTCCTTCTCTTTCTTTACGACGAACAACAGCTTGATATGCTTCTTCTTCATCATTAAAGTAAATTGTTTCTGTTTTTAACTTTTGATAAGTTTCATTTCCTTTACCAAGTATTAAAACAATATCTTTTTCTTTTGCCATATCAATTGCTTTTTGAATCGCTTCTCTTCTATCAATAACAATTTCATAGTTTTGATATTGGTCTTTTATTGTTTTTACAATATCATTACAAATATTTACAGGATCTTCACTTCTAGGATCTTCATAAGTAAATATTGCATAGCTTGCATTTTTAACAACAACTTCTCCTACTTGTGGACGTTTTACATAATCTCTTTCTCCAGCTTGACCAATCACAACAATACTACGATTAATATCTAAAGTATGAACAAAGTTTAAAAGTTTTGTAATACCATTAGGAGTATGAGCATAATCAACCATAACATAATATGGAGTATTGGTATTCAACATATCAAGTCTTCCACTAATTTTTATATTAGGAATTCTAGATAACGCTTTTTCAAGAGAAACACCAATAGAAAGTGCTGCTAAAAGTCCGGCTGCTAGATTATAAACGTTAAAGTCTCCTAATAAAGGACTATCAATCTCAATTACTTCATCTCGATATTTAAAATGAATTAATGTATGAGATGGAAATACTTTATAATCAACAATTTGTAAAGTAGCACCATCTTCTTTTCCATAAGTAACAACTTTTCCATTAGAAACACTTTTTATTTGTTCATAGTAAGGATCATCCATATTTAACACACAAACGCCATCTTTTTTTGTTTGTTTAAATAACATTTCTTTACAAGCTAAATAATTTTCAAAGCTACCATGAATATTTAAATGTTCAGAAGTAATATTAGTATAAACACTTAAATCAAATTGAAAACTTTGTAATCTTCCTCTAAAGAACGCCTCACTACTCGCTTCCATTGCTACATACTGACAACCACAGTCTAAAAACTCTTTCATATAAGAATATAGTAAATGACTATCTGGAGTCGTATTAGGATTATCTCCAGTAAATTTAGCACAACTTCTACCATTTGTTCCGATATAACCACATAAATCACTACCTATTAATGTTTGAATAATGGTTGCAGTAGAAGTTTTACCATCCGTACCAGTAATACCAATAATTTTCATCTTTTGATCTGGATAATCATAAAACTTTTGACATAGATAAGGTAGTTCACGATTCGTATCTGGAACTTTAATAACAGGAACACCAACATCTCCTACATCACGAGATACAATTACTGCACTAGCTCCATGTTTAACGGCATCTTCTATAAAATCATGTCTATCAGCAGTAACTCCCTTCGTACAGACAAATAAATCTCCCTTTTCACACTCACGAGAATTAATTTTTATACTTTTTATATCGACATCCTCAGTAACCCCAGGATATAATTCACTTAGTTTTTTCATCTTTATCACCCAAGACAATTATACAGTAAACAACTGTAAAAAAAAAGACTTTTTCTTGATATATCAAAGGATTTATTCTAAAATGATAACGAGGGTGAAGATTATGAAAACATTTATTGTAGGTGCTGGAAGCGACCTAGGAGTACATATAGATGGAGCCCATTTAGGTCCCATCCAATTAATGAATGACTTACAAGGCTTTTACAAAGGAGAAAGCTATCAACAAGTACAACCAGAAGACATCATTAAAAGTAGAAATCTTTCAGATTTAAGAAAGAATGAATATGAAATTGATCAATTTAATACGAAACTATATCAAGAAATAGTAAAAAAAGAAAAGGAAGGATACTTCCCTATTACAATTGGTGGAGATCATTCTATTGCTGTTGCAAGTGCACTAGCAAGTGCCAAAGTACATGACAACATTGGAATCATTTGGTTTGATGCTCACACAGACTATAATACTTTTGAAACAACAGTAAGTGGAAACATCCATGGATTACCACTAGCTGCTATTACAGGATGGAAATGCCAAGAACTAAGATACTTCCATGATGGAAACATTATTCAACCATCAAAAGCAGTTGTTGTGGGAGCCAGAAGTATAGATGACTGGGAAAAAGATAATATTAAATACTCTGGACTAACTGTATTTACAACAGAAGATATTAAAGAAAAAGGTGTAGAAGCAGTCGTAGAAGAAGCATTTAGAATTGCTGGAGAAAAAACAAAAGGAATCCACATCAGTTATGACCTAGACTTAATCGACCCAGAAGTAGCACCAGGTGTATCCATACCAGAATTTGATGGAATAACAGAAGAAGAAGCCATGAAAATAAACGAAATAATTATAAAACATCTAGACCAAATAACATCATACGACCTAGTAGAATTTAATCCACTAAGAGACGTAAATAGAAAAACAGAACAAATTGCCATCAATCTCCTAGCACAAGTAATAAGAGGAGCAGAAAACTTAAAAAAACTACCAGAAAAAAAATACTAAACAAACTAGTGTTTTTTTTTGACCAAAAAAGAGAAATTAACCATGCAATTTCTCTTCCAACACCACCAATTATCTGTAAAAATTATTAACTCACATTATCAAACCGACAATGGATTCCCCCCAAAATAAAAAGGGTCAAACTCCCTTGGCCCTAATTCAAATAAACTTGTCTGACTAACAGCATTAGCAATAGTAACAGTAGCATTAGTCCTGCCTGCTTCATCCAATCTAGCTCTAATAAAACTTTCAGCATCATTGTCTTTAACAATAATGTTAACATTTGCATTAATCAAAGAAAACATACCTTCATATTCAACAATATTATTAAAATCCATGCTCTCAATATTCAAACTTAATAAACTTTTACATTTATTAAACATATTATTTAGCATAGCAGAATCTGAAATTACAAAATTACTTAAATCTAAATTAATTAGATTTTCGCAATTTGCAAACATTCTGCGAAAGTTTTTAACATTACTAGTATCCCAACCATCACCAAACTTTATCTCATTCAAATTAGTACAAGAATCAAACATACCATCAACTACATTCGCCGAACTACTTCCCATCACTACTACATTAGATGTATCAAAGCAACTTAAATCCAAGGAAATTAAGGACTGGCAGAAAGTAAACATGCCTTGCATATTAGTTACTTTTAAAGTATCAAAGCTGCTCAAATCAATATTGGCAAGATTCCTACAATCATAAAACATAGAACTCATATTAGTAACATTAGAAGTATCAAAGTTACTTAAATCCAAACTAACTAAACTTTCACAATCG
>CALVSC010000037.1 GCA_944358855.1 uncultured Bacilli bacterium | reverse complement strand
AGTGGGGCTTTAGCCAAGTGGTAAGGCGTGGGTCTGCAACACCCTGATCACCGGTTCAAATCCGGTAGGCCCCTCCAAATGCGGATGTAGTTTAGTGGTTAGAATACGGCCTTGCCAAGGCTGTGACGGGGATTCGATTTCCCTCATCCGCTCCATAAAAAAACAACTCATGGTCATCATGAGTTTTTCTTTTGTAATAAACGTTGTAATAGTTCTTTTGTATCTTTATGCATTTCTATATTTTTTTCTTTTAATTTGTTTTTTTGTTGTTGAAGGCAATAGAGTAGTGCTTGATCTAAATCTTCTTTTGCTAAATCTATTACTGGAATTAAGTTTGTTGGTACTTTTTCTCTGCCAATTTTGTCGGATATATATATAATTTTTGCAAGTGTATTCATATTTTTATTTCCTATTGTATGGTATTTTATAGCATTGCATATATCGTTATCTAATTTATATTTTTCTTTTGCTATTACGGCACCAATATCAGCATGCTTTATATTTTTGTTTTCTTTTTTTTCTAAATCATTTGATAGATTTCCAATTGTTATCCACTTTTTGTTTTCTTCTTCTGATAGTTCTTTTGCTATATCGTGAATAAGACCTGTTAGATAGGCTTTGTTCTCATCTATATGATAAATTTTGGCAAGCTCTTTGGCTTTTTTGGCTACTAATAAGCTGTGTTTATATCGATTTGGTGAAAGTGTAGTTTTTAGGTCTTTTTCTATCTTTTTTATATCCATATTATCACATCCTTAAATAATATTATATTATATATTTTTGTGTTTTGCTAATTATAAATATTTTCATTTACTACTTCTCTTCTTACTTTTTTTATGTTACAATACTTTTATAATAGAAAGGGTAGGATGTTATGGCAAGTAATGTTTCGAAGAAAGCTAAATCAAGTAGCAAAAGAGTGTCAAAAAAATACGATACAAAAGAAAAAGATATTGAACAAGTATTAGAAGTTGAACATGAAGGTTGGTGGGTATATGTCTTATTATTAACAACCGTTGTGATTCTTGCTCAAGCTTTAAAAGATTACACATTTTCTTTCGATAATGTAAGTTTAACATATTCGCTTTTTATATTACCTGTTATTTATTTTATTACAAATTTTATTACTAAAAAGTATGGATATGGAAAATCTATTGTAGCAATATCTTGTAGTGGAGTAGGTTTAGTAGTATTTAGTTTTCTAATGAGTTTTGTAGTAGGTCAAAGTTTTAATTTTTATGATATTTGCGGAGGTTTCTGTGGTTATGTTATTAGTCAATTTGTTAACCTTACCATTTATCAATTTATTATATCTAATACAAATAGTTCATTTATATTAATCTATTTAACATATATTTTTGCATTCGTTGTTAATTATTTGTTCTATACATTAATTTATATGAATTTATTAGTATTTGATAATTATTGGATTTCTTATTTTGCTACACTTATTCTTCAAGGCGTATTATGTTTCTTATTAGTATTCTTTGATGTTAATATTAAGCGTGGTATAAAAGTAAAATAAAAAAGAGCTTTCTAAAATTAGAAAGCTTTTTTTATACTAGAATTGATAATAATATTAATGCTGTATTATGAAACATATGCATAGAAATATCTGTAAAGATAGTGTTTGTTTTTTGATACATACAAGCAAATGCTGCTCCTAGTGCTCCATATGGAATAATATATAAAAGTTCTAATGGAGTAGTCATTGTTGTTACTACGTGTAGTGCACCAAATATTAATCCTGATATTATTACAAATAAATATTTATTTGGAAAAGCTAATTTGAAACTTTTTCTAAATACTAATTCTTCTGTTGCAGGAGCAATAAGTCCGGCATTTATTAACATTAACCAAGGAAGAGCACTTATCATACCTTGTACTGCTTGTTCATTGGCTGCTTGTCCTAAGTTTAGTACGAAATTAATAATAATATTAGACATCATCATGATTGCTAAACCAATTAACCAGAATTTTACACCTGTATCTAAATTTTCTAAAAGATTACTTTTAAATATTTTCCATTCTTTTATTAAATTTTTTCTAAATATTAATACTAATATCAGTAATAAAATAATATTAGAGAATGTTGATAATATTACATTTAATGATTCCGACATGTTTTTTAAATCAATATTAAATATGGCTACGGGAATCAGTTGAAAATAAGCACTATAATAAAATAATAGAAAAATACCAAAGGCTATTAGTACGCCTTTCCAATTTATGATTTTTTGTCTTTCTTCTTTCATATAATCACCTTATTACAGAATAGCATAAAAAATGCTGAATTTAAAGATATTTGTTTGTATTTTAAAAAAAGTATGCTATACTATGTACAGAAAGGAGTGGGAAAAGAATTTTTTCCCACTCTTATTATTTCTAGGAGGTGAAGTATGAAAGAAAAGATTATTTCTTTAGTAGGAAAGGATATTAGTCATTTAGGAGTATTTGTAGATGATGTATTTGTTTCTACAGAAGAGGGAAAGGATATTTTAAATGTTGTTTTAGATAGTCATGATATGATTGATTTAAACTTAATTACGGAAGCTTCTAGAATAATCAATAAACTTATCGATGATAATCATGTTTTAGAGGATAATATTTATGAAGTTGATATTTATTCTAAAGAGAAGGGAGAAGAGTAATCATGAATGGTAAAGAGTTTTTAAAAGCTTTAGATAACATTGTTAAAGAAAAAAATATTGATCCAGATGTTGTGTATGATGCTATGGAGTTAGCGCTTACATCAGCTTATAAAAAGAATTTTAATTCTAAAACGAACGTTAAAGTATTGTTTGATCGAGCAACTGGTGAAATTAAAGTATATTCTTATTTAACTGTTGTTCCAGATGATAAGATGACAAAAGAAGAATATGAGGACTATCTTTTTGAACATTATACTGATGATGAGGAGGAAGATAGTGAAGAAGAAACAGAAGAATATAGCTATTTTAATCCTGATGTTGAAATCAAGTTGAGTGATGCTAAAAAAATTGATAAGACTTTAGAGGTAGGGGATACTATCGATAAAGAAGTTACTCCAAAGGATTTTGGAAGAGTTGCAGCATCTACTGCTAAACAGGTTGTTATTCAAAAGATTCGTGAGGCTGAAAGAAATAGTATCATGGAAGAGTTTGGTGATAAACAAGATGAGTTATTAGTTGGTACTGTTGCTTTAGAGGATACGGATAATTACTTTATTGATTTAGGTCGTACTAATGGAATTTTACCTAAGAAGGATATTATTCCTGGAGAAAAGATTGAAATGGGTTCTCAAATAAAAGTTTATGTTACAAAAGTAGATAATAGTGGAAAGAATTTACTTATTTTGTTAAGTAGAACACATTATGGTTTTGTAAAGAGATTATTTGAACTTGAAATTCCAGAACTTGCTGATGGTACTATTATGTTATATAGTGTGGCAAGAGATGCTGGTAATAGAAGTAAAGTGGCTGTATATTCAGAGTATTCTAATATTGATCCAATCGGAGCTTGTATTGGAGAAAAGGGTAGCAGGATTGCCCGTATTATTGAAGAGTTACATGGAGAGAAGTTGGATGTTGTTAAGTATGATAAAGATCCAGCAGTATTTATTGAAAATGCTTTGAGTCCAGCTAAAGATTTGACTGTTTGTATTACTGATCCTAAAAAGCAAGAAGCAATGGTTATTGCTGATGGTGATAATTTCTCACTTGCTATTGGTAAAAAAGGTCAGAATGCTCGTTTAGCTAGTAAGCTTACTCATTATAAAATTGATATTAAGACAACAGAGCAAGCAAGAGAGGCTGGAATTAATTTTAGATAATTTAGGAGGTGCTTATGAAAGTAAAGAAAATACCTTTAAGAACTTGTGTTGTTACAAGGGAAAAATTACCTAAAGCAGAATTGCTTCGTATTGTTCGTACTCCAGAGGGAGAAGTTTTAGTAGATGAAACTGGTAAAATGAATGGTAGAGGTGCATATATTAAAAGAGATGTTCAAGTATTAGAACAAGCAAAAAAGAAAAAAATTCTTGAACGTCATTTGGAATGTAATATAGAAGAGAGTGTATATGATGAAATAAAAGAAAAAATAGAAAAATAATATGGAGGTGAAGAGGTATGATGAATATCGAGGATTATGCATTAGATGTTGGTAAAAGTGTAGAAGAAATCAAGGCTTTATGTGATAAGATCGGAATTAAGTATGAAGATGAGACTACTCCTTTAGATGAAACGGATATTATTTTACTTGATAATGAACTTCAGGATCAAGAGGATTATGTTGAAGGTGATATTGAAGATTTGGAGTCTAAACTTTATGAAGAAGAAGTTATGGATAAAGCAGAAGAGTTGGCAATGAATACTAAGTTCGATTTAGATAATTCTACTTCTTTTGAAAAAGTAAAACCAAAATCTCAAAAGAAAAATGATAATAAAAAGTCCGATTTCTTAAAAGAAAGGAAAAAGATTTATAAACATCGTGAGAAATTACAAAAGAATGAAGCTACTAATGATGAAAATGTTGTTTTATATAAGCAAGGAATGAGTGTTTCTGAGTTAGCTGAAGCATTGGGAGTAAAGGCTATTGATGTTGTTAAAAAATTGATGGGTTTAGGTGTTATGGCTAATGTAAATCAATCTGTCGATTTTGAAACAGCTGAGATTTTAGTTGCTGATTATAATAAGACATTAAAGAAAGAAGAAACTGCTGATATTTCTAATTTTGAAAATTTTGAAATAGAAGATAAAGAAGAAGATTTAGTAGAAAGACCTCCAGTTGTTACTATTATGGGGCATGTAGATCATGGTAAAACAACTTTGTTAGATTATATACGTAAGAGTAATGTAGCAGGAGGAGAAGCTGGTGGTATTACACAAGCAATTGGTGCTTATTCTGTTACTTGTGATGGTAAGAAGATTACTTTTATTGATACACCAGGACATGCTGCTTTTACTGAGATGAGAGCACGTGGTGCTTCTATTACGGATATTGTTATTATTATTGTTGCTGCTGATGATGGTGTTATGCCTCAAACGAAAGAAGCTATTGATCATGCTAAAGCTGCAGGTGTCCCAATTATTGTTGCAATTAATAAGATTGATAAACCAGATGCTAATGTTGATCGTGTTATGAGTGGTCTTGTGGAAAATGGACTTACTCCTGAGGAATGGGGTGGAGATGTTATTGTTAATAAGATTTCTGCCGCAACAGGAGAGGGAGTTCCTGAGTTGTTAGAAAATATTTTGCTTGTTGCTCAAATGCAAGAATATAAAGCAAATCCAGCTAGATATGCTAGTGGTGTCGTTATAGAGTCTAAGAAGACAAGTAAAGTTGGTAGTGTAGCAACCTTACTTATTCAAAATGGTACTTTACGTTTAGGAGATCCTGTTGTTGTTGGTACTATTTACGGTAAGGTTCGTACTTTGAAAAATGATTTAGGACAAAATATTGTTGAAGCATTACCATCTACACCAGTTGAGGTTACAGGACTTAGTGATGTTCCTAATGCAGGTGATAAGTTTATGGCTTTTGAATCTGAAAAACAAGCAAAACAAATTGCAGAAGAAAGAAGATTAAGAGCGAAAGAGAAAGATACTAATTTAAGTGGTTTATCATTAGAAGATTTATTTGGTAGAATTCAAGATGGTGTTAAAGAGATAAACGTTATATTAAAGGCAGATGTAAATGGTAGTTTAGAGGCTGTTAAATCATCTTTAGAAAAAATAGATGTTGAGGGAGTTAAAATCAATGTTATTCGTGGTGCTGTTGGTGGTATCAAAGAGAGTGATGTTGTTTTAGCTAGAGCAAGTGATGCTATTATTATTGGATTTAATGTACGTGCTAATTCTCAAGCAGAAGATGATGCAAAGGAATATGGTGTTGAAATTCGTACCTATGATATTATTTATAAAGTAGTAGAAGATATGGAAGATGCGATGAAAGGTATGCTTGATCCAGAATATGAGGAGAAAGTAACTGGAAAACTAGAGATTCGTCAAATCTTTAAATTCTCTAAAGTTGGTCTTATTGCTGGATGTCATGTAATGAGTGGTGTTGTTAGAAATAATGAAAAAGCTCGTATTATTCGTGATGATGTTGTTATTTATAATGGTGCAGTTAATACTTTACAACACGAAAAAGATCAAGTAAAAGAAGTTACTAAGGGAATGGATTGTGGTATTACTCTTGAAAATTGTCAGGATTATAAAGAGGGAGATATTATTGAAATCTATGACTTAGTAGAAGTTAAAAGATAATACCAAATAGGAGGTACTATTATGGCAAGTATTAAAGTTGAAAGATTAAATCATTTGATTCAACAAGAAATTAGTTCTATATTAATGACAGAAGTAAGAGATGAAAGTTTAAAATTTGTAACTATTACAGATTGTGATACAACAAGTGATTATAGTTTTTGTAAAGTTTATTTTACAGTTTTAGATGATGAGAAAAAGGAAGAAGTTTTGGAAGCTTTAGAAGGTGCTAGCCCTTTCATTCGTACAAAGTTAGCAGAACGTATTGATATTAGGCATACACCAGAACTTAAATTTATCTATGATACTTCTATTGAATATGGAGAACATATAGAGAAAATTATTGATCAAATTCATGAAGATGAAGAGAAAGAGTAAAGTCTTTCTCTTTTTTACGTTTTTTGGTTGTAAAATCTTGTCTGTTCTTTGGAATACCTTTTGTTTTATGATATAATTGTTTTAGTAGGTGATGAGATGAAAATAACTATTAGAGGAATTTCTGTTAATTACATACAATATGGTGAGGGGAAGGATATTTTGCTTTTACATGGTTGGGGGCAAAATATAGAAATGATGAAACCGTTGGGTGATCCTTTTTCCGATCGCTTTCGTATCACTATTTTAGATTTTCCAGGGTTTGGACAAAGTGAAGAGCCACCGAAACCTTGGACTATTAGCGATTATGTGTTGCTGCTAGAGGATTTTGTAAAAGAATTAAAAATTAAGAAACCAATTATTATGGGACATTCCTTTGGAGGAAGAGTTGCTATTAAGTATTCTTCCAATCATCCAATTGAAAAATTAGTGTTATTTGGTAGTCCGTGTATTCGATTACAAAAGAAGTTGCCATTATCTACAAGAATTTTAAAGAAATTAAAAACTTTACCTGGTCTTAATGAATTAGGAGAGTATATGAAAAAATATATTGGTTCTAGAGATTATCGAGCAGCTAGTCCAATTATGAGACAGACGTTAGTGGAAGTGGTAAATGAAGATTTATCTACTTTTGCAAAACAGATAGAAGAACCAACATTATTAATATGGGGTGAAAACGATGAGGAAGAGCCAGTGGAGTCTGCAAAGATGTTAGAAGAGATTATGTATGATGCAGCACTTATTGTTTTACCAGGAACACATTATGCATATTTAGAAAATTTACCTAGAGTGGTTGCTATCCTTAATAATTTTATTTAGGAGGATTTTATGATTTTAATATATTTATTTTTAATTTTATGTATATTTATATGTACAGTTTGTAAAACCAGAAGATATTTTCATATGTTACAACAGAATTTGTATAATGAAAATAATCGTTATTTAAAATGGCTATTTAAAAACTTTAAAGTATTTTTCGATCTCGATTTAGCAGCAGTTTTATTATGTCTTATTGGAGTGTTTGTTGTTTATGATATTGATAGATTTGCTATTATTTTAGCTCTTGTTTTATATGGCTTGTTTATATTGCTTGCTTATGTATGGAGGAATCGTTTAGCAGAAGATCAAAATAAAAAACCTTTAGTTGTAACGGCAAGAATTAAGAGATTATCTGTTACGCTTAGTATTCTTTATTTAATTCCTATTGTTCTTTTATTGCTAAGAAATGATGATTCTCATTTTGTTTGGGTTATGTTTACGATACTTTCTGTTATGGTTGTTTTAAATCCATTGCTTGTATATTTTGCTAATATTATTAATTTTCCGATTGAAAGATGTGTTTATTGTTATTATAAACATAAAGCACAGGCTAAGTTGAAGAGTATGCCTAATTTAAAGATTATTGGTATTACTGGTAGTTATGGTAAGACTAGTAGTAAAAATATTTTAAGTGATATTTTAAATGTTAAATATAATGCATTACCAACACCAAGAAATCTAAATACTTATAATGGGTTGATTATGACTGTTAATAATCATTTAACTAAGTTTCATGATATTTTTATTGCTGAAATGGGTGCTTATGTTAAAGGAGAGATTAAAGGCCTTTGTAAATTAGTTCGTCCTCAATATGGTATTTTAACAAGAATCGGGACTGCACATTTAAGTACTTTCGGTAGTGAACAGAATATTATAGATGGTAAGTTTGAACTTATTGAGTCATTACCTAGTGATGGATTTGCTGTTTTAAATGGTGATGATCCTAAACAAGTTAATTATCAGTTGAAAAATAAAGTTAGAGTTATTTGGATTGGTATTGATAATAAGGATGTTGATGTTAGAGCTGTGGATATTAAATGTTCTAGTAAAGGAACAAGTTTTTCTGTTATGTTTAAAGGTGATAATACTAAATATCCGTTTGAAACTAAGTTATTAGGTGATCATAATGTTTATAATATCTTAGCGGGTATTGCTTTTGGTCATGAGTTTGATATTTCTATTGCTGAATTACAAGAAGCAGTTAAGGGTGTTAAACCAGTAGAACATAGATTGGAATTAAAGAGACTGGGTAATTTTTATCAAATTGATGATGCTTATAATTCAAATCCAGTTGGAGCAGAAAATGCTGTTAAAGTACTTGGAATGATGCCTGGTGTCAAAGTTGTTGTTACACCTGGAATGATAGAACTGGGTGAGAAAGAAGATTATTATAATAAAAAGTTTGGAGAACAAATTGGGACAGTTGCTGACTATGTAGTTTTAGTTGGTGAACATAAAACAAAACCGATTAGAGAAGGATTGTTGTCAAAAGGTTTTGAGAAGGATAAAATTGTGGTTATGAATGATGTTCGTGATGCATATTCTTTTATTGGAAATTTAGCGACTCAGAATGAGGTTTATGCATTATTTGAAAATGATTTGCCAGATACTTATAATGAATAGGAGATGTTATTATGAAAATTAAAGTTGGAGTTATTTATGGTGGAGAAACAGTAGAGCATGAAGTTAGTATTATTTCAGCAATGCAAGCAATGAATAAATTGGATCAGGAGAAGTATGATATTATTCCTATCTATATAACAAAGGATAGAGAATGGTATACAGGAAATATGTTAAAAGATATTGAAGTTTATCAAGATTTATCTTTAATTAAAAAATATGCTAAAAATGTAGTTTTATATTGTAAGAATGGTTCTTATGTTTTACAGAAGAAAAGTTTTCCTAAATCTATTATTACAGATGTAGATATTATTTTACCTGTTGTTCATGGTACTAATGTAGAAGATGGTGGATTACAAGGTTATTTACAAACAATTGGTGTTCCTTTTGTTGGTAGTGATGTTTATGCATCTGTTGTAGGACAAGATAAAGTATATATGAAAGATATTTGGAAACAAGCGAAGTTGCCAATGACTGATTATGTATGGTTTTATGATGTTGATTATAAACAGGATAGTGAAGCAGTTATTAAAAAGATTGAAAAGATTAAATACCCAGTTATTGTTAAGCCAGCTACTACAGGTTCAAGTGTAGGTATTAGTGTTTGTGGTAATCGTGATGAGTTGATTGAAGGTATTGATGATGCGATTCAATATGATAAAAAGATATTAGTAGAAGAAGTCGTTAAGAATTTAAAAGAAGTTAATATTGCTGTTATGGGTAATTATGAACATCAAAAAGTTAGTGAAATTGAAGAAGTACTTTCTGGTAACAAGTTTTTAACTTATGCTGATAAATATATTGGAGGAGGCAAAGGTAAATTAAAAGGTGCCAAGGCTCCTGTTAAGGGTACTTCTAAAGGGATGGCTTCTGCTAACAGAAAGCTACCTGCTGATTTAGATGATAAAGTTAGAGAAGAAGTAGAAAAAGTTGCAGTAGAGGCTTTTAGAGCGTTGGGATCTTCTGGTAATAGTAGAATTGACTTTTTAATTGATGAAGATAAAAATAAAGTTTATATTAACGAAATTAACTCTATTCCTGGAAGTTTGGCTTTCTATTTATGGGAAGCAAAAGGAATTGATTTCTCTTCTGTTTTAGATGAGATGATTCGTATTGGTGTTAAAGATTATAAGAAACGTGTTAGTAAAACTCATTCTTTCGAATCTAACATTTTACAAGGTTTTGCAGCTCATGGTGGAGTAAAAGGTATGAAGGGAGTTAAAGGAAAGTTAAGATAGACTTTCCTTCTTTTTTATGAAAGTTTTGTTGTTGATTCGACCAGAAAATGGGGATGAGAGAAATTCTTATTATCAAAAAGCGATTACTTCTTTTGGAGGAGAAGTTATTCGTGTATGTGATGATGCTACAGAAGAAGAATTATTGAAAAAGTTAAAAGGCGTAGATGGTATTTTATTACCTGGTGGAGATATTATTGGTAATTGGGATTTCTATTTGATTGATTATGCGATTAAAAATCGTCTAAGATTATTAGGTATTTGTCAGGGAATGCAGTCTATGGCTGTTTGGAAAACAGGAAGAGATTTGGTTGGAATAGGTGGTGGACAGCATAATAATGATGAGGATGATTATCATCATTTTGTTACAATTAAAGAGAGTTCTAAATTACGTCAAATCATAGGAAAAGATTATATTAGAGTAAATTCTTTTCATAATTTTACAGTTTATGATGGTGGTAATTTTGATGTGGTAGCTAGATCGGATGATGGATTGATTGAAGCAATTGAAAACCCTGATCATCCTTTTCAAATAGGAGTACAGTGGCATCCAGAGAGAATGTTAGAGTTTGAACATGATTTATATAGTGAAAAATTATTTCGAGCTTTTTTAGAAAAGAAAAACTAAGAATTATATTTTTAGTTTTTTTTACTTGGTGTTATAATATTTTTAGGTGGTGTTGTTATGAAAGATAATAGTATTGTTGTCAGGAAAGTGATAGATATTACTGAAGAAGTTATTTCTCAATGTGGTTTTATTTTACAAGAAGAAAGAAATGGAGAAGTCACTGATATTATTTATGATCCTATTTATTTGTATGAGTGCAATGGATATATTTATGGAGCTTTTACAAATTATTTGTTGGATGATGATAAGTTAAAAATAATGTTTTATTATTATTCAAAAAATCATAGTGAGGATTTTGATGTAGATACTGATTTAGATAGTAAAGAAGAAAAGTATTTAAAAAAAGCATTAAAGGATGATGAAGTTAAGGATAGAATTAAAAGAATTGGGAAAATTGTTAAAAAACTTTCTCATAAAGTAAGGGATTTTAATGAAGATGTTAATGCTTTTAATGATGAAGATAGTTATTCACAGGAGAGAATTAGTAAATGTTATGAACATTTTATGAAAGTAAAAGAATGTTTTTCTAATCTATCTTTGTTGGAAACTAAGATTTTAAGTAATTGGGGAATTGATTATACTAGTTTGATTGCTAGAGTAGATGCTTTTTTAGATATGTTAGGTAATAAAAAGTTTGCTTTGGAAAGAAGAGAAGATCAATTACCATTATTTGATAATAAACAGAAAGATTTAGAAAAAGACGTTTATGAAGAGTTGGGTATTCCTGAAGATTTTCAAAATATTAATCCTAAGTATATGGTAAAATCTTTTGTAGATGAAAGTAGTGGAGGCCTTTCTCCTTATAAGTTAGAATTACTTATTAATTATTATTATGAAAATGGTTGGAAACTTTATAAGGTGTTTACTAATAAAATTGGTAATAAAAGTATTAATGGTTTTAGTATACCTACTGGTTCTATTGAACAAACTATTGTTGTATTTGAAAGAATGGATGAAGATTTATAAAATAAAAAAGCTTAGTAAATACTAAGCTTTATTTTTATTATGGTGGACTGTTAGGGATTCGAACCCTAGACCCACTGATTAAGAGTCAGTTGCTCTACCAACTGAGCTAAC
>CALVSC010000036.1 GCA_944358855.1 uncultured Bacilli bacterium | reverse complement strand
AACAGTAATAATAAAAATATTGTGAAATTAAATAATGGATAACTTATCCCTTTTTTCAATATTATCTTACCTTTCAATCCAAATAGTTGTAGGACCAATATTGGTAATAGAAACATCCATATCAGCACCAAATTCACCAGTCTCTACTTCTACATATTTACGCAACTCCTCATTAAATAATTCATAAAAATGAATTGCTTCATGATTATTCATTGCAGCAATATAACTAGGTCGATTTCCCTTTTTACAATCAGCATATAATGTAAATTGCGAAACAGAAAGGATTTTTCCACCATAATCTAAAATACTTTTATTCATAACCCCATTTTCATCAGGAAAAATTCTAAGATTAACAATCTTCTTTGCTAAATAAGATATTTGTTCTATAGAATCTCCGTCAGTAAAACCAACAAAGACTACTAGCCCACTATCTATTTTACCAACCACTTGATTATCAACTACAACAGAAGCCTTACCACTTCTTTGAATTAAAACTCTCATCGCATCAACCTCTCACAATGATCTACATAATTTTGTTTTTCTAAAGCTGAAAATAATTTTGTTAATTGTTCAAGACCAGTTACATAAATACTTGCTTCATATAAAATAGTATCTACTTTACTCATCGTTTTAATACCATCTACACTAACATTCATACTAGAAATAACTTGCATTAAATCTAACATATGATTTTCATGAGTATTGGTATATATCAAAATATTCGTTAAATATCTTTTATTAACATTACTATTCCAATGAACCTCTAATGTTCTAGTTTCTAACATCTCCAAATTATGACAATTTGTCCTATGAACAGTAATACCATTACCTTTTGTAATATATCCAATAATATCATCCCCATATACAGGGCAACAACAATTGGCTAAGTTAACTCTAACTTTATCGATACCACTAACAATAATATCAGCATCCATATTCTTAGAAGTAACTTTTATATTCTTAGGTTGAACAGTTTCTGGCTCTTTATATAAGAAATTAATAAGAGAAAGTGCAGACGTTTTACCATTACCAACTGCTAGATAAATATCATCCATACTATCCAACTTAAATTCTTCATTTAACGCTTTTAAATTTTCATCACTAGAAAAATCAGACAACGCAATTTTTTTCTTACGTAATTCTTTTTCTAAATTATATTTACCACGTTCCATATAAACTTCTTTTTCATTTTTACTAAAGAAGTTTTTAATTTTATTTCTAGTAGTTGTCGCTTTTACAATATTAATCCACTCCATAGAAGGAGTTGCATTTTTATTTGTTATAATACGTACAATATCATTGTTTTGTAATTCATAATTTAGTGGAACAATAGCATTATTGACAATAGCGCCAGTAGTAGTCTCTCCTACTTTTGTATGAATCTTATAAGCAAAATCAATTGGTGTTGCTCCCTTTGGCAACTCAATAACATCACCTTTAGGAGTAAAACAATAAATATTATTATTTAAAACTTCATCCTTAACACTATTAACAAACTCTTCACTACTCATTTTATCTTTACTTAAATCAATAATAGATTTAAAAAACTGAAGCTTTTGTTCTGTTGTAGATTGTAAATTAGCCGTTTTATTAGAGCCTTTGTTCTCTTTATACGCCCAATGAGAAGCAATACCATTTTCTGCAACTTCATCCATATCGTAAGTACGAATCTGTATTTCAAACAAATATCCATCAATACCAAAGACTGTTGTATGTAAAGATTGATACATATTAGGTTTAGGCATCGCTATATAATCTTTAAATCTCTTTGGCAAAGGCCGAAACTTAGAATGAATAATACCAAGAGCCAAATAACATTCTTGTTCCGTATGTACTAAAATACGTAATGCTAACAAATCATAAATATCACTAAACTTCTTACCTTTATTTAACTTATTATAAATACTATAAATACACTTAGCACGCCCTTTAATCTCATGATTAATATGATGCTCTGTAAGTAAATCAGAAACCTCTTGTTGCATCTCTACAACCGTACGATCACGTTCCAATTTTGTTTTATTTAACTTTTCTGCAATATCATAAAATACATCAGGTTTTAAATAACGTAAAGCCAAGTCCTCTAGCTCACTTTTTATTTTATGAATACCCAAATGGTGAGCAATAGGAGCCAATATTTCTAATGCCTCCTTTGCTTTTACTTTTTGTCTATCTGGTGGTGTCGCCCAGAGCGTTCGCATATTATGAAGACGATCAGCAAGTTTAATAATAATAACTCTAACATCTTCACTCATACCAACAATAATCTTTTTATAATAATCAATTAAATAATCATTTTCAGTAGAAAAATGAATTTTACTAAGTTTTGTAACCCCTTGTACCAACTTTGTAACCTCAGGTCCAAACTGTTCTTCCATCTCTTCTGGAGTACAATCACAATCCTCTAACACATCATGTAAAAAACCAGCTGCAATTGTTTGATAATCGGCATAAATCGTCGTAAGTATCATAGCGACATTTAAAGGGTGAATGATATAATCTTCACCCGTTTTACGATACTGACCAGCATGTTTTTCTTTTGCGAAAAGATATGCTTTTTCTATAAATTGTAATTGATTTTCATCTGTAATATACGTTTTTGCTTGTTCCAGCACATCCTGAACTGTAAGTTCATCTTTTGCATGAGACAAAATACCACCTCCAGTATATTAACAATTAACACCTTTCACCATTTTTTCTTCAAATTCATCAGTATATATTCTCTTTGGCTTTTTAGGTTTTGTAATATTTTTAGATTCAATTGCGGCAAAGATAACAGCAGCAATATAAATAGAAGAATAAGCACCAGCAATAAATCCAAATAACATAGCAAGGTTAAATGTTAAGATTTCTTGTGAACCTAAGAAGATTAATACAACAATTGGAATCAATGTAGCAATAAAGGTATGAACAGTTCTAACAAAGGTTTCACAAACTGCTCTATTTGTAACATCCCAAACAATCTTCTTTGTAAGTTTCTTCTCTTTAACATTACCAAGTTCTTCCCTAATTCTATCAAAAGTAACAATCGTATCATTTATAGAATATCCAATAATGGCAAGAATTGCAGCTATAAACATAGTAGAAATCTCTAAATGGAATATTGTAAATAAAGCAAAGATAAACAACACATCATGTAATAGAGAAATAACTCCACCTACTGCATAACTAAATTTAAAACGAATAGAAATATAAATAATGATACCTACTAAAGAAATAATAACAGATAAAATAGCATTTTTAACTAACTCTTGTTGAACAATATTAGAAACAACACCAATATTTGTTTTAGCAGCATATTTTTCTTCAAAGTATTGTGTTACTTCATCTACTTCTTCACCCTCTAAAACATCATTAACTAATATTTTAGTCTCTTCTGAATTTACTTCAATACTTCTCTTTGTAAGTCCTAATTCCTCTAAATCCTTACTAAGTTCTTTATTAGTAACTTTCTCTTCTGTAACAATAGAAATATCTGTTCCAGATTGATAATCAACACTCAAATTAAATCCTTGTACAAAATACATTGCAATACCTGCTACCATAATAACGATAGAAAGTCCTACAAAACGTTTTGTATATTTAAAGAAATTAAAATTCTTTAATGGTACAACCTTAACTTCTTCATTACGAGAAACATCAGGTATATTTTCTTTTTTAACATTAATAAATAACTCTGGTTTATCATCAAAATATCCAGTTTTAACAAACAATCTTAATAACACTCTTGTTAACCATACCATTGTAAACATAATAACAAAAATAGTTATAATTTGCATTGTAGCAAAACCTTTAATACTAGATTCACCAAAAACAAACATAATAACAGCAACTAGTAAACCAATAATATTAGCATCTAATATAGCACTTAAACTTTCTTTCGTACCTTCTTTATAAGCATTTGGTAAACTTTTCCCTCGATACAGTTCATCTTTTATTCTAGCAAACGTGACAATATTAGAATCGACCGCTGTACCAATTCCAAGTATCAATGCCGCAATACCAGGCAAAGTTAAAACTCCTCCTACGACCCAGAATACAACAAATACCAAAAATGTATAAATTAACATCATAATTGCAGATACAAAACCAACAAAATGATAAGCAATAAGTAAGAATAAAATAACTAAACTAATACCAATAACACCAGCAATAAAAGTAGTTTTTAATGTCGTATCACCAAAGGATGCTCCTACTGTATTAGAAGATATTTCTGTAAGTTTACTTGGTAAAGAACCACTATTAATTAAATCAACTAAGTTCTCTACTTCTTCTTCTGTAAAATTACCTTGAATAATAACATCACTAGCAAAACCTTGAGATACAGTCGCAGCACTTAAACAATTAGACTCTTCAGTACCACACATACTTCCTTCATTAGCATAACTATCTTCTTCTTCATTATAATCAAGCCAAATAACAATCATATTTTGACTATAATCTTTTACTTTATTAGTAACTTTATAAAACTCATCTTTATCTTTTACTGATAATGCAACAGCTGGCTTTCCAGACTGATCCTGACTGACTTTAGCCCCACCAGATTCCAAAACATCACTTGTCATTAACAAATTATCATCTGTATCACGGAAAGATAATGTCGCAACAGTTGATAATTGTTTTCTTGCTTCTTCTGGATTAGTAACCCCTGCAAGTTTAACTCTAATCTGATCATTACCCTCAATAATAATCTCTGGCTCTGTAACACCTAAACTATCGATACGTTTACTTAATGTTTTATAAGTAGCCATCACTTTATCATGAGTCATACGAGATCCATCAATAGATTCTACTTTATATAAAATTTCAAATCCACCTTGTAAATCCAATCCAAATTTTAAATCACGAAATAAAGGAATACATAAAAAGCATAATACAACAACAAACAATACTAAATAAATCGCTGTACGTATTACTTTACCTTTATTCTTCTTGTCTTTCTTCATACCTCATCCACCTCTCTAAATTGTCTCAATCTCTTCTTGACTTCTTCTCTTTTTCGCAATTTTTCCTTTCATATATTCATCTAATCTACGATTATCCACATGCAATATATCAGAAACAATATCAGAAAGCGTTAAATCCTTAGCCTTCTTCCATCTAGTTTCAATCAAATAATTCCAAATATCAATAATATGAATATAAGGATAACCTAAACGATGCAATTCAGCAAGTTTTGCTCTCAAAGCAGGTTGTACTCTTTTGTACAATTCTTCTTGTGAAGAAAATTCTATCTCCATAACATCACCCACCAAACTAATATCATTATATCGCAAATACGCCCATTTTGAAAAGAAAAACAAAGAAAAAAGACAATATATTAAAATATTATCTTTCTACTTATCAGAAGAATCAATTTTTGCCCTCGGAAAACTATGCTCATAAACACTCTTCAATCGATCCGTTGTAACATGTGTATAAATCTGTGTAGCTTTTATACTCTCATGTCCCAATAACTTTTGAACAGTTGTTAAATCACATCCCTGATTTAATAAATGAGTAGCAAAACTATGACGAATCATATGAGGAGAAATATGTTTTTGTATACTTGTTTTTTCAATAATTTGTTCTAATAAATAACGAACACCTCTTTCCGTTAATTTACCTCCTCTATTATTTAAAAATAGATAGGGACTATTTTCTTTATTTAACTCTAGATATCCCTTTTTTAAATATAACTTTAGTATTTCTTCACAATAATCTCCATAAGGAACAATTCTTTCTTTATTACCTTTACCTAAAATTAACACATGTCTAGATGAAAAGTTAATATCAGAAACTTTAATAGATACCAATTCTCCTACCCTAACACCAGTAGCATATAGCATTTCCAATATAAGCCGATCTCTTTGTCCTAATGCCGTAGATAAATCACAAGCTAAAAACAAATCCTCTAACTCATTATATTCAAAATATCTAGGTAACTTCTTTTCTTTCTTAGGACCACTTAATAAGGTAAACACATTATTTTTAACAACACCTTCATTTGCTAAATATTGATAAAATCCTCTAAGAGAACTTAATTTCCTATCAATTGAAGAATTTTTATCATTCTTATCTTGTTTTAAATACATGAGAAAAAAGCGTAAATCACTATAGACTACGCTTTTATAATTTAATCCCTCTCTTTGTAAATATTCTAAAAACTCTAAAATATCTCTTTGATAATTATCAACAGTATAAGAAGAATAATTCTTTTGATACTTTAAATAATCTAAATACTCTTCAAGATGTTTATTGCTTTTGATACACTTTTCCATAACTATCACCCTTCTGGTTAGCTTCTACATATCTATTATACAACTTTGACCAAGCATATGCACCATCTAAAACATCTCGACGATGAACTCTTCTACAAATAGTATCCCAAACAGAACTCATATTTTCAGATAAAGCATAAGAATAATATCCAACTTTATCGTTTTCTCTTTTCGTTGATAAATATCCTAAATACTCAGAAATATATGTCTTAGTACTACTATCTATAAGTCCATTAAACGCTCTAATATCTTCCTCTGGTATTTCTATATTAGGAAAAACTCTAACATCAAACTTTTGTCCACGTTCTCGAGAAAAAACTCTACCCTGTAATTTATGAATAGTAGATAAAACGTATCTAACTTTCTCATTTCTATCAACATAATCATCATGTAATAGTTCTATTTTACCTTTTTTCTTAGATAACTTAACAGGTTCTGGAACAACCTTAGGAGGTGCCATAAAACTAAATAATGACATTTGGCCATAACTAGAAGCACCATCTGTAATTAAAATCAAATCATCTTTTGCTGTCTCACGTAACGCACTTTGATAATCTCTTATTTTTTTAGCATTATTAACCGCATCAGCAGATAACATAGATAACTTTTGATATCTATTTTTTGCTTCTACTAAATTTCTAAGTAAAGAATAAGATTGCGTTGCCCAACCAACTTTATTATCACTTAACTGTCTTGAAAAAGAAGAATAATTTCCTCCTAAAATAGCTTTCAAAAACTTATCATAGATACCAGTACATCCACTATAAACAAAACTTCTAAAACCAGAATTTACATTCACATTATCAACAAAAGAGCGAATAATACGAAGACCATCTAAATGAGAAACTTCACCTTTAGCTAGATAACTTTTCGCAACTTCACGAAGTTTTTTAGTATCATCATTAATTCCACGATTAAAAACCAAATCATAATAAGACAATCTATGTTGTTTATCTTGATAAACGATAAATACATTATCATCCATACTAGATATTCTACCCTGTTCAAAAAGACGTCTCTTCATCTCTTCTTCATGAACAAACTGTGATGTAAATAAATCGATTTGAGCTAAACTATTTCCTTGAAAAATCGCAACTGCTTCTTCATCATCAAAATCTTCAGATGTAATATTAATATCCCGAACCTCACCATTATGAATATTTTGAGAAACTAATTTATATTGAGTTTTTGACATACCACAGTACCCCCTAATTTGGCTACATTATATCATAAAACACAAAAAAAAGCAATCCCAAGGGATTACTTCTCATAAGAGCAACTACTACATTTCACTTTGCCATTTTTTTCAACTAAATAATTCCCACATTCTGGACAACTACCAGGAACTGGTTTATCCCAGGAAGCAAACTTACACTTTGGATAATTACTACATCCATAAAAGACTTTACCCTTACGAGTCTTTCTCTCTATAATTTTACCATCACACAAAGGACAATCCATAACTACTACTTCTTCATGTTTTTCTTTCTTAATATATTTACAAGTTGGATAATTAGAACAAGCTACAAACTCCCCATATTTACCTTTACGTATAACAAGAGGGCTACCACACTCAGGACACACTTCTCCCGTTTCTTCTGGTGCTTTCTTTTCCATATCAGAAAATGCATTTTTAACACGTGGTTCAAACAATTTATAAAAATGTTCTAACACTTCATTCCAAACTTCTTTTCCTTCTGCAATTTTATCCAAATCTTCTTCCATATCACGTGTATATTCTACATTAATCAAATCACTAAAAAATTCTTGTAACTTATCTGTAGTTTCAATACCCATTTCTGTAGGTTTAAATTTTTTATCCTCTACTTCTACATAATTACGCTCTTTAATAGTATCAATAATCTTAGCATAAGTAGAAGGGCGACCAATACCTAACTCTTCTAATTCTTTAATAAGTTTAGCTTCTGTATATCTTGCAGGTGGCTTTGTAAAATGTTGCAAACACTCTACATTATTTGTAATACATTCTTGTTTTTCATGAATTTCAGGTAATATTTTATCTTCACTAGATTCATAATCTTTATAAATTTTTAAATAACCTTCAAAAAGTAATATTTGACCTGTAGTCTTAAACTTATAATCATTATTATCAAAAACAATAGTCGTTTGATTTACTTTAGCATCAGCCATTAAAGATGCTAAAGTACGTTTATATATTAAGGAATATAATTTAAACTCATCACTACTTAAATGTGTTTTTACTACTTCTGGTGTTCTCATAACACTAGTAGGGCGAATTGCTTCATGCGCATCCTGAACATTATCTTTTTTCTTACTCTTTTTAACAACACCAACATAATTTTTACCAAATTTTTCTTCAATATACTTTCTAGCAGGCCTCGTAAAATCATCTGACAAACGAGTAGAATCTGTTCTCATATAAGTAATAAGACCAACAGTCTCACTACCAAGATCAATACCTTCATATAACTTTTGAGCTATACTCATTGTCTTTTTGGCAGGAAAACCTAATTTCGTAGAAGCTTCTTGTTGTAACGTAGAAGTAATAAAAGGAAATTTACTCTTACGAGACTTTTCTTTCGTCTCGACAGACTCTACAATATAAATATCACTTAAACTATTTAAAACCTTATCCGCTTCTTCTTTACTCTTTAACTCTATATCATCTTTCTTATACTTAAAAAGAACAGCTTCATAATCTGGAAAAATAGCAGTAATTGTCCAGTACTCTTCTGGATGAAATGCATCTATTTCTCGTTCACGATCAACGATAAGTTTTAAAGCAACACTTTGTACACGTCCAGCACTCTTAGCTCCTATTTTACTCTGTAATAATTTAGATAATCTAAATCCAATAATTCTATCTAAAATACGACGTGTTTCTTGACTTTTAACTAAGTTATCATCAATAACAGTAGGATGTTTAATAGCATCCAATACTTTATCATGTGTAATTTCATGAAATAAAATTCTCTTGTATTGATTATCTTTAATTCCTAAAGCATCTTTCAAATGCCAAGCAATTGCTTCTCCCTCACGATCAGGGTCGCTTGCTAGATAGACCATATCACTATCTTTAACATCTTTCTTTAACTCTTTAATAACAGAACCTTTCCCTTTAATAGGTACATAATTAGGTTTAAATCCATTTTCAATATCAACACCAAGACCATAAGGACCGGTAGTTGCTAAATCACGAATATGTCCTTTAGAAGAAACTACTTTATAATCATTACCTAAATACTTTTCAATAGTTTTACTTTTACTTGGACTTTCGACTATAACTAAATTCTTCGCCATGAAACGCCTCCTAACTCTATATACTTATACTAGTAAATTATACTTTTGTCAACATTCTTGTATTTTCATCACTAACTTGAAAACAAAGATTTTCAAATCTAGAAACCATATCCCCATTTTCAATAAATGATGAAATATATCGATTGACAACATCAGATTCTAACTCTCTAAAAGTCACATAACTAACAACTAACATTTTACCAACATCACGACAGATTGGACTAGAATAAATAGAATCATCTATTCCAACATGAAACATTCTAGCAATATCTTGTTGTACTCTATCCGCATGAATATGATAATAATCTTGAAAATATTTACAAATACTATGAAATTGTCTATCTAGAAAAGCTTTTGTTTCTTTAGGATCAATATCTAAATAAGATATATTTCTCTTTACCTCGTGAGATAAAGGTTGATAGTCATAAACATTATATACACCGGTAAACTTTCCAAGTACCAAACTATAATCATAAAAATCAGAATCAACACCAGCACGCAAAACTTCACTTACTTTTCTATCTAAAGATGGTTTAGAAGTAGAAGCTATAATCATTTCATCCATAGGAATTCCACCATCAGAATAATGATGATACAAAAACTCTGGAGCTGCACTTAAAGAAAAAGCATGATTCTGGTAACGTCCAACTTTTATATCACTAATAATACTGGATAAATTTCTCATAACTAACCACACCTCTACTTATATTATTATATTTTTTTAAAATAACGTTAACTGTTTTTCTAAAAAATCTCTAACTGGTCCATAACTTTTTCTGTGTTCAGGTATAATACCATATTTTTCTATTGCTTCCAAGTGTTTTTTCGTAGGATAACCTTTATTATCTTTAAAATCATACATTGGATATTTTTTATCAAGTTCATCCAACATTCTATCACGAGTTACTTTCGCAATAACACTAGCCGCACTTATCGTAATACTTTTAAAATCCCCCTTAATAATAGAAGTAGTTGGAATATCAAGAGATAAAGGCATGGCATCAATTAAAATATGTTCTGGTCTAACACTACACTTAGAAATAGCATCTTTCATCGCTAACTTAGTAGCCTCATAAATATTAACCTCATCTATCTTTGCTTCAGATATAATACCTACTCCAACCGCAACTGCTTGCTTCATAATTTGATCATAAAAATACTCTCGCTTTTTTTCACTTAACTTTTTAGAATCGGTAAGACCATCCAAAGAAAACTCATCAGGCAAAATAACACAAGCAGCCACAACTGGTCCAACTAAAGGTCCTCGACCTACTTCATCAACACCAGCAATTAATGTTATTCCCTCATCTCTTAATTTACGTTCAAAATAATAATTATCCTGACTACATACCATAAGTTCTAGCTTTTGAACCAATTTTTTATCTTTTGGCTTATTCTCTAACTTTTTCACTTCATAACAAGAAACAATATCTGCAAAACGATAACCATCTATAACGACAATATGTTCCGTATCATAAAAATTACATCCAACTTCATAAACATCAAAACTCTTAATATCATCACCAAAATATCCTTTTTTAACACTCCAGGTCAAAGAATCAAACATTTCTTTACTACAAGAAAGATCGATATCATCTGTCTCATCAATTATCCCCTGACAAACTAAACTAGCTCCACCAATAATAATATACTGATTTTTATCTAACTTTAATTCCTCTAATTTATGAAATATTTCATCTTTTGTCATAAAACCACTCCAAACATAAAAAGAATAAATAATTATTCTTTCTCTAATCTATCAAAAGTAACAGGTCCAAAATAACCATTTTTAAAATCCTGAATAATAATAGAAGAAACTCTTTCATAATCAGCTATACCACCACGTCCAAGAGCTCCCCTCTTACTAGCAATTAAGTCGTACGCTTCTATTAAATCATCATCCAACTCAACAATACCATATCTTTCTTCTAAAGACTTAGGATATAATTGATATAATTTTTTTAAAATAAAGCTAGCAATTTGATCATCATTTAATATATCTTCTTTAATAGCAGAAAATGCTGCTAAAACATGAGCAGACTCCTGATCTTCTAATTTAGGCCATAAAATGCCAGGAGTATCAAGTAAATCGATATTTTTATGAATTCTAATCCAACTTAAACTTTTAGTAAAACCAGGTTTATTACCAACACCAGCACTCTTCTTACCAACTAATCGATTAATCAATGTACTTTTACCAACATTAGGAATACCAAGAATTAAAGCACGAATATTTCGAGGTTTTAACCCCTTTAATTTACGTTTCTCATTCTCACTTTCTAATACCTTTTCACTAACATCAACTATTTTATTAACATTACTACCACTCATTAAATCAACAGGAATAACATAATAACCTAAATCTTTGTAATAAGAAATAAATTTATCAGTTTCCACTTTATCACATAAATCATACTTAGTCATAATTAAAATACGAGGTTTATCTTTAATTAAATCATCAACATCTACAATCTTAGAAGACCTAGGCATCCTAGCATCTATCACCTCATAAACAATGTCTATTAAATTTAACTTCTCACTAATCTCACGCCTAGTCTTAGCCATATGACCTGGATACCAGTTGATAGGTGAATTGTCGAACTTTTTATTATTAGCCATTTTTCATTTCTCCTTTTCTAAAAATACATATTAAAT
>CALVSC010000035.1 GCA_944358855.1 uncultured Bacilli bacterium | reverse complement strand
GTTTCGACAAAACTTGTCTTTTTTTTATCTATCATTTTTTAAAAACCTAGTATATAATGAAAATACGTGCAGTACTGAGAGGAGAATAAATGAAAAAGACAAAAATATTAGTAGTAGATGATAATAAGAGTTTAGTAGGGATGATAAAGGAATATTTTAAAGATAAACCAGATATTACCGTTTCACTAGAAGCTTATGATGGAGCAGAGGGAATTCGTTTGATAGAAAAGAAGCAAGATGAATATGATATAGTCCTATTAGACTTAATCATGCCAAATAAAGATGGTCTGGCAGTACTGGAGTATATGAAGAAAAAATCTATAAACAAAAAGGTAATTGTATTTACATCATATAATACACAAGATATGATAAGAAAAGTATCAGAACTGGGAGTAAGTTATTTTATTTTAAAACCATTTGAATTAGAAGACTTAGAAAAAAGAATTATTGAGGTTGCTGAAGGTGTAAAATATGGTGGAAAAGAAATAGATATATTTCAAAACAATTTACAAATTGCAATAACTAAAACATTACATGAATTAGGAGTACCATCACATATTAAGGGATATCAATATATAAGAGAAAGCATAACCTTGGTATATATGGACCCGGAACTGATTGGTGGGATAACAAAAGAACTGTATCCCGAGGTAGCAAAAAAGTATAATACAACAGTATCACGAGTAGAAAGAGCAATTAGACATGCAATAGAAGTGAGTTGGAATCGTGGTAACTGGGAATTAATGGAAGAGATTTTTGGACATAGTGTTGATATAGATAAAGCTAAACCAACAAATTCGGAATTTATTATAACGGTAGCAGACAAACTAAGGTTAGAGTTTAGTAAACCATTGACAAATTAGACGATTAGTCGTCTTTTTTTTATGAAAAAGCAACTTTTATAAATCATAAAAAAATAATTGACGCACATATTTATATATTGTATATTGAAAATAACAGAAATATGAAATATATTAATATATTGAGTAAATAAAAATGTAGGTGAGTGAATAAATGAAAACAAAAAAATGTCCAGAATGTGGATATCAAAATCCGGAAAATGCCAAGTTCTGTAAGAAATGTGGAGAAAAGTTTGTTGAAAAAAGCGTTATTTGTCCAAAGTGTCATGAAAAAAATAAACCGGGTTCTAGATTTTGTGAAGAATGTGGCTACGACTTAGAAAAAAAAGAAGAAAAAGCAAATGATGGCAAAGGGATTATCTGCCCTAAATGTCATACGAATAATAAAGAGGGCTCAAAGTTCTGTGAAGAATGTGGTTATGATTTAGAAACAACAGAAGAGCCAGTTGATGAACCAGAAGAAAGCGAAGAAGAAAAAGAAGAAGAGGAAGAAGTCGAAGAAGGAAAATGTCCAGAATGTGGATATCAAAATAAAGCCAATGCCAAATTTTGTAAGAAATGTGGTGCCAAAATAATTACCGAAGCAAAAGAAGATGAAGCACCAGAGGAACAAAATGATGATCTAGAAGAAGAAAGAGAGAAAGAGACAAGCGAAGAAGAACTAAGTGTTACTTGTCCCAAATGTCATACAAAAAACAAAGAGGGTTCAAGATTCTGTGAAGAATGTGGTTATGATTTAGAAACAGCAGAAGAGGAAGATGATGAACCAGAAGAAAGTGAAGAAGAAATAGAAGAAGAGCCAGTTGAAGAACCCAAAGAAAATGAAGAAGAACCAGAAGAAAGCGAAGAAGAAAAAGAAGAAGAGGAAGAAGTCAAAGAAGGAAAATGTCCAGAATGTGGATATCAAAATACAGATACCGCTAAATTCTGTAAAAAATGTGGTACAAAACTACTTGTAGAAGATCAAGAGAAAAACCAAGAAGAGGTAGAAGAAGAATCAGATGATGAAGAAGATTTAGAAGAAGAAACAATTGCCGAACAAGAAGACGAAATAGAAGAGTCAGTGGAAGAGCCAGTTGACGAAACAGGAGAAGAGTCAGCAGATGAACCGGAAGAAATCAAAGAAGAAAAAGAAGAAGAAAAAATAGAAAAGTCAGAGGTAAAAGTAAAAGAAATCGATGAGGATTCAGAGGATAATGACGAAGAAAAGCCAAAGAAAAGTCCGAAGAAAAAAGCTCCTGTCAAAAAGAAAAAAGCTAAGAAAAAAGTAATAGTTATTCTAATAATCATAATAATATTAATTGCAGCAGCAGTTTTTGCTCTATTCCACTTTAATATTTTAAATAAGGAAAACACTAAAAAAGAGACTACCACAACAGAGAAGAAAGAAGTTACAAAAGATGGATGGTCAAGTTGGACAACAAAACTTCCTAAAAACATAACAGAAAAAAAATATAATATAGAAGAGAAAACGCAATATGCTAAAAGAACCAAAGAAACAAAAACATCAACTTCTAAAAAATTAAAAGGTTGGACACTTTATGATACAAAAGAAAGTGGAAAAGAAAAGACTGAAGAAGTTGAAACATTGAAAAAAACACAAGAATTTGAAAATAATAAAGATATTAAAATAATTAAGAAAGAGACCATAACCGAAAAATACACAGCGGTACTATGTGGATACTACAATCCAAAAGAAGGACAAAACAGATTCTATTCACCAAGTGAGAAAGAACCATACTGTGATGAGAAGGAATCTTATACACTTGAAGAAAATAAAGGTGAGTATGATGCTGGAACCTATAAATTAGGTGACAATTTTGATAAGAGTTATACAAATAGTAATGGTGAAAAGATTTATTATAAAGTAGTAAAAGTAGACCCATACAAAGTAAAATATACTTATAAAGATAGCGATGATAAAACAACGTATTATTTCTACAAATGGACGTCTTGGAGTAAATATCAAGATAAAAAGATAGAAGAAGACGAAAATACAGAAGTAAAAACAAGAACAGTATATAGATACAAAGAAAAGGAAAATAATTAGAAATGGGTGGTACTATGAAAAAGAAAAAAGAAACAACTTCAAAAAAGAAAAAAATCATGGTAGCAATTGTTTTATTATTACTAGTCCTTGCTGTAGCAGCAATTATATTATTTTTTATTAAGCCAGGAGAAACTAAAACTACTAAAGAAAAAGCAAAAACTACTTATATTAAAGTACCAGATGTTGTAGGAGAAGAAAGTAGTACAGGTCAAGAGATTTTAGAGAAACTTGGCTTTAAGGTTCACATTAAAGAAACAGAAGATGATAGTAAAGAAGATATGATTGGTAAAATATATAAACAAAGTGCCAAAGGGAAAGTAAAGAAAAATACAAAAATCACTTTGAGTGTATATGTATCATCTGAGGAAATAAAAATGCCAAATGTTATAGGCATGAATAAAGATGAAGCCAAAGAAATATTAGAAAAGCTAGGCTTTAATGTAACACTTGAAGGAAAAGAAGATGAAGATCATCCTAAAGATATGGTTCTTTCTCAAAAAGCAGCAAATGAAGATAAAATTGTAAGAGGTAGTACAATTAAGTTAACTTATGCTAAAGAAAAAGAGGAAGAAGAGAAAGAAGACAGCGATAAAAAAGATGAAACTAAAAAAGAGGAGAATGATTCAAAGACAGATTCTTCAAGTCCAAGCAAGAATGAAACACCAAATAAAAAACCTAGTGGAGGTATCGATGTCGGCGGAGCAGTAGATGCTATTCCTGATACTAAATATACGATAACCATATCTGGTCAAAAAGAACACCGTAAAGGGTATGGGCCATATCGCTTAACAGCAAATGTGTCTCCTCCCCTACCAGCTGGAAAACGTATAGTCTGGGAAACAAGTAATACTAGCGTTGCAACAGTATCTCAAGATGGATACATTACGCCACATGCTACTTATGGAACCGCAAGAATTACTGCTCGTGTGGAAGGTACAGGTTCATCAGGATATATGAACATAAGAGTACTTGGTATTAAAGGAGACATAACTGGTGATGGAAGAGTTAATAGCGACGATTCAGCAGAACTTATGGATTTTATTAGATATGGAAGCAATTCAGTCGTAAACTCCGTGGGTGATGTAGATGGAGATGGTGTATTGACTCAAGCAGATAGTGATAAAATAATGAATTATTATTTAAATGGTAGATGGTAGAAAGGTAACAATGTTACCTTTTTTTGTAAATAATTTTTATATACCAAGAGATAAGTTTATGAATTAAATTAATGATAATGAATATTGACAAATTACAGGATAAAAAGTATACTTAATTTAGAAAATATGTAAGGAGGATACACAATATGGAACGTAAGATAGAAAAATTTCTTCAAAAATGGCAAAAAGATATTATAAAAAAACCATTGATTCTATATGGACCTAAACAAGTAGGAAAAAGTTATTCTGCCTTAATGTTTGGTAAAACAAATTATAAAAACACCATATATTTTAATACCAGTAATAATAAACCTCTAGAGGAAGTATTCCAAAAAGAAAGAGCAACTTCCAAAATCATTATGAACCTTTCTCTATTATCTGGAGAAACTATATTACCAGAAGACACACTAATTATCTTAGATAACTTAAACAGTTTAGATATTGTAAAAGGGTTAAAGTTATTTGGTAGTGAGCATAGTGAGTATCATATTATAGGAATTACATCTAGAAGAGAAAACTTAACGAAGTTTAAGGGTGAAGAACTACAGTTTAAAAGTATGAGTGAAATGGACTTTGAAGAGTTTTTATGGGCTAAAAACGAAAAAGCATTGGCAGATTTAATTCGTGAGTCTTTTACAAAACATAAAACTTGTCCATTCCATAAATTAGCATTAGAATTATTTCAAGAGTATCTAATGACAGGTGGCCTACCAGAAGTAGTAGATGCATCCTTACAAGGAAAGAGTGAACAAGAACTAGATATTATAAAACAAAAAATATTAGAAGTATATGAAAGAGAATTAATATCATGCACAACATTGATTGATATACCAAGGGGTTTAGAAGTAATAGAATCTCTTCCAGAACAATTAAAAAAAGATAACAAAAAATTTCAATATGGAGTACTAGGATCAGGAAAAAGAGCAAAAGAGTATGAAAGTACGATTAACTTTCTAGTAAATAACCAAATAGTATATAGAAGTTATAAAATATCAACAGTAAAATCACCACTTAGTAGTTGTCGTGAAAAAGATAGTTTTAAACTATATCTACCAGATGATGGATTATTATCATCTATGTTACATGTAACATTAAAACAATTATTAAGTGATGAGAAAATAAAAGAAATATTGTACGAAAATAGTATTGCAAAAGCATTAGCAGAAGCCGGATATGCTCTTTATTATTATCAATCAGAAGGAAAAGCAGAAGTGAATTTTGTAATTCAAAATAGAATGGGTAAAATAATACCAATCGAACTTATTACAAAATCTGACTCTAAAGCGAAGTCACTTTCTGTATTTATGAAAAAATTTACAGTTACAGAAGCATATCGTGTTACAGAAAATAATTTTGCAACAAAAAAAGAAGTAAGATATATTCCAATTTATGCAATGTTTTGTTTAAATAATAATCAGATATAGAAGGAGACGATGTTATGAAAAAGCCAATAGTACTTGCAATATTAGATGGATATGGACTTAGAGAGGAAAGTCATGGGAATGCAGTTGCTTTAGCAAACAATCCAGTATTTACAAAATTATGGAATACTTATCCTCATACACAATTAACCGCTTCTGGCCAATTAGTGGGACTTCCAAAAGGACAAATGGGAAATAGTGAAGTGGGACACATGAATATTGGTGCAGGAAGAATAGTATATCAACCATTAGAACTAATTTCGAAAGCGATTGTTGATAAAGAATTCTTCCAAAACGAAGAACTAAAAAAAGTAATGCATCACGTTAAAGAAAATGATTCCAAACTACATTTAATTGGGCTTATAAGTGATGGTGGTGTTCATTCTCATATTAACCACTTGATGGCGTTATTAGAAATGGCACAACAAGAAGGGCTAACAAAAGTATATATGCATTTATTTACTGACGGTCGAGACGTTCCACCAAAAAGTGCTTATACTTATATCCAACAAGTTGAAGAGAAAATAAAAGAACTAGGAATAGGAAAAATTGCTAGTATTGGTGGAAGATATTATGGTATGGATAGAGATAACAACTATGATAGATTAAAGAAAGCATATGATGTAATCGTCAATGATATAGGTGACGTTGAGTCATCACCAAAAGAATATATTGAAAATAGTTATAAAGATAAAATTACAGATGAGTTCTTTTTACCAGCCAAATTCGTTAATCACGGAAATATTGAAGATAATGATGGAGTAATCGCCTTTAATTTTAGAAAAGATCGTTTACGAGAATTCTTTACAGCTATTACCAATCCAAGCGCGGTAGACATGGAAACCAAAGAATTAAAAAATCTAAAAGTGGTAACAATGATGCCAGTAGTAAATACAGTAAAAGCTCCACATGCTTTTAATGACCTTGAATTAACCAATATACTAGGAGAGTATATAGAAAAACAAAACCTTTCACAGCTAAGAATAGCAGAAACTGAGAAATATGCTCATGTTACTTTCTTCTTTGATGGAGGAAAAGAAGTTAATTATAATAAAGAAAAGAAAATACTTGTGCCATCCCCTAAAGTCGCAACTTATGATTTAAAACCAGATATGAGTGCAGATGAAGTAACAGAAAAACTATTGTTAGAATTACCACATACTGACCTTGTAATTTTAAATTTTGCAAACGGAGATATGGTTGGCCATACTGGTGTATTAGAAGCAGCAATTAAAGCAGTAGAAACACTAGATAAAGACTTACAAAAAATATATGATAAAGTACAAGAGCTTGGTGGAATTTTAATAGTTACAGCAGATCACGGAAACTGTGAAGAAATGTTAGATGACGATAACAACATTGTAACATCGCATACAACAAATCCGGTTCCATTCATTATTACAGAACCAGGGATTAAACTTCATGAAGGGAAATTAGGAGATATTGCTCCAACAATTTTAGATTTAATGGACATTCCAAAACCAAAGGAAATGACGGGAGAAACATTAATAGACGAAAAATAATGTCAAAGGACATTATTTTTTTTGAAATAACAAAGAGCATCTAAACTTACATTTAAAGCTTGAGAAATTCTCCATAATGTATAAGCAGAAAAAGTGTTTTTGCCAGATAAAGATTCTAAAGAACGTATAAATTCATGTGATACATCTACTTTTTCTGCCAACTCAGCTTGTGTAATGCCTTTTAACTGTCGATAGTAACGAATATTTTCAATTACCAGTTTTTTAAAAATAACTTCTCTTTGTTTTCTTTCCTTTTGATTCATAATAATCACCTACAAATAGTATTCCAATAAATATAAAAAACATGAATCATCGATTGAAAGAATATAGTATCTCTTTTATAATAAAGAAGGAAGTGTTGTTATGAAAGAAAGAATTATATTTCATATAGATGTAAATAATGCCTTTTTATCATGGACGGCTGTTCTATTATTAAAACAAGGATATAAAACAGATATAAGAACGATACCATCCATAATAGCAGGATCAGAGAGTATGCGTCATGGTATTGTGTTGGCTAAATCGCCAGTAGCTAAAAAAATGGGAATAAAAACAGCAGAAACAATTTATCAAGCAAAAAAGAAGTGCCCTAACTTACAAATTTTTCCACCGAACCATGCCTGGTATTATAAACAATCTAAAAATTTATTTACCTATTTATCACAATATTCCCCTTTATTAGAACAATTCTCAATTGATGAATGCTTTCTAGATATGACAGGAACAAACTATTTATACAAAAACTATTATGAATTAGCATATAAAATAAAAGAAGAAGTAAAGAAAAAATTCGGCTTTACTGTAAATATAGGTATTGGTAATAATAAATTATGTGCTAAAATGGCTTCGGATTTTGAAAAACCAGACAAAGTACATACGTTATTAAAAAATGAAATAGAAGAGAAATTATGGCCTCTAGATGTTGGAGAACTATTCATGGTGGGAAAAAGAACGAAAGAGGAATTAAATAAATTAAACATATTTACTATATATGATTTGGCCCATGCTAAGGAAAAAACTTTAGAAAAAAAGTTTAAAAATCAAGCAAGAAAATTAATCGAAGCAGCAAATGGAATAGACAATACAAAAGTAGAACCTAGAAGTAGCAAAACAACAAGTATATCCACAACAGAAACCCTAAAATATGATTATACAGATGAAGAAAAACTAAAGGACATTTTATTTCGTCAAACAGAAGATGTAGCAAGAGAGTTAAGAAAGCAAAAACAGTATGCTAAAACTGTTGCTATAATTTTTAAAAATAATGAATTTCATAACTATTCAGCACAGGCTAAACTACCACATCCAACAAACAGTACAAAAGAAATGTATAAATTAGTAATTGAAATATTCAATAAAAGTTATAAAAAAGATCCAATACGTTTAATTGGTGTAAGACTTTCAGATTTACAACAAACAAAAGAAAAACAATTGAATTTATTTGAAGAAGAAAATGAAGAAGATGAAAAAGAAGAAGAAATTCAAAAAACAATAGATGATATCAATCAAAAATTTGGAAAGTCATTAATTGCTCCAGCTTCCTTAAAAATAATTGGCAATCCTAAATCTAAGAGAAACCTAAAAGGTTGAACGAAAAGATAAAGTATGATATAATAGGCAACTAAAAAAGGAGGAGATTAAAATGGAAAAAGAAGCATTATATTTAGCTTGGAATATAGTAAATATAAATGGAGTATACTATCATGTCGTTTTCCCTGTTCCCACTCCTCAAGAAATAAAAAAGAGAAGTTTTTCGTATCCTTTATTTAGAGAAGCAGTAATAGATTATTTAAGTGAATTATCAAGAGATGAAATAATAAAAAAGACTGATGAATGGGCAGAAGTAAGAGAATATGAAGATTATGAACCCGCTTTAGCTAGAGTACAAATAGAGTATGAACATGCTCTAAGAGAAAACAGCAACAATTCAGACTTTGAACTTCCTGACACTTATACAGATAGATTAAAACAAGTAATGCGAAACTATTATAATGAAGGAATTCCAAAAACAGATGAAGAGCTAGAAGAATATTATAAAAAAAGAAAAGAAGAAATAGAGACATCTTCGCCTGAGAGACTTGAAAAATATGAAAATGATGAGATATTATTTGGAGACCTATATTTTGGAGATTTAAGAAAACTAAGATATACAAGAAGAAATGATGATAGAAGAAGAACTTATTGTGCCAACATAGACATGGAAACAATAGAAGAATTGGGTATTAAAGCGTATACAATGACAACAAGAGAAGTTTATGAATATAATCAAGCCAGAAGAGAAAGAAAAGAAGCAAAACGTAGAAAAAATTCGCCCAAAACACTACAAAAGAAATTACAAAATGGAAACACATAGAAGATAAAGGACAAGCTTTATCTTCTTTTTAATAAAAATATAAATTTTCTTCAAAAAAGTGCTTGCATTTGTTGATATTACTTGTTATAATTAATTACGTGTGACTGCTTAGATGTGCGAGGTTGTCGATACACCAGGTTAAGTTGTTAATTTGCTATCGGGTTATTCGCACGGAGCAAGTCTATACTAGATATAGGCGAAGGGAGGATTTTTAATGTCAACATCAAAAGTTCGTATCAGATTAAAATCATATGATCACAGAATTCTTGATAATGCAGTAACTAAAATTGTGGAAACAATCAAAAGATCAGGTGGAGAAATTTCTGGTCCAGTACCACTACCAACTGAAATTGAAAAATTCACAATTCTAAGAGCTGTTCATAAATATAAGGATTCACGTGAACAATTCGAAATGCGTACACATAAGAGACTTATTGATATCAAAAATCCTAGCAAGGAAACTATTGATGCATTAGCTCATTTAGATTTACCAAGCGGGGTAGATATCGAAATCAAAACAAAATAATAGGAGGAAACAATAATGAAAGGAATCTTAGGTAAGAAAGTTGGAATGACTCAAGTATTCACTAAGAATGGTAAGTTAATTCCAGTTACTGTAATTGAAGTTGAACCAAATGTTGTAACTCAAATCAAGACAGTAGCAAACGATGGTTATGATGCTATTCAATTAGCAACAGAAACTATTAGAGAAAAAATATCAAACAAACCAGCAATCGGACATACTAAGAAAGCTGGAACAGAACCTAAGCGCTTCTTAAGAGAAATTAGAGGAGTAAACGTTGAAGATTATACATTAGGGCAAGTAATTGGTGTAGATATCTTCGAAGAAGGAGAAATGGTAGACGTTAGCGGAACATCTAAGGGTAAAGGATTCCAAGGTGTTATTAAACGTCATAACCAAAGCCGTGGACCTATGGGACATGGTTCTCAATACCATAGAGGTGTAGGTTCATTAGGTACAATGTTACCAATGCACGTTTTGAAAGGTAAGAAAATGCCTGGACAAATGGGTAATGTAGCAAGAACTGTTCAAAATCTTGAAATTATTTCAGTAGATACTGAAAATAGTGTAATTTTAGTAAAAGGAAATGTTCCAGGACCAAAGAAATCATTAGTAGTGATTCGTACTGCGGTTAAAAAACCAAATGTAAAGAAAGAAAAAGCTGACTTAGTTTCATACGAAGAACCAAAAACAGAAGCTGAAGTAGAAACTAATACAGAAGCAACTACACCTGTTGAAGAAACAGCAGAATAATCATCACAGGAACAAAAAATGAATAAAGAAAAAAATATGAAATGTGATGAAAGGAGGAATCGTAGATGAAAAAAGTAGAACTTTTAAATCTAAAAGGTGAAAAAGTAAAGGACATTAACTTAAACGAAAATGTATTTGGAATTGAACCAAATAAAAATGTTTTATATGATGCAATCATTTTATCAAGAGCATCATTAAGACAAGGAACACACAAGACTAAGAACAGAAGTGAAGTAAGTGGTGGCGGAAGAAAGCCATGGAGACAAAAAGGAACAGGACGTGCTCGTCAAGGTTCTATCAGAGCTGTACAATGGGTAGGTGGAGGAAGATATGGAACTCCAGTGCCAAGAGACTACAGTAAAAAACAAAATCGTAAAGAAAGAAGACTTGCTATTAAGTCAGCTTTAGCATATAAAGCACAAGAAAATGGAGTAATTGTATTAGAAAACTTAACTTTAGCAACACCAAAGACAAAAGATATGAGAGCTCTATTAGAAACATTAAAAATTGCTGATAAAAAAGTATTAATCGTTGTAAAAGAATTTGATGATAACATGATTTTAGCATCAAGAAACTTACAAAACGTTGTATTGATATTAGCAGATGAAATCAATGTATTAGATGTTGTGGGTACAGATGTAATCGTATTTACACAAGATGCATTAAACGCTGTAGAGGAGGTGCTTAAATAATGAAAGACACTAAATATTTAGAAATCATCAAGGCACCAGTAATTACTGAAAAATCTGAAAATGAAAAAGCAAATGGTAAATATACATTTAAAGTTGATCCAAGAGCTAACAAAATTGAAATAAAAAATGCAATTGAAAAAATCTTCAATGTAAAAGTTACATCAATTAGAACAATTAATGTAAAACCAAAGAAGAGAAGAGTTGGTCGTTATACAGGATTAACGAATCGTACAAAGAAAGCAATTGTTACTTTGGCTGAAGGACAAACAATTGATCTTGGTTAGAAGGAGGAAATAAATTATGGCAATCAAAACATATAAACCTACTACACCAGGTCGTAGAAAGATGAGCACATTAGTAAATGAAGAAATTACTACAAGTGCTCCTGAAAAATCTCTATTAACTACTATTAAAAAGAATAGTGGACGTAATAATCAAGGTAAGATTACAGTTCGTCATCAAGGTGGCGGAGTAAAAAGAAAATATCGTATCATTGATTTCAAGAGAAATAAATTAGAGGTACCTGGTACAGTAGCTAGTATCGAATATGATCCAAATAGAACAGCTAACATCGCATTAATTAATTATGCAGATGGAGAAAAGAGATATATTATTGCTCCAAAAGGATTAAAAGTTGGAATGAAAATAGAAGCTGGAGCAAAAGCAGATATCAAAGTTGGTAATGCATTACCAATTATGAATATCCCAGTAGGTACAATGATTCATAATATTGAATTACGCCCTGGAAAAGGTGGAGAATTAGCACGTAGTGCTGGTAACTCTGCACAAATCCTTGGTCGTGAAGGAAAATATGTAATGGTTCGTCTATCTAGTGGTGAACAAAGAAAAATTTTAGGAACATGTATGGCAACAGTTGGTGAAGTTGGAAATGAAGACGCATCA
>CALVSC010000034.1 GCA_944358855.1 uncultured Bacilli bacterium | reverse complement strand
TATAGTATTGCAAGTGATATTGGGTGGTGATTTTATGAAATGGAATATAGGAAATGTTATTATTTCTAATCAAGTTGTATTAGCTCCAATGGCTGGTATTTGTAATTCTGCATTTCGTCGTATTTGTAAAGAAATGGGATGCGGTTTAATTTATGCTGAAATGGTTAGTGATAAAGCAATTACGTTTCATAATCAAAAAACACTTGATATGTTGTTTATGACAGAAGAAGAAAGACCTTTAGTTCAACAAATTTTCGGTAGTGATAAAGAATCTTTTGTTGTGGCTGCTAAATATATTTATGATGTTATGCATCCTGATATTATAGATATTAATATGGGTTGTCCAGTTCCTAAAGTTGCGCTTAGAGCTCAGGCTGGTAGTGCTCTTTTAAAAAATCCTGATAAAATATATGATATTGTAAAAACTGTTGTTGATTCGGTCCCTATTCCTGTTACAGTAAAAATAAGAAGTGGTTGGGATCAGAATCATATTAACGCGGTAGAAGTGGCCAAGGTAATTGAGAAGGCTGGTGCTAGTGCTATTTGTGTTCATCCTAGAACTAGAAGTCAGGGATATAGTGGAAAAGCAGATTGGAGTATCATTAAAGCAGTAAAAGAAACAGTATCCATTCCCGTTATTGGTAATGGTGATATAAAGACACCAGAAGATGCTAAAAGAATGTTAGATGTTACTGGTTGTGATGCTGTAATGATTGGTCGTGGTGTTTTAGGAAATCCATGGCTTATTAAAAATACAATTTCTTATTTAGAAAATGGTGTTTATGAAAAAGCGGTTTCTTTAGAAGAAAAACTTGATATGATTCTTCATCATCTTGATTATTTATATCGGTTAAAGGATGAGCATATCGCAACATTGGAAATTAGAAATCATATAGGTTGGTATTTAAAAGGTGTTCCTGGTGGTAATGTTGTTAAAAATAAAATCTATCAAACTAATAAAATTCGTGATATAATTTCTATATTGAATGATTTTAAGGAGGAAATAGATGGCAAAAAGTAAAAAGGTAAAAGAAGCTGATGTTTTAGAAGAAATAGAAAAGAAAAAAGAGTCTTTGGAAAAAGATAAAGTTAAGGTCGAAAAAGAGGGAAAAAATGAGAAAGCATTATTTATTCAGCGCCTTGCTGCTTTCCTTATAGATATATTTATTGTGTCTATGGTTGCATCTCTACTTGTTTATCCATTCTTAGATCTTGATTCTATTAATAAGTTAAATGAAGAGGCTAATGAGGTTATTGATCGTTATATATCTCAAGATATTAGTATAGAAGAATATACAACTGAAACGACTACATTAAGTTATGAAATGGCGCGTAAGCAAGGATTACTAACTATTGTTACAATTTTATTAAATGTTGTATATTTTGTAGTTTTTCAAATTAAAAATAATGGACAAACACTTGGTAAACAATTACTTAGAATTAAAGTTTCTAGTACTACGGGTAATGAGTTAACAGTTAATCAAATGATTTTTAGAGCATTTATTATTAATTCTGTGTTGGCAGATTTAATTTCTTTTGGGTTTTTGTTATTTGCCAAAGAAGATTTATATTTTGGTGTTGCAGGAACAATAGGAATGATTCAAGGTTGTCTTATAATTATTAGTGGTTTAATGGTAATGTTTAATAAGAATCGTTTAGGTATTCATGATAAAGTAGCTCATACTGAAGTTATTAGATGTGATTTAGTAAAGGAGATGGAAGAATGCGAGAGTTAAGTGAACAAGAAGTTGTTAGAAGAGAAAAATTAAAAAATATTAGTCATCCATATCCAGAAAGATATGAAGTAAATTATGAGTTATGTGATGCGAAAGAGTTAGAAGATGGAGTTACAGGTGTTAGAGTAGCTGGTAGAATTATTTTAATGCGTAAAATGGGTAAAATGAGCTTTTTAACACTTGGTGATATTAAAGGTAAATTGCAAGTTTCTATTCGTTTGGATTTGGTTGGAGAAGAGTCTTATAAAGAATTTAAAGCTAACTATGATATTGGTGATTTTATTGGTGTAGAGGGTGAAATGTTTACTACTCATACTGGTGAAAAAACTGTTCGTGCTAGTAGTATTACATTTTTAGGTAAAGCTTTAAAGCCTTTACCAGAAAAATTTCATGGTGTTGAAGATGTAGAAACAATTTATCGTGAAAGATATTTAGATTTAATTATGAATGATGATAGTAAAAAGAAGTTTTTATTTAGAAGTCGTTTTATTCGTGAGATTAGAAATTATCTTGATGATGCTGGATATATTGAGATTGAAACTCCAATTTTAAATAATAAAGCAAGTGGTGCAACTGCTAAACCTTTTATTACTCATCATAATGCTTTAGATATTGATTTGTATTTAAGAATTGCTCCAGAAACATATTTAAAAAGAGCAGTTGTTGGTGGATTTACAAAAGTATTTGAACTTGGTAGATGTTTTAGAAATGAAGGTATAGACGCTACTCATTTACAAGATTTTACTATGATAGAGGGTTATTGTGCTTATTATAATTATAAAGATAACATGAAGTTTTTAAGAGAAATGCTTCAATCTGTAATTATGAAGTTGTTTGGAACATTAACAATAACTATTGGTGATAAAGAAGTAGACTTAAGTGGTGAATGGGAAGCTGTTAGTTTTAGAGATTTAATTTTAAGATATAGTGATATTGATATTAAGGAATACAATACGAAAGAAAAGTTATTACAAAAAATAAAGGATGATCATATAGAGATAGATAGTGAGACTCCACTTGAGAATTTGGGATATGGAAATTTAGTTGATCAATTATATAAAAAGGTTGCTAGAGTTCATATTGTTAATCCTATTTTCTTAACAGAACATCCTATTAGCTTAAGTCCATTAGCACGAGCTAATGATGATGATCCTACTATAACAGATCGTTTCCAATTAGTTATTAATGGTGCTGAAATTATTAATGCTTATTCTGAACTTGTTGATCCACAAGAACAAGAGCGTAGATTAGAAGAACAAGCAAGATTAAAAGCACAAGGTGATGAAGAGGCTATGCCAATGGATAATGATTATATTTCTGCTATGGAATGTGGTATGCCACCAATTAGTGGATGGGGTATGGGAATTGATAGAGTAGTTCAGTTACTAACGAATTCTCAGAATATTAAAGATGTTATTTTGTTCCCATTAATGAGACCTTTGAATGAAATAGATGAAGACTCAGAATAGAGTCTTTTTTCTTTGTATTTCACCAAATTTTCATAAAAAAAATAGTCAAATGCTTGTAAAATTTTTTTGATATAAGTATAATGATAATGGGAGGTTAAATATGAAAAAACATAATACATTGAAAGTTGTCCTTATTACTTTAGCAGTAATAACATTACTTACTTGGATATTACCTGTAGCAACATTCTATTCAGGTGGTTATGGCTTTATTGATGGCGGACGTACACAGGTTGGTCTATTTGATTTATCTAATTATATTATTACAGCCTTATCTTATTTTGGATACATTTCACTATTTGTATTAGTTGTTGGTGGATTCTATGGTGTATTAAATAAGATTGGTGCATATCGTACTATGTTAGATAAATTAGTAGCTCGCTTTAAAGGTAAAGAAGTAGTAGTTTTATCTATCATGATGGTTCTAATTGCAGTTTTAACATCTGTATGTGGACTTCAATTAGGTTTAGTTGTTTTCTTCCCAATGTTAGTATCTTTAATCTTATTGATGGGATATGACAAGATTGTTGCAGCTCTTACTTTAGTAGGATCTACAATGATTGGTTTATTAGGTACTACATTCGGATATAACAACACTGGAATTATCACTAGTATCTTAGGTAACAAATTTACTGATGAAATGTTAGTAAAATGTATTTTACTTTTCTTAGCTTTAGTATTATTAATCTTTAATACAATTTTATATATTCGTAAGACTAAGAAAAATACTAAGAAAGTTAGTGTTAAGAAAGTAGTTGCTAAAGACACAACAAAAACTAAAAAATCTGCGAAAGCAAAAACTACAAAGGATACGAAAGCAGCTGTTAAAGAAGAAAAAGTTGTTGTCGTAGCAAAAGATGAAGAGGAAGATACTTATGTTCCTGCAGCTGTTAGTGGAGATAAACATGTTGTTTGGCCTTTAGCTGTTGTATTGGGAATTATCTTCGTTATCTTAATTTTATCATTTACTTCTTGGTCTGGTGCATTTGGATTAGACTTTATGCAAAATGCTACAGATGCAGTAGTTGGATTTGAAATTTTCAAATTCCCAATCTTTAGTAAGATTTTAGGTACTGCTCTTGCTCCATTTGGTTCTTGGACTATTGTTGAACTTATGGTAGTAATGGTTGTGTTCTTATTAATTTTAGCTTTAATTTATAAAGTTAAATTTAATGAAGTAATGGACGGATTTGCTGAAGGTGCTAAAAAAGCATTAGCTCCTGCTGTTGTAATTTTATTCATTTACACAATTTTAGTTGTTACTACTTATAATGGATATCAATTAGTAATTGATAAAGCTATTTTAGGTCTTACAGATGGATTTAACGTATTTACTACATTTGTAGTTGCTATTTTATCAGCATTCTTTAATGTAGACTCTCTATACGTATTCCAAAGCTCTTTACCATATTTAGCTAGTATTGTAACTAACACTGAAAATTATCCTCTTATTGCAGTTGTTTACCAAGCTGCTTATGGATTTACAATGTTATTTGCTCCAACTAGTATTATCTTAATGGGTGTGTTATCATACTTAAAGATTTCTTTTGGTAAATGGTTAAAAGCTGTTTGGCAATTATTATTAGAATTATTAGTATTATTATTAATTGTATTTATGATTTTAATACTAGTATAATTGAAGAGCCATTTGGCTCTTTTTTTTGTCGTAATTTTGGTTCTTTATTTTCTTGAAAATAGTATCTTGTATTTTTAAAATGAAAATGGGAGATGATTATATGTTTTCAAGATTTAGTGAAGAAGCACAAAAAGTTTTAATTATGGCAAAAAAGGAAATGGTTGAGTTAAAACATCCTTATGTTAGTAGTGAACATTTATTATTATCTATTTTGCACTATGGAGACTCTTCTTTGCTTGGCTTTTTAAATAAATTTGGGATAAATTATTTATCATTTAAAGATAAGTTAATTTCTATTATTGGTATTGGTAAAGAGGTTAGTCCTTGGTTTTTATATACCCCTATGTTGAAGAAAATCATTGAAAATGCAATTTTGGATTGCAAAGATGAAAATAGAGATGTATTAGTTGTTGATTTATTTTATTCCTTATTAGAAGAAGGGGAGGGTGTTGCTAACAGAGTGTTATTAAGTATGGATGTTGATGTTGATACATTGTATGAAGAAATTCAAAATAAATTAATTTCTCATCGCAGTTCTTCTAAAAAACTTTCTATTGAGGAGTTTGCAGTTGATTTAACGGAAGAAGCTGCTAGAGGGTTATTTGATCCTGTCTTAGGTAGGGATTTAGAAATTAGTCAGATAATAGAAATATTATTGCGTAGAAAAAAGAGTAATCCTTTGTTGGTTGGTGAAGCTGGGGTTGGTAAAACTGCGTTAGTTGAAGAGCTAGCTAGAAGAATTTCTCTGGGATTGGTTCCGGAGTTTTTAAAGAATTTTCGTATATTAAGTGTTCCTATTTCATCTTTAATTGCAGGTACAAAGTATCGTGGGGAGTTTGAAGAGCGAATTGGAAAGATGATTTCTGAATTAGAAAGCGTATCAAATGTTATTTTGTTTTTTGACGAAATACATACTATTATTGGTGCTGGTGGAGCAGAGGGGGCAATTGATGCTTCTAATATTTTGAAGCCATATTTAGCACGGGGTAAACTTAAAGTCATTGGAGCAACAACTAATCAAGAATATTTAAAATATTTAGAAGGAGATAAAGCGTTTGATCGTAGATTTCAAAAAGTATATGTTCACGAACTTAATAATGATGATGTACTTAATATTTTGAATCGCTTAAAAGAAATATATGAGGATTTTCATTCTGTTGTTATTCCTGATGAAATATTAAATGATATTGTTGATTTATCTAATAGGTATATTAGTCATGGAAAGCAACCTGATAAAGCAATAGATTTATTGGATTCTTCATGTTCTAAATTGGTTAGTTTAAAGGATGATTTTGATGAAAAACTATGTAGTTTAAAGACTGAGCTTAATCATTTAATTGAAAAGAAAAATGAAGCGATTGTTTCTCAGAATTATTCACTTGCTTCTTCTTATTGTAAAAAAGAAAAAGAATATGATTCTAATATTAATCAATTAGAGATTAATAGGACAAATAAAAAGAAGATTTTAACTATTGATATTTTGTATGATGTTATTTTTGATAAAACAAAAATTCCTATAAAAGAAATAATGAAATTAGATTCTGTTAATATAAAAAATGAGTTAAATCAATATGTAATTGGTCAAGAAAAAGTAATTTCTTCTGTTGTTGATGCTTTTTTTTCATCTTATCATAATAAGATGTTGATGCGATGCTTTTTATTTGTTGGTAAAAGTGGTGTTGGAAAGACTTTTTTAGCACAAAAAATAGCTAATATGTTTTATCCGGCAGATGCTTTTTTTAAATTAGATATGAATGAATATAATGATTTTCATACGGCTTCTAAAATTATTGGTACTTTACCTGGTTATGTTGGATATCAGGATAAAAACACTTTATTAGATAAAATAAAGTTACATCCTTATTGTCTACTGCTTTTAGATAATATTGAGAAGGCGCATCCTAGAATTATTAAACTTTTTTTGCAAGCGTTGGAAGATGGTTATTTAATGAACTCTTCTGGTGAAAGAGTTAGTTTTAAAAATAGTATTATTTTTATGACTTTAAAAATTGATAATCAAGAGGCTATTGGTTTTTTAAATAAGGAGAATTCTAATTTAGAATTAAAAAAATATTTTGGTTCTGAGTTTTTTAATAAAATTGATGAAATCTTTTACTTTAATTCTTTATCTTCTTCTGTTATTGAAAATATTATATATCAAAAGATGGCTTTAAAATATAAAGATTTTTCTAAGAGTAAATATAAAAAGAAAATGTTAGAAATAAAAAAGCAAAGTGATTATTTAGTTATGGGTGCAAGAAAAATAGATAAGTTATTAGATAAAATTACTGTTTATCAATAATTTTTTGTCTTTTCTATTTTGTTTTTGTTATAATAGAGAAATATAAAGAAGCAAAAATTGTTTTTGTTGCCTTTAATACATGATATACTTAGGTTAGGTGATTTTATGAAATTATATAATACTTTAACAAGAAAAGTTGACGAATTTATTCCAAATGAAGAGGGAAAGGTTAAATTATATACTTGTGGACCTACTGTTTATCATTATGCACATATAGGAAATATTCGTAATTATATTGGTCATGATATTTTAGATAAAACTTTACGTTATTTAGGATATGAGGTAACTAGAGCTATGAATATTACGGATGTTGGACATTTGACAAGTGATTCTGATTCTGGGGAAGATAAGATGGAGGTTGCTAGAAAAAGAGAACATAAATCCGCTATGGAAATAGCTAAGTTTTATACAGATGCTTTTTTTGATGATTTTAAATTGGTAAATTGTAAAATGCCTGAATATGTTTCTCCAGCGACAGATAACATTCCTGAATATATAAAAATTATTACTCGTTTATTAGATAAAGGTTATGCTTATTATTCTGGGGGGAATGTTTATTTTGATACTTCTAAGTTAGATGATTATTATGTATTAACGAATCATCAAGAAGATAGTCTCGTTGTTGGTGCAAGAGAAGGAGTAGAAGAGGATAGTAATAAAAAGAATCAAGCTGATTTTGTTTTATGGTTTACTACTAGTAAATTTGAAAATCATGAGTTGTTATGGGATTCTCCATGGGGACGTGGATATCCTGGTTGGCATATTGAATGTAGTGGTATTTCTATTAAATATCTGGGTGAATATTTAGACATTCATGGTGGTGGAGTTGATAATATTTTTCCACATCATACTAATGAAATTGCCCAGAGTGAAGCTTTCCTTGGCCATAAATGGTGTAATTATTGGTTTCATAATGAACATTTATTAGACGAAAGTGGTAAAATGAGTAAGTCTACAGGAGCTATTCTTACGGTAACTAAGTTGAAGGAGCAAGGATATGATCCTTTGGCATTTCGCTTTATGTGTTTAAATTCACATTATCGCAAACAACTTGTGTTTTCTTATGATGCCTTAGATCAAGCTTATTCTACTTTAAAGAAATTACGTAACCGTATTTCTAATATTGCTAAAGATGGTGATATTGATAAAGATAAAGTTGAGAGTTATAAAAATAAATTTAAAAACGAGTTATCTAATGATTTAAATACTGCTAATGCTTTATCTGTTTTATATGAAGTTTTGAAAGATGATACTATATCTGGTATGACAAAGATTACTTTAATTAACGATTTTGATTTTGTGTTGTCTTTAGATTTAATTCAAGAGAAAAAAGAAGTTTCTAATGAAGATTATATTCTGGGACAAATTGAAAAGAGAAGTGCTGCTAAGAAAAATAAAGACTTTAAGTTAGCAGATTCTATTCGTGATAGTTTACTAGCACAAGGTATAAGATTAATTGATAGTAGAGAAGGAACTACTTACGAGATTATTGATTAAGAGTCCTTCTTCTTTTTTTAAATAGAGGTGTGTTATGGAAGTTGTTGAAGTTAATTCTTTAGTATTGGCTTATTTAGGTGATACTATATATGAAAATTATGTTAGGCATTTTTTGGTGAGAAAAAACATTGGCCATGTTGATTTATTGCAAAAAGAAGCTGTTAAATATGTTAGTGCCAAAAATCAGTCAGCTTATTTACATAAGCTTATTGATAATAACTTTTTAACGGATGAAGAATTAGATGTAGTAAAAAGAGCTAGAAATTATAAGACTACTAGTCACCCAAAAAGCTGTGATATTATTACGTATAAATACGCGACAGGGTTAGAAGCTCTATTAGGTTATTTGGATTTGAGTGGTAGGAATACTAGAATAGATGAGATTATGAATTTTATATTGGAGGATGAAAAATGTTAGTTTATGGTCGAAATGTTGCTTTAGAAATTTTAAAAAATCCAAAAAATGTAAAAAAAATAGTTTTACAACAGGGTTTTGATGATAAAAGAATTTTGTCTCTTATAGAAAAAAATAATTTAAGTGTTCAAATCGTTTCAAAAAAGGATATTGATCATTTGGCAGAAGGTGTTCACCAAGGTATAATTCTATACATACGTGACTACCAATATTATCATTTGGGCGATTTATTAGCGTCTAATCCAAATTTTGTTGTTATGCTTGACCATTTAGAGGATCCACATAATTTTGGGGCGATTATTAGAACTTGCGAGGCAGCGGGAGTTGATGCTGTTATAATTCCTAAAGATCGTCAAGTTCCTGTGAATGCTACTGTTATGAAGACTAGTGTTGGTACTTTGGAAAATGTAAAAATTGTTCAGGTTTCTAATTTGGCTACTACGATAGATACTTTAAAGGAAGAGGGTTTCTGGATAGTAGGAACAGCACTTCAAGATAGCGTGGATTATCGTGCGATAGATTATTCTGGAAAAATAGCTTTAGTAATTGGTAATGAAGGTTCTGGAATATCAAATATTGTTAGGAAAAAGTGTGATTTTATTGCAAAAATTCCAATGTATGGCACAACAAATAGTTTAAATGCATCTGTTGCAAGTGGGATTATGATATATGAAGTAGTTCGTAATAGAAAGTAGAGGATATTATGAATTATTTAGATTTTAATGATAATGAACTTTTATATATGGTGGGTGAGAATACAGATTATAGTTATGATGTATTTTATAAAAAGTATTTGCCTATTATTAAATCTATAGCTAAAAAATATTTAAATCTTGTTAATTGTTGTGGAGGAGATTTTGAGGACTTAATTCAAGAAGGATACTTGGGACTTCACGGTGCTATTTCTAGTTATAGGGATGATTGTCATACTATTTTTTATACTTATGCTTGTGTGTGTATTGAAAGAAAAATACAAGCATATTGTAGAAAATTAACATCTAAAAAGAATGTGGTTTTGAATTCATCTTTACCTGATTTTGAATATTCTTCTAATTTAGTTCAAGACTCTTCTTTTTTTAGTACTTTTTATAGTGATACTTCTAATTTGATATCTTATTTATTTGAAATGTCATATTCGTTAGATTTAAAATCTAGATGTGTTTTTGAGTTGCGATTTAATGGATTTACATATCGTGAAATTGCTACACTTTTGGATATGCCTGAGTCTACTGTTGATAGTCAAATTATCAAGATTCGTAAATTTTTGCAAATGCAAGTAGAAAACTATGGTTTAAATTGAAAATTTTTATGTTTTGTTTTAAAATGATAATAGGGTGATAGGATATGTATGATGAATATGATGAAAATTACATTCCTTATGTAACAGAACGTACAGATGCTGGAACAAAGAAAGTTGTTACTGGTAATTTTTCTGCTTCTTCATTATCATCATCTAATTACGATTACCCTCAAAATGACTTAGATAAAAGTAATTTAAAAAAATTAAAAAAACAGAGTAGTTCTTTTAATCGTTTACAACAAGAATCAGAAAGTTTAATGGATTGGTTGCAAGAACATCATAGGACGAATGAATATCAGGATTTATTTGTTAATATGGATGTAGCAATGAAGTATATTCATGACCATGGATATTATATTACTTCATTTGCTATTAATCAGATTCAACTATTAAATGATTCTATACGTCAGGTGAAGTTTAGTCGATTGAGTGAGTTACCCTCTAATCCGACAGAGAGAAATGAACTTGTTAGACAAAATATATATTTAGCAGCTATTTTACAAATTGGTGTTTATTCTAATTGTTTGAAATATTTTACCCCAGAAGCTATGCAATATTTAAATCAAAATTTTGATTCTTTTTCTACTTTTTTGCCACCTGAAGATGTCCCTTATTATAAAGGAATTATTGTAAGAGGTGCGTCTATTTATTATAGTTCATATGTTGGTGAAAGGAAGAAAAAAGAACTTATTAATTTAGATAATATGGTTAATAATACTAATACTGGTGTGGATAGAAACAAATCTTTAGTTAGAAGTAATGGTACTTATCGTGCTGATGATTTAGTTCCACACAATGATCGTGAAAATAATATTATCTATGCTAGTTTATCTAGAAGAGATGCTGCTTTTGCTAGAGCTTTAATATATCCGCTTATTATTGTTTTATTGGGATTGTCTATCCTTCTTTTATCATATTTGTTTTATTAATTGTTGACATTTTCTTGTGTTTATGCTATTTTAATGGTGAACACGGAAAGTGTTTTTATTTTGATAAAAAAATAGGAATGGTGAAATATGGCTGAAGTTAGAAAAAGAAAAGAAGTTGAAAATTATAAAATTGACGAAACTCAGTTTCATAAAAACGATAAGAAAGACAAAGTTAAAGAAAAGAAAAAGGAACCTAAGCAAGCTAATAATACTCAGGAAAAAAAGAGTGCCTGGGTACGTTTTAGAATTTTCTGTCATGGTGTAAAATCTGAAGCTAAGAAAGTTCATTGGCCAACTAAAAAAGATATGGTTAAATATTCTGTTGCGACAGTTGTGTTTATAATCTTTTGTTCTTTATTCTTTTATGCAATTGATGTTATCTTTGCATTAATTCAATCAATTTTTAGATAAAAGGAGTTTTAATTATGGATAAACAATGGTATGTTGTTAATACTTATTCAGGACATGAGAATAAGGTTAAAGAAAAATTGGAAATGCGTGCTGAATCTATGGATATGCAAGATTATATTTTTAGAGTTGTTATTCCAGAAGAAAAAGTCGTTGAAGTAAAAGATGGAGTAAAAAAAGAAAAGATTAAAAAGATGTTTCCTGGTTATATTTTAGTGGAAATGATTATGACTGATGAAGCATGGTATGTTGTTCGTAATACTCCTGGAGTTACTGGATTTATTGGATCAAGTGGTAAGGGTGCTAAGCCAACGCCTTTACAACCATATGAAGTAGATAAGATTCTTGGTAGTATGGGAATTAGTCGTATGGATGTTGATACAGATTTGGTTGAAGGTGCAACTGTTAAAATTGTTGATGGACCATTCAATGGAATGTTTGGTAAAATTGACAGTGTTGATCTTCCAAATCAAAAAGTTATGTTACTTGTTGATTTGTTTGGGCAAGAAACATCTGTTGAAGTTGAGTTAAACCAAATTCAAAAAGCATAAAATTATTGCAAAAACAATAATAGTATGTTATTATTTAGGGGCTATATTTAATTTTTATTAATATAGATTTAGTGGGAAGCATGGTTTGCATTTATGAAAGCGGGAATCAAGCTATTTGGACCACTCGCGAAAA
>CALVSC010000033.1 GCA_944358855.1 uncultured Bacilli bacterium | reverse complement strand
ATTTGTAGTTTTCCACCATCCATAACGATTAAGTCTGGTTTTTGAAGGTTTTCCATTAATACTTTAAAATATCTTCTATATAATACTTCTTTCATAGCACTTAAATCATCTTTTACTTCTGTTGATATTTTAAATTTGCGATATTCATTTTTTAATGGTAAAAAGTCTTCAAAAACAACCATTCCTCCTACATAGAAAGTACCAAATAAATGAGAGTTGTCAAATGACTCCATTCTAGACACTTTATCTAAGTGTAGTAATTCTTTTAATTCTTTTATAGCATCTATTCTTAACTTGTCATCTTTTTTTAGTGTCTCTTCTTGTAAGTCTAATTGCTCTTTTGCATTTTCTTTGGCTAAATCTAACAATCTCTTTATTTTTCCTTTTTGAGGAGTTGCTGTTTTTATATTAAAATAACTACTAATCAAATTGCTATCTAATTCTTTTGGCAATAATAATTCTTTCGGTAACATTCCTTGTTTTTCATAAAATTTAATTATATATTCTAATACTTCTTCTTTTGTATCTAACATTGTTTGAATTATTTCATTATGTCTTCCAAACAATAATCCGTCTCTAATAAAGAAGATTTCAATAGATAAATAATTTTCATCTTGATAATAATTTATAATATCAAATTGATATCCTTTATTTAAATCTATTTTTTGTTTACGTAATGTAATATCAATGTCTTCTAACATAGTTTTTAATTCTAATGCTCTTTCATAATTCATGGCCTCACTAGCTTTTTGCATTTCTTCTTTTATCTTTTTTTCAATTTCTGCAGAATCTCCTTTTAAAAATGACGTAATTTCTTTTTTCATTTCATTTATTAAATTTTCGTCCACTTCTTTTACACAGTAACCAAGGCATTCATGAATATGATAATAAAGACATAATTCTTTTTTTAATTTATCACATTTTCTTAATGGATAAATTCTATTAATCATTTCTACGGTTTTCCTTGCTGCTGCGACATTAGGATATGGTCCATATAAATGATCTTTTGTTTTCTTTCGCTTAGTATTTCTTACTATTTTTAGTCTTGGATATTTTTCATTTGTTAGTTCTATATATGGATAGGTTTTATCATCTTTTAATAAGATATTATATTTTGGATCATATTTTTTTATAAGTGTAATTTCTAGTATCAAACTTTCTAGTTCACTAGATGTTACTATATAATCGAAGTCATCAATATCTTCTACTAACATTCTAGTTTTTCCTGTTACTGTACCTGTAAAATAACTTTTTAATCTGTTCTTTAAATTTTTGGCCTTTCCTACATAGATAATTACTCCATCTTTATTTTTCATTTGATAACTACCTGGTTTTGTAGGGACTAATGATAATTTCTCTTTAAAGTCTTTCATGTTATCACCTTTTTTATTATAACAAAAAAAAGGAAATTATACTATTTCCTTTATTGATATTTTTGCATTGCTTTCATCATTTGATTAATTTGTTTTTGATTAGGTTTTCTACCCATTTGCATCATTAATCCTTTTAACATTTCCTCTGTAATTGGAGGATTTTCTTTTAAATATTTTTTCATTAATTTTCTAGCAACAACGACTCCAATAATTAAGCCGATAATTAGTCCAATTACTACCATTAATATATCATGCCACATAATATTCATCTCCTTACATCTCTATTTTACTAAACTTTTTACCCTTCTACAAGTTATATTGCCTCTTTTTCTAAAAATTCTTCTAGAAAGAAATAGTCTTGATATTTAAACTCACAAACGAAAAATCTAGGGTTTAATAGCATTAAATAATGAAAGAAAGAAGAGGAAAGTTGCTCTGCTTCTATTTTTATATAACTAGTCTTTACTTCTAAGCGACTTACTTCATCTTTGTATAAATTATTATAGTAATGAATATCTCCTCTTTTAGAATAGGGAATATCTTGATGAAGCTTTAAAAACAAATATCTATCAACATTTATTTTATTAATAGGATTCATTAGTTGCTTAAACAAATGGTAACCATATTCTACTTCTTCTTTTTCTAAATAATAGATTTGTTTTAATATGTTATATAATACTCTTTCATTTCCCTTATACAGATTTATAAATTCTTCTTTTATATCAAAAACAAAATAGACTCTCATTGTATCACCATTTTTATTGTAGATGATATAGGAGTCTATTTTTGTCTTATTTTAGTAAATTCTCTACTTTTTCTTCTAATGAGTCTACATCAAAACCATATTTCTTGTAGACATCTTCTTTTTTGCCACTACATCCATATTGATCTAGGGTGATTAAATATTTTTTGTTAAATACTATCGTGTTCCAAGGCATAGAAGAAGCTGCTTCTATTACTATTTTTCTTACTTCTACTGGTAAGACATTATCAATATATTCTTGGTCTTGCTCTAAGAAACGTTTTAGACATGGCATAGATACTACTCGTATATCCATACCTTTTGTTTTTAATCTTTTAGCCACCTCGATTGCTAGGTGTACTTCTTCTCCTGTTGATATAAGAATACCAGATAGTTTTCTTTCTGGATCAAATACAGTGTATCCTCCTTTTGCTACTTCACTAATTTTTGTGGTTTCTAATATTGGTAATTTATTTCTTGACAAAGCAATTACTGATGGTCCACTTTCTTTTTCGAATATCGCTTTATATGTTCCTAATACTTCGTTAGCATCTGCTGGTCTAAAAACATCTAAGTTTGGAGTGGCACGAAGAGAGGCAAGTTGTTCAACAGGTTGATGGGTTGCACCATCTTCCCCTACACTAATAGAGTCATGGGTAAAGATATAGGTTACTGGTAAATCCATCATGGCAGACATTCTAATACTTGGTTTTAGATAATCACTAAAACTTAAGAAAGTAGAACCATATGGGTGATATCCACATAGAGCTAAACCGTTTAATACTGCTCCTAGACAATGCTCTCTTACACCGAAGAAAATATTTTTACCAGCATAATTATCTTTGGTAAAGTCCCCTACTTCTTCTACATATGTTTTTGTTGGTTTAAATAAATCCGCACTTCCTCCTAAAATACTAGGATTACTTTTGACGATAGAAGATAGAATTTTACCGGATGTTACACGAGGAGATTCTTCTTTTTCTTCTGGTGCTTCATAAATAATACTTTTCATATCATAGGACTTTTTACCTTCTATAAAGTCCATTAGTAGTTTTTTCTCTTCTTCTTCTAGAGACTCTACTTGCTTATCAAACTTGTCTTTTAGGTTTTTACATCTATTATTGATTAACATTTGAAAATCATCCATTGTTATTTGGGATGTTGTAAATGGGATATCACGCATTTGTAGTTTTTCTTTTATTTGTGATACATCATCTTTATCTAGTGGTCCTCCATGTACAGCGTTTGTTCCTTCTAGTTTGGAATATTTTCCAATAGTAGTTTTTATTTCTATTAGGGTTGGTTTATCTGTTGATGCTTTCGCATCTTCTATTGCTTGTGTAATAGATGGTATGTTTTCTCCGTCGGATACTTTAATTACGTTCCAACCTTGAGAAATAAAACGCATCGCTACATTTTCAGTAAAGCAGTTCGAGGTAGAACCATCTAGACAGACATCGTTTGAGTCATATAAAACAATTAATTTGTTTAATCCTAAGTGTCCGGCAAGAGAGGCTGCTTCATAGCTTATTCCTTCCATTAAGTCGCCATCTCCACATAGAACATAGGTGTTCCAGTCAATTAGTTCTTTTTTACCTTTATTAAATATACTGGCAAGATTTCTTTCAGCTATGGCCATACCTACGGCAGTTGCTAAACCTTGACCTAGTGGTCCTGTTGTTGTTTCAACTCCTGGAGTAGTTTTATATTCAGGATGTCCTGGTGTCTTAGAATCTATTTTTCTAAAGTCTTTTAAATCTTCTAGGGTTATTGGATAGCCTGCCATATATAGGGTTGCATATAATAAAGCTGATCCGTGCCCAGCAGACATTACAAATCTATCCCTATTATAATAATTAGGGTTTTTAGTGTCTATTCTCATGTGATGAGCATATAGACTATAGATGATTGGAGCAGCTCCTAGGACAATTCCTGGATGACCAGAATTAGCGTTTTCAATCATATCTATTCCTAAAGATCGTATTTGGTCTACAATCTTTTCTTCATTAATTTCACTCTCTTCTCTTTTCGGCGTTACCACTTAAATCACTCCTTATGTTTTCATTATAACAAATATCTAAATTTTTGTAAAAAAAAGAACAGATTACTGCCTTTTTATTTCTTTATTTTTTTAGGACCTTTTTAGCGGGACGTGAAATAAGTCCACGTTCTATAAAATCTTCTTGTTCTTCTTCCAGGTGCCTTTTTGATTCTTGTTCTAGAACACCAATACTTTGTGATATCTCACTAAAATGCTCTAGGTGTTCTTTGCAAATAGTTCTTAGCTGTTGTTTATCAAATGATTCATAATAGTCTGATGATAATAAATTATTAATGTCTATTACTAATGGATGTTCTTTTACTTTTTCTAGTGTTCTACGTGTTTGGTAAGTCATTCCTTCATCAAATAATAAGGAGTGTCCTTTTATTTTACTTACTCTTTCTCTTTCATTTGATACTAAAACCATTCCTGGTGTATATAGACCATTTTTTCTATCAACTGGAAATTCTCCTAAATAAAAGTCTTCCATCGCTACTAGTATTTTTCTATTATCTCCTAAAAGATGAAGATATATACCATCTTCTTTATTTTTTCTTGCTACTAAGACCACTTTTTTTGGTAAAGTAGCGTCTTTTTTAGGATAAGAAGTCGTATAGTAACAATGACCATCTAATTCATTTAATCCTAAAGAAGCAATATTTTCTGTATCTGTAATAAAATAGGAATAGACTTTGTTTAGTGGTTTAAATGTTGGAAGATCAAATAATCCATATCTAACAGCATTTTCGTGAGAGATCATGTGTGAAAATCTATCTACTATTTCTCTTTCATGCCTAGACATATCTAGTGGTTCAATACTCATATTTTCATCCCATTTCCTTTTGTTAGTACTCCGTGATTAAATGCGGTTGGTATTTCTTCTTTTTCTGGCAATGTCAATGGTTCTGTTAGGCTTCTTACCGCAATTGTTTTAAAGGTAATAGGTGTTGCATCCATCGTAAGTGAACTATCTATTTTTACGGTTTCTACACCTAAATCCATCATTCTTTCGACATTTTCTCTTATTTCTTCACGTTCGTCTTTATGACTTATTAAATATTGATAAAATCCTATTACATTAAATGGTTCGTTTTTATCAGATCTTGGGTTTCCTTTTTCATCAAAATACTTTAATCTAAAGAAAACAACGGTAGATCCTTCATTTAATCTATCTACTGCTTTTTTGTTTTTCATACAAAAGTCATTCGCATCTTTTGATATCGTAAAACCACCTAAACAAGCTCTTTGTAATGTTTGTAATCCTTTTTGTGTAGGGTGCTTTGTTATATAGTCTTTTAAATCTCTACAGAATTGTGGGAAATCATCTACTATATCGATTAGTGATAATAAGTCCTTGGTATCCATTCCAAATCTATCTTCCCAGGCTTTCTTTTCTTTTTGTTTCATCCTATCCCTCCTTCGTAATGGTTATATTATACCAAAAATGAGGCTTTTTTACAAGTTCTGGAAGGTTTTAGGGTATATTGTATTGATCCTTGTGGAGTATAGTTCATTGTCTCTAATATATGGTAAAATTCTGCTTTTAATTCTTCGTTTCCTAGACTATCTATTGTTGGTTTCATCGTTGTTGCGAGTAAAAGAAATTCAAGTCGTTTTTCGCCACCTACTTCATATGGGGCTTTTTTGGTATCTGGTATTAATATGGGTGATAATTCCAGTAGTGATTGTCTTGGTGTTTTATGTACTTTTTTAGGTAGTACTTCTATTTCGTAGTAATAGTCTTTGTCAAATATCAATCCTTTTTTACCGGCTGCAAAGTCATATACTTTTCCATCTTTTTCTACCCAGGCGTGAGTGGATGATTCTTCTCCATAAAGACAGGCTAGTTCTATATTTTTACCGATACAACGTGTAGTGCCAGGTATGGCAAGAGTTACTAGTAAGGCATAGTCATAACACTTACCATCATATCCTGATTCTTTTAGATACTTTATGAAAAAAGCAGCAGGAAAGCCATAGAAATAAGTTCCAGTCATTTCTTTATATGTTTCTTCTCCTATTTCTTTTATTTTTCCTGAATTTATTCCCTTTTTATACATTAAGTCATATTTTTTTAATTGTAAATTTCTTATTATTTCTTTTATATTTTTCATGGTCATTATCCTTTTGCTGCTTATTATACTATAAATTTATTATTTGTTAACAAAAAAACACAGATTATCTGTGTTTATAATTTGTTCTAGTTAATGTTTCTCTTCTTACTCTTTGTTTTACTTTTCCTTTAGCATCCTCTAAATCTTCTCTGGTCATAACGCCATCATCTACTAAACTTTCTGTATAAATTGTTGCAGCTTGTTTAATACTTGGTAGTCTTCTTCTAATATCAGAAAGGGCAATTAAGCGCTCTCCTCTATTAGGTAGTTCTTCTACTTCCATTAGTATTGTTAAATTATTAACAGCAGTTGATAATTCTCTTCTAGCATCATAAAAAGCTAAGATACGAGAAGTATCGTCAGAATACTCTTTCTTTTCTCTTTTACTTCTTCTTGTTTCAAATTCTTCTAAAGTACCACTTGGTGCAAGTATTTGAGATTTTTCTTCCATATCATTTAATAGTTTTAAGATAATAGCTTTATTGGGTAAAGTTGAGGTAGAAGTGATTTCTTTTAAGTCTTGGATAGCACAATCTAGTTTATCATAGTTTACGATATGTAGTTTTAATGCATTCCAGAATGGATCACTATATTCTATGCGTTCTTTTTCAAAGAAATCTGTAAAGATACTTTTTAAGGTAATACTATCTGGTAATAAGTCACTAGAAAAACTTAAATCATTCACTAATATTTCTGTTTTTTTGTCAGTTCTCCATGGATATATAACAATTGCATATGGAGTATTTAGAGCGTATGTTATTTCTTGGTCTTTCTTTTTAACTGTAATATCGACACCAGTTGCATAAACAACGGTATCATTTTCTTCTAAGTTTTTAGATACACTATGTTCTTCTATAGAAAAATCCCAGTTTGGATTCATTCTTATTCTTTCAATACCAAGACTTTGCATTTTTTCTAAATTGGCTTTTATTTGGTCTTTTTGTTCTTCATTTTCTTCTAGATAACTCCAAAAATAACCTCCATTATCTTTGGTTTTATGAGAACCATCTCGCATATAAAATCTACTTAAGAAGCCATCGATACCACATTGACTATTTATTTCATCAATTAGTTTTTTATATCTTCCATAAAATCTACCAGTTGCTTTTGATATTCTTTTATATCCTTCTTTGTCATCAGCTAAAGTTTTTAATTCTTTTTTTATTTGTTCTATCGCAGGTGTTTTTATTCTTCCTTCTTTTCTACCTTTACTTTTTTCTGTTGTTTTTACTAATTCTATTAAATCTTTTTCAAATTTTGGTAATTTTCCTTTTACAGATATTAAAGTTAATAAACTTTTGATATCCATTCTATATTCCTCTGTTTCCATGAGGTGCCTTCTTTCTATTTATTCTTGTTAATTGTTTATTTCTTTCCCCTTCTAATACTTTTTCTGTTATTTTTTCATCTTCTTGTATTGCGGCATCATTATGGATGTTGATACCTATTCCAAAGGCTTCTAAGCCATCGCGTATGGTCTTTAATCCATCTAGTAAACTTTCATTAGCATCGTTTGGATTCATATCATCAACAATTCTTTGTGCCTGTGCTAAAACATCTCTCATATCTAACTCTTGTATACTTAAATCTACAGCGTCTTTTACTCTTTTACAACTTGGATCAATTTCTTCTCTTTGTTGTTTTAAGGTTCTAAAAAAGGTTTCTACATGTAATCGTTCTGGTAAACAGTCTTTATCAAAAGCTAAATTGGTTACTGTAATATCTTTGTCTGATTTAGATGCTCCACCAAACATTACATAAAAAGGTAATTTTATTGCGTAGTTAGAACCTGTGCTACGATAAGTAATAGCGTTTTGATTATAGTTTGGTAATACTTCTATATTTTCTAAATAAGTAAGTGTTTCGTTCCATAATTCATCTTTATTTGCTGTATATTGATCGGATGTGAAATCGATATTTGGGTTTATTTCAATACACTCAATCTTCAAGTCTTTCATTCTTGATAATAATTCTTTGGCATTTTCTCTTTCTTCTGGATGAGCTTGAAAATACTCGTGGAAATTAAATAATGGACTATATAATTTCTTAGATCCATCTTCGTTATAAAAATTATTTAAGAATAAGGTTATGGTTGTCGATAAAGTGATGGTATCAAAAGTAGATTGATGTTTATGATAAAACTTTATAATATCTTTTGATACTGGATGTTTTTTTCTAAGTTTTATTCTTTCTAAAGACTTTACGATATTTTTATGAGAATGTTTTTGAGCAAGTTCTGTTAGATCTTCTTGAAAGCTATCAAAATCATCATCTATTTTTTGTAAAATCATGACATCTTCTAATAATGCTTTTCCTGTTGCTCTTTGTTCTTTTCTTTCCATTTAATCCCTTCTTTCTTTTCTTGTTTTTTTGCCTTAATTATAGTATTCCGACATTGTTTATTATATCATAAAACCCTTTATTTTACAAGGAATGGGAACTATACTTCTTCATAGATGGTTCCTTTAAAACTTTTTCTAAGGCTTTATTTTTCTTTTGCCTTACTGCTTCATATGACATGCCTAATTTCTGTCCTGCTTCTCTTAGTGACTTTTCTTGATCGTCATCAAAACCATATAAAGTATGTAAAACTCTTCTTTCTATTTCTGTTAGTTCGGAATTAAATAGAGCTTCTGTTACATCTTCTTTTTGACTTTCTTGTGCCATGTGCTCTTCTGCCATAAATTCTGTTTCATCAAAAAATCTAGGTGGACTATAAAAATCTAGAGTTTTACCTGATGATTCTAAATGGGCTTCTAGACTTTCTGTTGTTGGAAGAGAGGTTAAAAGACGGGTTACTTCTTCTTTACTCATTCCTGTTTTTTCAGCAAGTATTTCTAAATCTAGCTCATCTAGTTCTCCACTATGTAGATATCTAGATAGGCTTTCTAATTTAATTTTATCTTTATAATCTACTGTGGATAATCGCAATAAGTGCTCTTTATTTTCTTCTACTGCCCATTTCCATTTTATGGTATTTACAACATAAGTAGAAAATGGTATTTTGGTATGTTCATTTTTGGCTAAAGCAGCAATATAGCTATCGGCCGCTTTTATTAGGAGTTCTAAAGCAATTTCGTCTTTTTCATCGTATGATAAATCAGAGTGATGTTTTCTAGCAAATGTTAGTGCTAGTCGTATATTATGGGTAATAAAATAAGCTCTTAACCATTTATATTCTTCTAATTCAGATTCTGTTATTGTTCCTTTTTCTATTTTTCTTTTATAATCCGTTAAACGAAATATAATAGCTCTTTGAATACTATTTGGAAGTTTTTTAGTTTCTTCTCTTCTATATAGAGGTGTATATATACTAGAACGAGTTATTACACCATCTATATTTGTTAGTGATGTTCTAATTTTAATATTTTTAGAATCAGCATAGGACTTCGCATATATTAATTCATTTTCATTTAATCTCTTAATAAAAGCACTAAGTGGAATAATTACTTGGCTGGAATCTCCTTTTATATATCTTCTAGCTACCGTATCTACTTTTTTTCTTATGACTTTCTTTTCTTCTTCTGATAAATGTGATGGACTATTATTGGGATTATCTAATAAAACGTCTATATCAAATTCTTGTACTTTCATTTTTAGCCCCCTATGATGTATTGTCTCTTAGTGCTGTATATTATACTATGAAAGAAGTTATTTTTCAAGGAAAGAAAAAAGAGCAATTATGATTGCTCTTTTATACCTTTCGTTAATACTTTACAACTATCTGTTACATAAGGTGATGATAATAATTCTTCATAGGAGAAGAAACGATACCCTTGACATTTATCTTTTTCTATAATTTCAAATTCTCCTTCTTTATATTTTACAAAATAAACAATAAATATCCAGTTAATACCACCTTTACAACTATGATATAGTCCAAGAGTATTTTTAATATCTAGTTTTACTTTGTCTCCTACTTCTTCTTTTAGTTCTCTTTTTAAAGCATCTTTATAAGAAGAATCATACTCTTCTACCCCTCCCGCGATATCTTCATATAAACCATTTTCATCACGAGAAGAAGGTCCTCTTTGTTGGAGAAGAATTTCTCCTTTTTCGTTTTCTATATGGGCAATTACTGCTAGTCTTTGATTGGGATAGTGAAACTGATTTATGTCTTTTTCGGTTATTGTATGAGAAATAGAGAAAAATTTCATTTTATCATCCCCTTATTATCTACTTGCTGTTTTATCAATATTATTTATATTGCCTAATGCAGAAACTGCCATTCGCATATTGGTTTTTAATTTTGGTGTTGTTAAAGCAAACTCTACATCATGTTGTCTTTGTTTGACATAATCATAATCATTAAACTCTATAAAAGCTACGGATAGTTCTTGTTCTGTTTGGGTTAGTAATTTGTCTTGTAAGGCTAAATTACCATAGTAGCGGGTTCCGTTTGGTCTCCGTAATGGAACAGGTTCTCCGGCGAGTGCTTGAAAACCTACTGACAAGCCTGTTTTATCAATTTCATAAACGGTTTCTAATTTTTGCATCAATTCTTCAAATGACGCTACGTTATTTCCTGATAACATTACATTACTATCCCATTTTTCTTGGAGAATTCTTCTAGCATCTTTGTGAAATCCTAAATCTAACATTTCACCCATGTTCATTCGAAGAGTTATGGCAAAAAGTTCTAGGATACTTCCGTTTAAAGGATATTCGGAAAGAAAACTATAGGCTTGGTGATTTGGTTGTCCTCTTACTGCTTTTAATGTCTTTGGTGGTAACTCTTTTCCTTCTGATACATTATATAAAACTTCAGCTGTATATTGTGTTGCACCTTCTGTTAAAAACATACCATTTTCACCATTAGAGAAACTACAATACTCTACTCCACCTTTTTCCCAGGTCTGAAGAGCATGCGTTAATTCGTGAAAGAAATATAATTTTTTCTTATCTTCATCTATATTGGCATTCATTGTTATCTTATTTTGATCAGTTATCCCATATACATAAAGACCACTCATTTCTACTATAGAATGTACTTTGTCTGGTAACATCATCGCTAGTTCTACAGGATCTAAATCGGTGCCACCAAAATCACGTAATTTTTGTACTGCTTCAATATATTCTGTCATTAATACATAATATTTATCAGGAATCGTTCTGTTTTTTTCTTCAAACATTGTTTTAATTTCGTTATATAAACCACGATTTATTAATCGTTCATTTGTTTCTGCCATATTATTCACGTCCTATCTTATAAATTAAGTGTATCATATTTTTTTCATAATAAAAAGGACTGTTTGTCCTTATTTTGTTAATTTTTTTGGTGATGGTGCTGGTGTTATTTCAAGCCTTCTTATTTGGTCATCTAGATTAATTTGAGCATCTAGTTTTTGTTGCATTAGACGTTCTTTTATAGATTCTTTATATCTTCTATTATAATCCATTATTCTTTCACTACTTGGAAAGCTATCAATAGAAGTTATATCACTTAATCTTACTGTTAGAGGATGCTTTATTATTTCTTCTAATGTTGATTCTACATAAGAAGATTTAATACCACTATACAGTTGATAAGCACCGTAAGATGTTTTTAGGGATTCTCTTTCTCTATTATTAGATACTAATATTTCCCCTGGTACACTTATGGCATAATCTCTATCTATATCAAAATCGGGATCATCCGTAATACCATGAAGATATTTTGCTGCTGGCAAAGAAGATAGTCTTCTGTCTCCAAAAAAGTAGTCTTCTGTTGAAATACGAATTTTTTCATCATCATCTAATAAAGTAAAATAATAAGCGCCATCTTCCTCTTTTGCTTCTAAAACGATATATTCTGGTCGTCTCCTTCTAGAGGGATAACTCCAATCTATGTTTGGATAAGTAGTACAATAAGCTAAATGACCATCTACTCCACCAATTATAAATTGTCCAATTGCTTCTTTTTCAGCAATAAATAGAGTCTTTGTTCCTCCTTTAATCATATCAGCATTATCCGTTTCTCTTCCTGTCCATACACTCATATATCCATCTCCTTTTTTGGGCGTTAGTATAACATATTATTTTTTATCTTGCAACAAACTTATCATCCGCTTATAAAAATCACTATCTTTTGAGAAATCATTATAAAACATATAAGATAAAACACCCTGTTCTTGCATAGAAATTGCTTCTTCTTTATTATCTAAATATAAAAGAATTGTTTCTCCATGATGTTCTTTTACATATTTCATAACATAATAATCTGATAAGCCATCTCCTATATAAATAATATCTTTACAATCCTTCTTATTATTGTTCTTTAATATTTCTTTTAAAGCAACTACTTTATTCTTATCACTCATTAAAAACTTGGCATCTACTATTTTATTATTTTCATAAATAAAAGTTGTTGCATAAATATCTTTAAAATATTTCGCTACTTTTGTTCTTTCTAAATATACTTTCATACCAGAACTAAGTAAGTAACTATCTATCTTTTTTTCTTTTGTCTCTTTTAAAAACTCCTCTACTCC
>CALVSC010000032.1 GCA_944358855.1 uncultured Bacilli bacterium | reverse complement strand
GAAGAGGCGCCCCTGCTAAGGGTGTAGGTCGGGCAACTGGCGCGAGAGTTCAAATCTCTCCTACTCCGCCATTATGAAATAAAGAGCTTTGCTCTTTTTTTTTGACTTTACTCTAGTACCAGTCTTTCTTTTATGTTATAATTTTTGATAGGAGTGATAGTATATGGCAAGCTTAATAAAAAACTTTTTAGATGATTTTGATAGTATAAATGATTATTATACATTCTTGGTAGAAAAGACTAAACAAAAAGAATATGTTGGTATTACGAATGAATGGTTAATCGATAATTTTTATTTGTTAGTAGAACATAAAACAAATATTATTCACGATAAAAAAGAAATTTCTAAACATTTAAAAAAAGCAGATCGTGTTTTTTATTGTTTAAGAGATATTGTTGTAAGAAATAATTATAATATTAGTTTTAAAGTATTAATAAATGAATTGAAAAGTTATCAAAAAGAAAATAAGATTGCGTTTACTTATCCAGAATTAATGTGTGTAAAAAATGTATTGTTGTTCTTATATGTAAAAAGACTTAGTGATTTATGTCAGGAAGAATATACACATTTATTAAATAAAGAAAAAGTTGCAAAAATTATTGAGAGTAGGGAAGAAAAACCTATTGAGTTATCTAACTTTTTAAGTGATAACGTTTCTATTCAAGAAGAAGCAAATTATATTTTTGAGATTAATAATCAATTAAAAGCGATTGGAGCTAAAAGTAATCGCTTATTTAAAGAGTTAAATGAATTATTAGAAGAAAAGAGAATTAGTTTAAAAGAAGTTATTAATAATGAATATCAAAAGAGTATTGATAATGATATTTTGATTTCTAATATTTTTGGTGATTTAAAAGAGTTTTTTGAATTTACTGATGAAGATTTATTTAAAAAAGTTAGTAAGACTGAAAAATTGTTATTAGAAGATGATGTTTATGCTAAGATGACTGTAGAGTCTAAAGTACTTTATCGTAATCAATTATTGAGACTTGCTAAGAAACATCATCAAGATGAATATAGCTTTTTGCAAAAACTTTTAGATAATGCTGATGGTAGTGAATATCATATAGGATTTCAGTTGTTTCCTAAGAAGAAAAGTACATTTAAAGTGTTTTTATATATTACTACTATTGTTGTGGTTAGTGTAGTAGTTAGTTTCTTTTTATCTAAGTATTTTATTGCTTGGAGATGGTTAGGTTTTATATTATTATTAATTCCTGTTAGTCAGTTATTTGTACAAATATTAAATCAATTATTAATTCGATTTGTACCAACTAGACCTCTTCCTAAATTAGATTATTCTAAGGGAATTCCTGATGATTCTAAGACTATGGTAGTTATACCTACTATTATTGGTAATACGAAAAAAGTAAAAGAGATGTTTGATACTTTAGAGACGTTTTATTTGATGAATAAGACGGATAATTTATATTTTACTTTATTAGGAGATGTTACAGCTAGTAATCAAGAAGTGTTAGATCTTGATAAAGAATTAAGTGAGTTTGGTGTTCAATATGCTGAAAGGTTAAATAAAAAGTATAAGAAAGATTTGTTTTACTTTTTGTATCGTAAACGTTTTTGGAATGAACATGAGAATAGTTATTTAGGATATGAAAGAAAGCGTGGAGCTTTACTTCAATTTAATCAACTATTGTTAAAAAAGATGAATAAAAAAGATCAAGAACATTGGTATTTTGCTAATACGCTTGGTGATTTTTCTGAAGATATTCGTTATGTTATTACATTAGATGCTGATAATCGTTTGGTTTTAAATACAGCTTTAAATTTAGTAGGAGCAATGGCTCATCCAATGAATCATCCTATATTAAATAAAGAAGGAACGAAAGTTGTGAAAGGGTATGCTTTAATGCAACCTAGAGTAAGTTTGGATATTGAAGCTACTAATCGTAGTTTATATAGTCAAATATTTGCTGGTATTGGTGGTTTTGATACTTATAGTGCTATTGTACCTAATGTTTATCAAGATACATTTGGTGAAGGTAGTTTTATTGGTAAAGGTATTTATGACTTGAAGGTTTTTGATCAAGTGTTGTCTAATGTATTTCCTGATAACTTAATTTTAAGTCATGATTTATTAGAGGGTAATTATTTAAGATGTGCTTATGTGGGAGATATTGAAGTAGTAGACGATTTTCCTGCTAAATTCTTAACGGATACTTCTAGACATCATAGATGGGCACGTGGTGATGTACAAATTATTGGTTGGCTTTTACCACATGTACGTAATAAGTCTCTAAAAAAAGTGAAGAATCCAATTAATTTACTTGGTAAATGGAAGATATTTGATAATATTGTACGTATCTTTTTACAACCAATGTTGTTATTGGTGTTAATTGCTGCTTGTTTCTTAGGAGTTACACATCCAATTTGGTGGCTACTTCTTGTTGTTTTAGAAATTGCTTTACCAATTTTATTCTTTTTACAAAGTAAAGTATATCAACGAGATAAGAATGGTGAGAAAGCAACTGTTTATTATAAACATTTATTATTTGGTGGAAAGAGTTTGATTTTACGTTCTTATATTGTTTTAGCAACATTGCCTTTCTATACGAAGTTATATTTAGATGCGTTCTTTAGAACTTGTTATCGTCTACTTATTAGTCATAACAATTTACTTAACTGGGTAACGGCAGAAGATGCTGCAAAAAATGTAGATAAGACATTTGGAGGATATTTAAAACATTTTACTTTCCATTTTGTATTTAGTTTTCTATTATTAATAGTTGGATTAGTCATGTTTAATGGTTATGCTTGTGTACTTGCAATTATCTTTATTACTTCACCATTTGTCTTATATTATGTTAGTGAAGATATTAATTTACAAAAGAAAGAGTTAAAAGATAAAGAAATAGAAGATACTACTAAGATAGCATATTTAACTTGGAGTTATTTTAAAGATAATTTAAAAGAAGAATATCATTACTTAATTCCAGATAATTATCAAGAAAATAGAGAAAGTAAGTTGGATTTACGTGCTTCTCCAACAGGAATTGGTTTTTCTTTACTAAGTGTTGTTAGTGCATGTGAATTGGATTTTATTTCTTACGAAGAAGCAAAAAGTATGATATCTAATATTTTAGATACTGTTGACTCATTAGAAAAATGGCATGGTCATCTATATAATTGGTATGATATTGTTAATTTAAAAGTTATGCATCCAGGATTTGTATCTACTATTGATTCAGGAAACTTTGTAGCTAGTTTAGTTGTTGTTAGAGAGTTTTTAAAGAGTCATGGAGAAGAGGAAGTTCGTAAACTTTGTGATAAGTTGATTCGTAATGCCAACTTTAAAAAGTTATATACCAAACGTGATGTTTTCAGTATTGGTTATGATGAATTAGAAGGTAAACTATCTATTTATAATTATAATAAGTTTGCTAGTGAATCTCGTTTAACTAGTTATTTAACCATTTGTTTTGGAGATGCGCCAAGTAAGCATTGGTTCTGTTTGGATAAATCACTTACAACTTATAAAGGTCGTAAAGGACTTATTTCTTGGTCTGGTACTTCTTTTGAGTATTTTATGCCATATTTGTTTATGAAGAATTATCCAAATACTTTGTTAGATGAAAGTTATCATTTTGCAAAGTTCTGTCAACAAGACTATATCGAGAGTGTTTCTTCTAAACTACCATGGGGTATTAGTGAGTCTGCTTATAATGAGTTAGATAATTCATTAAACTATAAATATAGGGCTTTTTCTACACCATATTTAAAAGCTAAAGAGGATACAGAAAATCGTATTGTAGTTGCGCCTTATGCTTCTATTATGGCAATGGAAATGTTTCCAAGAGATGTATATGATAATTTTGAAAAATTTAAAAAATTAGATATGGTTGGAGAATATGGTTTCTATGAAGCTTATGATTATGATAACAGAGGCGTTGTTAAAGCGTTCTTTGCTCATCATCAAGGTATGAGTTTAGTAGGACTTACAAATTTCTTAAAAGATGGTGTTATACAAAATTATTTCCATCAAAATGTTAATATTAAGACATTTGATATTTTATTAAAAGAAAAAGTACAAGTACGTACTAGTATTGATATGAAGATGGCTAAATATAAGAAATATGATTATGATAAAGAAAAGATAGAAAATGATATTAGAACGTTTAATTATATTTCTTATTTACCAGAAGTTAGTGTTTTATCTAATAAAAAGTATTGTTTACTTATGAATGATAGAGGAGATAGTTTTTCTAGATATCGTACTTTACAATTAAATCGTTATCGTAAAGTTACAGAACAGGATTATGGTATTTTCTTATATATTAAAGATTTAGATACTAATTATGTTTGGTCTAATACTTATGCTCCTATGAATAAAAAACCAGATAAGTATGAAGTTGTTTTTGCAGCTGATAAGATTAAGTATTTACGTACGGATGGTAAGATCACTACTAAGACGGAGATTGTTGTTACAAAAAATCATCATGCAGAGATTCGTAAAATTACTTTTAAGAATGAAAGTGATGATATTAAGAGATTAGAACTTACTACTTATACAGAGCCTATTTTGTCTGAAAATATGGATGATGTTAGTCATAGAGTATTTAATAGTATGTTTTTAAATACAGAGTATGATAGTAATAGTAATTCTTTAATTGCTCGTAGGAAGAGTAGAAATGATTCTAATATTAGTAGTTATATGTTGCATCGTTTATTAATATCTGAACCTATGGAAGAGTATAGTTATGAAACAGAGCGTGTTAATTTCTTAGGACGTAATCGTACAATGCAAGATCCTAAAGGAATGCATACAGCTTTATCTAATACGGCTGGTACTGCATTAGATCCAGTATTAAGTATTAGAAACGCTATTGAAGTTATGCCTAATAGTTCTACTAGTGTTTATGTTATTACGGGATTTGGTCGTAGTAAGGAACAATTACAAGAAATTATTTCTTCTTATAATGATGAGTATTCTATTGATAAAGCATTTAAAGTTTCCACATTAATGAATGTTATTAATACTAAAAATATGAATATTACTGGTCGTGATATGAGAAACTTTAATATTATGTTAGATTACTTGTATCAAACAACACGTCTTTCTGTTACTGATGAGAGAATGGATTTACTTAGAAAAAATGCTTTAGGTCAATCTGGTCTTTGGAAATTTGGTGTTAGTGGTGATAGACCTATTATTGTTGTTGAAATTACAGATATTGCGGATTTAACGTTTGTATATGATGTTTTAAAAGCATTCGAGTATTATAAAAATAATTCAATATTTGTTGATGTAGTTATTATTAATAGTGAGTCTAGTCAATATGCTAAAATCATTAAAAAGGAAATCGATGATGAATTATATCGTATGTATACTTTAAATAGTTTTTATCATATTCCTGGTTCTGTTACTGTTATTGATGGTACAGAGTTAACTAGAGAAGAGAAAAGTTTACTATATATGGTAGCAAGACTTGCATTTTCTATTCGTGATCATCATTCATTAGCGGAAGAAGTAGAAGAGATGCAGAAGAAGAATAAGGCTAGTGATTATGAAAAAGTAGAAGTAGAAGAGCATAGTGAAGTTAAGGAACATGAAAAACTTACTTTTGATAATGGTTATGGTGGTTTTAAAAACCATGGTAGCGAATATGTTATTTATAATCCAGATACTCCAACGCCTTGGACTAACATTTTAGCTAATAAGAATTTTGGTAGTATTGTTAGTAATAATGGTTGTGGATATACTTATGCTTATAATTCTGGAGAGTTTAAAATTACTTCATGGACAAATGATATGGTTGCGAATGATAAGAGTGAAGGCTTTAAATTCAATGGACGTTTATTTGATCCAATGAAATGTACTCATGGATTTGGTTATACTATTTTAGAAAGTGAAAATAGTGAATTAAAGAAAGAGATTACAGAATTTGTTGCGAAAGAAGATACGGTTAAATACTATTTAGTAAAACTTACGAATAAACAAAAGAAAGCTGTCGATGTAGATATTGATTTTTGGATAAATCCGGTATTTGGTAATTTTGAAGAAAAGACAGCAAGACATATTTTAACTGAGTTCTTAGGTGATGATAATTACTTAAAACTTCGTAATGTTTATAGTGTTACTTATGGTGATGTTTGTGTCTTTATGTCAACAGATTTAAAGATTACTTCTACTGTTAATAATAAGATTTTAGTTAAGAGTATTCATAGTCAAGTTCACTTAGAGCCTGAAGAAGAAAGTAGTTGTGTATTTGTTTTAGGAAGCAGTATGGATAGTGAAGAAATACCAAGTTTCCTTAATAAAATTCTTAGTGTTAAAGCAGCTAAAGCTGAGTTAAAGAGAGTAAAAGATTATTGGAAACAAGTACTTGGTGTTGTTAAGGTTAAGAGTCCAGATAAGAGCTTTAATTATGTAATTAATGGTTGGTATTTATATCAAATATTATCTTCTCATATTTATGCAAGAGCAGGTTTCTATCAAGTTAGTGGAGCTTATGGATATCGTGATCAATTACAGTCTGCTATGAATATTGCATTAGTATTACCAGATCATGCTAGAAAGCAAATATTAATTAATGCTTCTCATCAATTCGAACAAGGTGATGTTTTGCATTGGTGGCATGAAAAGAATCGTTTTGGTTTACGTAGTAAATATAAAGATGACTATTTATGGTTGGTATATGCTACTAGTAGATATATTGATATTACGAATGATTATTCTATTTTAGAAGAAGAAGTTCCTTATGTAGTTGGACCTGAACTTAGTGCTTATGAACATGAAAAGGGTATTTCATTTACTTATTCTGCAAATAAAGAATCTTTGTTAGAGCATTGCTTAAAATCTCTACATCTTGCGATGTCTTCTTTAGGAGCTCATGGATTACCTCTTATGGGTGGAGGAGACTGGAATGATGGAATGAATAAAGTTGGTATTAAGGGTAAAGGAGAAAGTGTATGGTTAGGTTTCTTCTTATACGAAGTTATTGATCAATTTATGTCATTTATGAAGATTTATAATAAGAAGTTTAAAGTAAAAGAGTATAAAGATTTTAATGATAAGTTAAAAGAAGCTTTAAATAAAAAAGCTTGGGATGGTTCTTACTATTTAAGAGCATACTTTGATAATGGTGATAAATTAGGTAGTCATGAAAACAGTGAGTGTAAAATCGATTTGATTTCTCAGAGTTTCTCTATTCTTAGTGGTGTCGCTTCTAAAGATAGAGTACAAAAAGTTATTACTGCTGTTGAAGAGAACTTAGTTGATGATAAGTTAAAAATTATTAAATTACTTACTCCAGCTTTTGAGAAGTCTTTAAATAATCCTGGATATATTATGAATTACCCTAAGGGATTACGTGAAAATGGTGGACAATATACACATGCTACATCATGGTACTTAATGGCATTAATACAAAGTGGATATTATGATAGAGCCTATCGTTATTATCAAATGATTAATCCTATTAATCGTACTTTAGATAAAGATAATGTATTAAAGTATGCAGTGGAACCATATGTTATAGCAGCAGATATTTATTCTGCCGACAGATATCCAGCAAGAGGTGGATGGACTTGGTATTCTGGTACGCCTGGATGGTATTATTATGTAGGTGTTAGTGAAATATTAGGTCTTAAAAAACATGGTGGAGAGTTATTAATTGAACCAAATATACCGATTGCCTGGGATGGATTTACTGTTACTTATCAATATATGGATACCGTTTATCAAATTGAAGCGATTAAAGATAAAAAAGAAAGAGTTACTTTAGATGGTAAAAAATGTAATAGTAGAGTAATTCCACTTATTAATGATAAAAAAGAACATAAAGTAGTTGTTTACTTTATTGGATAGATTGTTAACACTTGTTAACAGTCTTTTTTTGTGGTATAATAAGAGCGCTTTAAATATTTTGCAAGCAATTACACTCGATTGGTATTGTTAGGAGGGTGTGTTATGAAAGAAGAAATAAGCAAGTATTTAGAGCAAAATAGAACAGATGAGTTCAAAGATATGTTGTTTTCTATCATTGATAAAAAACAATATAAGGATTCAGATGTTTATAAAAGAGCAGGAATAGATAGGAAAACTTTTTCCAAGATAAGATGTGGAAAACACTATATTCCTAGAAAAAATAATATTATTAAGTTATGTCTTTCTTTATCACTTGATATAGATGAGACAAATGAATTATTAAAAAGTGCTGGGTATCAACTTAGTACTAATGATGATTCAGACTTAATTATTCGTTATTTTATTCAAAAGAATATATTTGATCTAGATCTTATCAATCGCTATTTATACGCTTTGAAGGGTACTGTTTTATAACAGTATCCTTTTTTGTCGCTTTAAAAGAGACCAAATCATTTCTTTTTCATGATAAATTTATAGCGAAATGAAGGAGTGGTGGTTTATGAAAATTAATATAGCGGGATTAATGTCTATGATAAGTGAGTATGATAAAGAAATTAATAGTTTATCATCTAGTCTAAAAAAAGAAGTTTATAATGTTTCTACACAAGAATTAGATAAAACAGTTACAGTAATAGAAGATTATAAAGATGATTTTGTTAGAGATATGAAGAAGTTAGAAGAATTAACTCATGCTTTAACAAAACTAAAAACAATTCTTTATGAAAAAAATAATTCTTTTCATTTAAGCGATGGAAGAACGATTCAATCAGCAATTGTTGATAATAGTAATTTACGTTTTTTAGCTAATACTTATGAGGCAATATTAAAATATAGAAGTAGTAAAGTACGTTGTACAGAAGTAAATAATTCTTATTTTGAATGTAAAGATGTAAATTTTGACATTCAAGAAATTAGAGAAAAACTAGAAAAAGTAAAAGAGAAGATACATATTACTGATTTAGAAATATCAAAATTAAATGCTAGAGTGTTTGATATTGATATTTAGTGTTGGTGGTCTTACGAAGTTATGGAGTAAGTTAAATAATAAATCCATTTATTAGCCATAGCCTATATTTATATATATTTTGGTTGTATGTAATATTATTTATGTTTACTTATAAGGTGAATGTAATATCTTTTATAATTTATTCAATTATTTTAATTTATATGTTATAACTTAGTTTACTTAGGAATATGTTTTAATATATAAATATAGGTTGTAGACGTTGTCTACCTTTAGAGAAGTAGAATAAGCTTGTTCTATTTCTCTTTTTTTTAATTTATGTTATACTTTTAATAATTGGAAAGAAGGTATGTTATGAAATTAGATGCATCTATTTATATGGAAAAGTTTAAAGATGAGGATAGTTATCAAAAATATTATTCTAGAAAAGATGAGGTTTTTAAAAAATTAGATAGTGATTATATGAATGGATGGTTAAATCCACCTGTTCATTATTTGGAAAAAATATATCAGGTAAGAGATAGAGTTATTTCTAATTCCAAATGTTTAGTTGTTGTAGGAATTGGTGGTAGTTTTTTAGCAGCAAAAGCATTTTATGAATTATTTACTCCTTATTTTGGAGAACATTTTAATGTTATATTTGCTGGTACTAGTTTATCTAGTCGCTATTTAAAAGAATTGTTAAACTATTTAAAAGATATTGATTTTTCTTTAAATGTTATTAGTAAGAGTGGTTCTACTATGGAAACTACAATTACTTATTCTGCTATAAAGAAACTAATGGAAGAAAAATATAGTGAAGATGAGCTAAAGAAAAGAATTATTATAACGACAGATCCTGTTAAAGGAAAATTAAGAGAAGAAGTTAATCATATGGGCTATGATTCTTTTGAAATACCAGATAATATAGGGGGACGTTATTCTTTATTAACTGCTGCTCATTTATTTCCATTGTCTTTTGTTTTAAATATAGAAGAATTAATAGATGGATATTTTGAAGGTTTAAAATTGAGAGATGATGCATTTTGTTATGCTGTTATTAGAAGAAGTTTATTTGATTTTGGACGTTTAGCAGAAAACTTTGTTGCTTATGATGAAAAATGGAGTTTTTATTTAGAATGGGTAAAACAATTATTTGGAGAAACAGAAGGGAAAGATGGTAAAGGAATTTTACCAGTTTCTATGATACATACAAAAGATTTGCATTCTTTAGGACAATTTGTACAGGATGGTAATAAAATTCTTTCAGAAGTATTTATTAAAGTTAAAAAAACACCTAGTTTAGAAATTAATCACAAGGATTTAAGTAAAGTAGATTTATTAGTAGAAGATGCTGTTATTAGTGCTCATGTATCAGGTTATGTTCCATGTACTGTGTTGGAAGTCTCTGAAGTTAGTCCAAAGGAAGTAGGAGAATTATCTTCTTTCTTGATGTTAGCTGCTGCTTTTAGTGGATTTTTATTCTATATTTATCCTTTTGATCAACCTGGTGTAGAAGTATATAAAGAAGAAGTTAGAGATCGTTTGGGACAAGGAAATGAAAATAAATAAGAATATTGTTTTTTCCATTTTCTTTTTTATTCTTTTTCTTTTCATTTTAATCTTTGTTGTTACAGGAAATAGTAGATGGTTTGATAGTTTTATTTATCAAGCACTACATTCTTTTAGAAGTGATGTTTTAGATCAATATTTCATTTTTATAACAAAACTTGCGAATACTATGGTGATTGTTATTGTCGTATTACTATTTTTATGTATTATGAGGAATCGATATGGTCTATACTTATTAGCAAGTGCAGTAGATGGTGTTATTATTACTACTTTAGTTAAAGTTTTGGTTAGAAGAATTAGGCCTGATGAGTTAAGGTTAATTACACAAGGGGGATATTCTTTTCCTAGTGGGCATTCTATGATGTCTATATGTGTGTATGGTTATTTACTTTATTTAGTTATTACAAAATTAAAGAATAGATATTTAAAAATTTTGGTATCAATTATCTTGATTTTGGTTATTTTAAGTATAGGAGTTAGTAGGATTTATGTTGGTGTACACTATGCTAGTGATGTAGTTTCAGGATATTGTTTAGGTCTTGCCTATTTATTTTTCTTGATTTATGTTATAAATAAAGTAAATGTTCATGGAGGGTAGAGGTTATGGTTCAACTATTTTTAAGTGAATTTGATAATGTATTAATTGATTCTGATGAAGCAATACCGCTATCTACGATGGTAGAGATTGATCGTATTCGTAGATTAGGTGTTAAATTTGGTGTTATGAGTGGTAGAAACTTAAAGTCTATTTTGGATTATAATAGAGATTTTCCTTTTTTGGATTATATTATTGCTAGTGACGGAGCGTTTGTATATGATGTAGATAAAAGAAAAATTATATATAAGAAAAATTTAGGCGTTTCTATTATAAAAAAAATATTAAAATTATATCATGATGAAATTATTTTTTTAGATTCTAGACAAGAAAGTTATCAATATAAAAATAATAAAATATATTCTAAAATAAAAAATAGGGTTTATGAAGTAGATGAGTTTTTAGAATTATATAAAAAAGATATTTACCGAATGGAAGTGCATTTTACAAGTAAAAAAGAAAGAGATAGTGCTTTTTTTGAAATTAGGGAGTTGCAACTGAAAGTAAATCTTGGTAAGATAGATAAAAAGAAGGATAGTGCAATTAGTATTACTTCTGATGTAGTTAATAGAGCAGTTGCGTTAGAGAAAATATGTAAGGTTGCACGTGTTTGTTTAGATGATATTTGTTGTGTAGGTGGTATTATGGAAGATGTTCCATTATTACTTTCTATTCCATGTTCTTATGTGGTTTCTAATAGTCCTAAGGATGTGAAGAAGTGTGTAACTAAGCAAACTAGTTCTAATGAAACTAAGGGTGTGGAAAAAATAATAAAAAAGATGGTTTAGTTTTCACATAATTTTCACAAACTCTAGTTAGACTTTTGGTAGGAGGAGAGTTATGAAGGCAAAGAAGAGAATTAATCATGATAAAAGAGACTGGGGAGTTATTAAGAAAATAGGATTAGTAGTTTTATTTTTAGTGGTTATTTGTGGTGTTAGTTATGCAGCAGTGATGTTTATTAGAGGTTTAAATGAAAAAATAGTTGAAAGTCAATTAAATGATGAAGATTGGTTAAGTAAAAATATTAAAATAAGTAAGAATGAAAGTTTAGGTAATAATATTTATTCTGTTACTAGACCAAGTGAAGTTAATTCTTATGATATGGTTTATCAAGAAGTAATTCAAGATAAGTTGGATGTATTAATGGAAAAAGAATATTCTTTTGAAAAGCCATTAATAATTTATAATGCATATGGTACTAACATATTAGGTGTCAACTTATATTTTACAACTGACGAAGAAGCAAAAGTTAGTTACAATATTCATGTTGATGATAAAGATGTTCATGATTTTTCTAGAGAATTAAATAATGGAGAAGATGAAAATCTAACAACAGATCATAGTTATCAATTAATTGGATTTGTACCTGGAGAAGTAAATGAAGTTACTTTAACATTAGAAGATGAAGATGGAGAAGAAATTAGTACAAAAGAATTTAATGTAGATTTAACTGATATTGAATATAATGCTGAAAAGAAATTGAAAGTTAAAGAAGGAGAAAGTAAAGAAGAATTAACTGATGGTCTTTATACGATGTTAGGTAATGATTCTGATGGACAAGATTATTTAGCAATTTATGATAATGATGGTATTCTTCGTATGGAGTCTGAAATAGTTGGATATAGAGCACATCGTATTTTATTTAAAGATAATAAGATGTATTATTCTATTAGTCAAACTAAGATAGCTGAAGTTAATCCTTTAGGACAAGTATCTAATATTTATCGTACAGGACATTATGATTTACATCATGATTATGTATTTGATGATGATGGTAATTTGGTAGTACTTGCGAATAATACCAAGAAAGATACAGAAGAGGATTGTATTATTAAAATTGATTTAGATACAAAAGCTGTTACAGAGTTAATTGATTTTGAAGATATGTTCCAATCTTATGTTGATACTTGTGAGTTAGATGAGTCTAACTTTAGAGATGAAGGAGAAGATGGACTAGATTGGTTACATTTAAACTCTATTGTTTGGCTTGATGGTGGAGATGTTATATTAAGTAGTCGTGAGACTAGTAGTATTTTAAGAGTTAATAATATAGAAGATGATCCAGAATTAGTATATTTATTAGCAGATGAGTCAGTATGGGAAGATACTGAGTTTAGTAAATATGTTTATGAAAAAGATGGAGATTTTAAAATTCATGCTGGACAACATTGCTTAAATTATGAAGAAACAGATGAAGATGGAGTTTATTATTTAACATTCTTTGATAATAACTATGGTAAATCTAATTCACAACCAGATTTTGATTTCTCTAAAATGGGAATTGAAAATCAAAAACCATTTGAAGGTACAGAATCATATTATTATGTATATCGTGTAGATGAGAATGAAAAGACATTTGAATTAGTTGATAGTTTTGATGTTCCATATTCTGGTATCGTATCCAGTGTTCAACCAATGAGTAATGGTAATGTGGTTGTTGATAGTGGTATTGCTGGTATATTTGGAGAATATGATGAAGATCATAAATTAATAAAACAGTTTACAGCTAAACTAAATAA
>CALVSC010000031.1 GCA_944358855.1 uncultured Bacilli bacterium | reverse complement strand
CTTATACTAATCAAGCTGGGCAACAATTATCACAAGCACAAGTTGTTGCTGGAGGAGCACAAGCCCCACAACAAGCTGCACCTAATACAGGAGCAGCAGGAGCAAAATTCTGCCCTAATTGTGGAACACCTTCTAATGGAGCTAACTTCTGTAGTAATTGTGGAACAAAATTAAATTAATAAATGAGAATGCTTTTGGCGTTCTTTTTTTTGTATAGTTTTATCTCTTTTGTTTATACTAGGGGTAGAGGTGGTGTCATTGACAAAATCTTCTTTTTCTGGTAAAGTATATAACTGTCACATAAACAGAGAGGTGTTATACATGTTTTATGATGAAAATCAAGCTTTACGTGCTTGTGAAGAAGAACCATCCCTGATTTTTGAATTAATTAAAGAAGGGTATTACGATTTAGTAGATGAGTTAATTACTAAGAATAAGGTAGATATTAATACTGTTGATGTAGCAGGTAATGATGTTTGTTATCGTCTTTTAAAGGCGAAACAGTATGATTTAGTTTTAAAATTTATTAGAAAACGTAGTTGGAATCCAAATCATCAGAATTTAGATGGTAATACGATAGGACATTTACTTGTTAAAGATACTTCTATTTCTGCTATTAAGATATTGGATTGTCTAATGAAAAGTAAAAGGTTTTTATTAAATATTAAAAATAATCGTGGAGAAACTATGTTAGATAAAGCAGTTGAGGTACAAAGTACATTGCCAGCACTTAAAATATTAGAAGAAAAGCGTTTTAATAATATTGATGTGTTGTCATTTAAACATTTATATCAATTGTGTATTAAAAATAATTATTATGGTAAATATTCAAAATTAACTAATCTAGAAAGTATAGTAGATAGTTTGGAAAAGAAAGATGGTTTAGTTCCAAGTATGAATGTGTTGCTTGAAAGAATTGTTGAAAATATGGAAGTAATTAAACATGATTTAATGAAAAATAAATATTCATTATTAGATAAAATGATTAATGCTTCTTTAAGAGAAGCTACTATATAGTGTTAGAAAAGAGAGAAATCTCTTTTTTTGTTTTATATTTTGTGTTATAATTTTACTTGATTTGTGAGGTGGTATTATGCATTTACCAGATTATAAAGAAGCTAGAACTAGAGATAAGAGAAGTTATAAAAGAGTAAATTTTGAAGAAAATAGTGAAGTTAAAGATAAGTATCGTGGTAAAACATTTTATTTAAAAACATATGGTTGTCAGATGAATGAACATGATAGTGAAAATATTGAAGCGTTACTTGTTTTTTTAGGATTTAAAAAAGTAGATAATTATTTGGATGCAGATTTAGTTCTTTTAAATACTTGTTCTATACGTGAGAATGCTCATAATAAAGCTTTTGGTATGTTAGGTAGACTTAAGCATTTAAAACAAGAGAAAAAAGATTTAATTGTTGGATTATGTGGTTGTATGGCACAAGAAGCTAGTGTTGTAGAAGAGATTATGAATCATTATAAATGGGTAAATTTTGTGTTTGGTACTCATAATATGTATCAGTTGCCTGAAATTATTGATAAAGCAATTGAAGAAAATAAACAACAAATTGAAGTTTTTTCTCGTGAGGGTGATTTAATAGAAGGCCTTCCTGTGCTTCGTGTTAATGATTATAAAGCATATGTTAATATTATTTATGGTTGTGATAAGTTTTGTACTTATTGTATTGTTCCTTATACACGTGGTCGTGAACGTAGTCGTTTAAAAGAAGATGTTTTAAAAGAAATTGATGATTTAGTACGTGATGGATATAAAGAAGTAACTTTACTTGGACAAAATGTTAATGCTTATGGTAAAGATATTTATGATAATTACACTATGGCTAATTTATTAGAAGATGTTGCGAAGACTGGAATTCCAAGAATTCGTTTTACAACTTCTCATCCTTGGGACTTTACAGATGAGATGATTGAGGTTATTGCGAAATATCCTAATATTATGCCTAGTGTTCATTTACCTGTTCAGAGTGGTTCTAATCGTATCTTGAAACTTATGGGACGCCGTTATACGAAAGAAAGTTATTTAGAATTATTCCATAAAATTAAAGATACTGTTCCTGGTGTTAGTATTTCTACAGATATTATTGTTGGTTTTCCAGGAGAGACGGAAGAAGACTTTTTAGAAACATTATCTTTAGTTAAAGAGTGTAAGTACGATAATGCCTTTACTTTTATCTTTTCTAAAAGAGAAGGAACACCAGCTTGTAAGTTGTTAGATCCTGTATCTATTGAAGAAAAAGAAGAGCGTTTGCAAAGATTAAATGAAGTTGTTAATCAATATTTCTTAGAAAATAATAAAAAATTAGTCGATTCTTCTCTTCCTGTTTTAGTGGAAGGTATTTCTGCTAAGAAGAATATGTATTATGGATATACGGATACGAATAAATTAGTTAACTTTACTAGTGATAAAGAACTTCAAGCAGGAGATATTATAGATGTAAAGATAATGGAAGCTAAAACTTGGAGCTTGGATGGTGAAGTTGTTGGATAAAGCAATTTTAGAAGTTATCTCTGTTATTAAAGATAGTAATGATTATAAACAATGTGTTCTCTTAAAAAATAAAATGAAGAATAATAAAGAGTTAATGGATATTATAGAACAAATAAAAGAAGTTCAAAAATTATATATAAAGACAGGAAATAATAAAGAGTTATTAGATTCTTTAGAAGAAAAGTTAAATAATTTTCCTATTTATGTTACTTATATGAATCATTTAGAAAAAGTAAATGAAATGATTTCATATGTAGAAGATGATTTAAATCAGTTTATTGATAAGTTAGTAAATTAAAAACCTATGAATTTTTTTCATAGGTTTTTAATTCTTCTAAAATACGTGTTTTAGTTTTTTCTATAAATTCTTTTATTAAGTATATATCAAATATATAGTTTTTATCTTTTTTAGAGTTTTCAATAATTATACTCATTTTATCTAATAAAATATTTAGTTTTTCTACGGGAATTTCATTTATTGTTGTTTTTGGTACTTGAAATTCTTCATAGAATAGTGATAAGTCTAAGTCGTATTCTTCTATTATTTTTATATTTAGGTTTGTATAATCTCTATAAATTAAGTTTTCTAGTTGTTTAGGTTCTATATTCATTATAGTACCATCCATAAGTCTTACAGAGTTACTTTGTACTAAATTAAATAAGAATTTATCAAACCATAATTTGTCTGTAAATAGATGAATATAATATCCTAAATCAAAATCATTTTTATAAAAATTTGGATATTTATCTGTAAACATTTTTATATTTGGTACATCTTTTTTTTCTTCATATAAAAAATGAGATTGTTGTTTTGTCATACCAATTTGTTTTGCAATGTCTGGAGCAATAGAACCTAAATAATAGTCTTTTTTATTTGTAATATTTAAGTATGGTTCTAATACCTTTGCGACTGCTAAATGAATTACTGCTGATGCCATATACTACCTCCGATTATAATTTTATCATAATATTAATTTTTAGTTAATAAAAAAATTTTATTGCATACATTATGATAGGAGGGGTAGATATGTCTAGTTATAAAGAGATTGTTACAAAAGCTGTCATTGGTAAAGGAAAAAAGTTATTTACTAATGAATATCAAGTAGATGTTGGTAATTTTCCATCTACTATTTTGGGTTGTTGGGTAATTAATCATAATTTTCATGGAGTAATGCAAAAAGATGATATTGTTATTACTGGAAGTTTTGATGTAAATATTTGGTATTCTTATGATGATGATACGAAGACTGATGTATTAAAACAGACGCAAAACTATCAAGAAGTTGTTCATATGAGGCATGATAATGAGGATGTGACTGGTGAAGATATTATTGTTAGAAGTTTAAAACAACCTACTTGTAGTGAAGTTCATATTGATGGTAATACTATTTATTATACAATAGAAAAAGAACTTGGTATTGAGTTGGTAGGGGATGTTAAAGTTAAAATTGAAGCAAATGAGGAAGAAGATCCATGGGATGAAATTGTAGATGATACTGTTGATATAGATACAAATACGTTAGATGATAATTTTATAGATGAAAATATTTAGCACTTTTTAGTGCTTTTTTTTAATTGATGTGATATATTGTGGCTAAAGAGGTATATATATGCAGGATAAAAAGTTATATTTTATTGTTTCTATTATTGTGTTAGGTCTTTTTGCTTTTTTATTTTGGGTAGGGTTTGCAATTGTTTCTTATCGTAGACCTGTTTATCAGTTTGAAACAGAAGGTAGAGCATGTTATAAAGAAGAGTATAAACTTTATTATGAAAAAGATGATGTTAAATATTATAGTGCTTGTTTTGATAGTATTAGTGTTGTGGAAGAGAGGTTTATATTTCATAAGCGTTATTCTTTAAAAAAATATATTGATGATGATAGCCTTCATAAGATTTTACAAAAAGCTATTATATATAAGTGGAAATATGATTTTGGTGTTCAGACAGATTATTATGTAGATAATTATAATTATTCTGAAGATGGGGACTTTGTTATTACGAAATGTAATGAGGATAGTGATGTTAGTTATTATATCCATCGAGAAAAAGATCAAAATTTATGTTCTTGGATGCATAGATATCATGCACAGATAAAAAAAGATTAGGAATTTTCTAATCTTTTTGTTATAATACGGGGTGTTGGGGGATATTTATGAAAGATGTAGAGCACGATTTGATGATTGCAAGAACTGTTTTAGAAGATTATGATGATTATTATGATGTGGAACCAGATAGGTTATATCTTAGAAGTAATGAGCCTTTGGATTTTATTTTTTCACATTTAGATGTTCAAGGTAAAGATGTATTATCTGTTTTAGCGTCTAGTGATCAGGTTTTATCATTTTATTATACAGGAGCTAAAAAGGTAGATAGTTTTGATGTTCATCCATTAGCAGAGTATTATTACTATTTAAGAAAATGGTCTATTGAACAGGGGCAGGGACCTTATCCTTATAATTGTAATAACTTTGATTTAAGACAGTTGTTGAAAAAAGTTAATCCTAGGTTTGAGGAAGAAGACAATTCGATAAAGTTTTGGTCTACTTTATTAGATGAAATACCAGGATTAATGTATAGTTCTTTATTTTTCTCTGCTTTTTTAGCAGGAAAAACGCCATATCAGGGAAAAGAAGAAGAGTTAAGAGATTGTGTTCCTAGTACGCCATTAACTTTTTATAATCAAAACATTTTTCATCCTTTTACTTTAGATTCTACTTATGATATTATTTATGCTTCTAATATTTTAGAGAATGCACATGGAAATATTACAAGATTGGAAATTTGTCGTGATAATTTAGATAGATTATTAAATTCAGATGGTATTGTTGTTTCTAGTCGAGTTATGAGAGAAGTTGATGATAGTTCTTTTGCAAGAGAACGAGATGTTTTTTCAGAAAAATTTCATTATACTCAGGGAGAAGAAAGATATAATAGTGCTAGTGGTAGAAAAGCATCCCCTTATTACGTTTATCAGAAAAAATAAAGCTGTTATCAAAAAAAGGTTGACAGCTTTTTCTTTTTTTATTATACTATTAAATGAATTTGGAAATGGAGGGATATCATGGCAGTTAAAATTAGATTAACAAGAATGGGTGCTAAAAAGAAACCTACTTATAGAATCGTAGCAACAGATTCTAGACGTCCTAGAGATGGTCAATATATCGAATTAATTGGTACTTATGCACCTGTTGGAGAATGTAAAGTTAATATTAAAGAAGAAGTAGCTTTAAAATGGTTAAATAATGGTGCTGTTCCTACAGATACTGTTAAAAATTTATTTACTAAAGCTGGTATTATGAAAAAATATGCTGAATCTAAAGTAAAGAAGGATAAATAATTATGGATTTAGTTCAGTTGACAGAAGAAATTGTGAAATCATTAGTAGTGGATACAGATGCTGTTAGTGTAAAAGAGTTTCCTACTGATGAAGAAAATGTAATGTTAATTCAAGTTATAGTTGCAGAAGATGATATGGGACGTGTCATTGGTAAAGGTGGAAGATGCGCAAATGCGATTCGTACCTTAGTACAAGCAAGTAGTGCTTTGAAAGATAACAAATACATTAAAATAGATATTGATAAATTTTAAGAAAGCGTTTTTTGCTTTCTTTTTCTTTTTACTTGTTATATAATAATTTTGAGGTAGAAGATATGGAAAAAGAGTTAAAGATACCAAACCATGTTGGAATTATTGTAGATGGTAATGGTAGATGGGCAGAAGAATTAGGAAAGACTAGAAGTGAAGGACATTTAGCTGGATTTCAGAGGTTAAAAGAACTATGTATTTATGCACAAGAGATTGGAATTAAATATTTATCTTTATATGTTTTTTCTACTGAAAACTTTAAGAGAAATAGGTTAGAGGTTAGTTTTTTAATGAATTTATTTTCTACGAAGTTTCATAGTGAATTTCAGGAAATTATGGATTTAAATATGAAAATTATATTTTCAGGTAGAAAAGAACCTTTACCTAGTAAAGTGATTAAAGAAATGGAGATTATTACAGAAAAGTCAAAAAATAATACAGGTACTATTCTTAATCTTTGTTTAAATTATGGTTCTCAAACAGAAATATTAGATATGACAAAAAAGATAAGTCAAGAAGTATTAGATGGTAAAATAAAAATAGAAGATATTACGTTAGATACAATATCTAATTACTTATATCAACCACTTCCACCATTAGATTATGTAATACGAACTAGTGGGGAATTAAGACTTAGTAATTTTATGTTATATCAAGCTAGTTATGCTGAGTTTTATTTTACTAAAACTTATTTTCCTGCTTTTACAAATAATGATTTTTATGATGCTATCATAGAATATAATCATAGACAAAGAAGATTTGGAGGTAATAGTCGTGAAAAAAAGAGTACTTAGTGCAATATTAATGATATTAATATTTGTTCCTATACTTTTAATTGGTGGTAAAGTATTTGCTATATTTATGACTTTATTGGCGTTGTTAGGATTATATGAATTGATTCATATAAGAGAAAGTCGTAAAGCTTTTCCATTTATTATTAAAATATTTGCTTATGTAATGGTTGTGTTTTTTTGTTTATCACATTTAGATGCAATTGAGTTTAGTTATACTATGGATTATAGGGTTATGGCGTTTATGATATTTGCATTTTTAACTCCTATGGTATTTATTCATGATTTTAAGAAGTATAATTTAAATGATGCTTTATTCTTAATTGGATCAGTTTTATTTATAGGGTTAAGTTTTAACTTACTTATTATTTGTCGTAATTACGATATTATGTATATTATTTATTTATTACTTATTACAACTATTACAGATACATTTGCATTGTTTACTGGAATGTTAGTTGGTAAACATAAATTATGCCCTGTTGTTTCACCTAATAAAACGATTGAAGGTTTAATAGGTGGTACTGTTGCAGGTACTATAGTAGCAACAGCATTTTATGTTACTGCTATTAATCCTACTATGTCTGTAGCATTTGTTGTTTTAATAACTGTTATTTTATCTTTATTAGGACAACTTGGAGATTTGGTATTTTCATCTATTAAGAGATATTATGATAAGAAAGATTTTTCTAATTTAATACCTGAACATGGTGGTATCTTAGATAGATTTGATAGTTTAATATTTGTTGTTTTAGCATTTATTATTTTTTCTAGCGTATTATAAGGAGGCAACATGCATTTTTTAATTACATTATTATTGTTTATTATTATTTTGGGAGTTATTGTATTTGTACATGAGTTTGGTCATTTTATGATGGCTAAATTAAATGGTGTTTATGTATATGAATTTGCCATAGGAATGGGTCCTAAATTATGGAGTAAAAAAGGGAAAGAAACCGAATATACATTAAGAGCTATTCCTATTGGTGGGTTCTGTATGATGGCCGGAGAAGATGTTGATGATGATGATTTAAAGAAAGTTCCTAAGAATAGAAGATTACAAGCTAAAAAGCCTTGGCAAAGATTTTTAATTATGTTCTTTGGTGCTGGTAATAACTTTATATGTGCAATCTTGCTTTTGTTTTTTATAGGACTTGTCTGGGGTGGACAATCTATGGATCCTATGGTTACTTCTGTTTTGAAAAACTCTGCTGCAGAACATGCAGGAATTGAAGCAGGAGATAGAATTCTTGAGATTAATAAACATTCTATTTCGACAACTGATGATATTAGTTTATATTTAGCGATTGCAGATCCTAAAGAAGCAAGTGATATTAAAGTAGAAAAAGAAAGTGGAAAAGTAAAGACTTATTCTGTACAACCTAAAAAGAAAAAAGTAGATGGTGAAGTTACTTATCAATATGGTATTGGTATGCAACAAGAAGTGGAGAAAGGATTTATACCAGCGTTAGAGTTTATGTGTAAGAAAACAGTATCTATTTTTAAACAAATGGGTATAACTGTTGCTTATCTATTTACTGGAGGAATTAGTATTTCTCAATTAAGTGGACCAGTAGGAATTTTTTCTATTGTCGGTGATCAGAGTTCAGCAGGAGTTATGAATATTATTTATTTAATTGCGTTTTTAAGTATTAACGTTGGATTTATTAACTTACTTCCATTACCTGCTTTTGATGGTGGACATATCTTATTTATTCTTATAGAAAAAATAAAAGGTTCTCCAGTAAAACCAGAAACTGAAAATATGATTCATACAATAGGTTTATTCTTATTAATGTTACTTATGGTTGTTATTACCTTTAATGATATTTTGAGATTATTTTAGAGGTGATGTTGGTGATAATTGCTATCATTTGTATTTTTATTCTTGCTATTGTTAGTTTCTTTGCTGCTTATTATAAAGAAAAGAAATTATATGAAGAAGAATTAAAAAGTAAAAAACCATATGTTGATGATGTTAGTATTTTATTTGAGGATGAGAAAGAAGAAATTGAAATTCTTTAAGTCACCAAGTGTGACTTTTTCTTTTGTGTTATAATATGTTAAAGGAGGTAATGTCATGGTTGTTGGTGTGTTAGTTCAAATTTCTAATAGTAATGTAGATAAGATATTTGATTATTTAGTACCAAGTCAATATATATCTTCTATTAAAGTTGGTATTCGTGTTTTTGTTCCTTTTGGGAATCAAAAAGTAGAAGGTTTTGTTTTAGAAATAAAAGAAGATGAACATCGTCGTCAATTAAAAGAGATTTATGCTATTGTTGATGAAGATATTGTATTAAATGAAGAAATGTTAGAGCTTGGTAAAAAGATGAAAGAAGAAACGTTATCTACTTTAATTAGTACTTATCAAGTGATGTTACCGAAAGCGTTAAAAGCAAAAGCTGGTGTTAGAGTTAATAAAAAGTTTCATACTTTTTATCAATTAATAGATGAAAGTTATATAGGGAAAAGTGCTCCACAAAAGAAGATTTTAGAGATGTTTTTAGAACGTAGTGAAATTCCTAAAGAAGAGTTAGTGGTAGTTTCTAATAGTGCTCTTAGTACTTTGGTAGAAAAGAATGTATTATTACCTATTGTAAGAGAAGATTATAGGTTAAAGTATGAAGTATTATCTGATGATAAGAAAGTTTTGACTAAGGAGCAAGAGGCTGTTGTTCAGGAAGTAATAAGCGGTAATTATAGTGTTCCTTATTTATTATTTGGTGTTACTGGTAGTGGTAAAACAGAAGTTTATATGCATATTATTGAAGATGTATTAAATAGAGGGAAAACGGCTATTATGCTTGTTCCAGAGATCAGTCTGACTCCACAAATGGTAGAACAGTTTACAAATCGTTTTGGAAATCAGGTAGCAGCACTACATTCTGCTCTTTCTGAAGGAGAAAAGTATGATGAGTGGAGAAGAATTGCTAGGGGAGAAGCTAATATTGTAATAGGGGCTAGGAGTGCTGTTTTTGCTCCTTTAAAAAACATTGGTATTATTATTATGGATGAAGAACATAGTGATTCATATAAGCAGAGTGATAAAAATCCAAGATATCATGCAAGAGATGTTGCTATATGGAGAGGTAAATATCATAAGTGTCCTGTGTTATTAGGTAGTGCTACACCATCTTTGGAATCTATGGCTAGAGCTCAAAAAGGTGTATATCATCTTTTGACATTAGAAAATAGAGTGAATGGTAAAGTTTTACCTGAGGTTTCTATTATTGATATGAATAGGGAAAGTAAAAATAGTAGTTCTCATTTAACAAGTCAATTATTAGAGGAAGTAAATCATACAATAGAACGTGGAGAACAAGTTATTTTGTTTTTAAATCGTCGTGGTTTTTCTACTTTTGTTACTTGTAAAAATTGTGGTGAAGTTATTAAGTGTCCACATTGTGATATTACTCTTACTTATCATAAAAGTAGTCATATGTTAAGATGTCATTATTGTGGTTATGCAACATCTTTACCTAGTGTATGTCCTAATTGTCAGAATGAGGCATTATCCGATTTGGGTGTTGGAACAGAGAAGGTAGAAGAGGAGTTACACTCTTTGTTACCAAGTGCTAGAGTATTACGTATGGATGTTGATACTACTAGTCGAAAAGGGGCTCACAAAAAAATGATTGATGCTTTTCGAAATCATGAATATGATGTTTTGTTAGGAACACAGATTGTCGCGAAGGGGCTTGATTTTCCTTTGGTTACTTTAGTGGGCGTTATTAATGCTGATACTAGTTTAAATATTCCTGATTTTAGAAGTAGCGAAAATACTTATTCTTTACTTTCTCAAGTGGCAGGAAGAAGTGGCAGAAGTAGTAAAAGTGGAAAGGTTTTTATTCAAACGTTTAATCCTGATCATTATGCTATTACTTACGTGAAGCATCATGATTATTTAGGATTTTATAAAGAAGAAATGAAAATTAGAAGACAGTTAGGATATCCACCATATTATTATTTATGTTATGTAAAAATAAGTGGTAAAGATATGAAATTATTAGGAAATGAAGCAAATAAAATAAAAAGAGCGTTAGAAAGGAACCTAAAACATACAAAAATATTAGGTCCAACACCATTAGCTATTTTTAAACTAAATAATATATATCGATATGGTATTATATTAAAATATAAAAAAGAAGAAGAATTAAGAGAAATATTATCTAAAATAATAAAACATTATCAAACAAATATAAAAATAAGAATTGATATTGATTTTAATCCTAGTCATTTCTCATAAAATATGGTATTCTTATGTTAAAGATAGGAGTGATTATCCATGGGTAATAATCATTTTTTACCAAGTGATGAAGATTTAGATAGTGTTGATAATAATAGTGTAAATGAAAAGAATAGTAAAGAGTTTCAAGAATTAATGGAACGTTCTCAGAAAAAATATGATAATTACTGGGATATTAATAGTCCAGTTATTCGTGTTATACTAATCGTTTTATTTATTATTATTGTTATTGGTGTTATTTATTATTTAACCATGTGGTTTCGTCAATAAATAGGGGTGGTGTTTATGTTAGCTTCTATATTTAGTAATAAAGAAGTGATAGAGTTATTAAATAAAGTTAAAAATAATCCTATATATAATGATAAAAAGAAAAAGGACTCTATTAATTATGAGAAGTTTTCGGGTTTAGAACAGAGTTTTTTTCTTTTATTTGATGCATTAATAAAATATCAAATTGTTGTAGAAGATCATGAGTATTTAAGTGATTATATTCATCATTTAGATTTGTTATGGCATAAAATAGATAATTTTCATGATATTAGTCAAGGGGTAAGTAAGATTTTAGTTAAATTTGTATCTAAGAAATTGGGTTATAAAAATAAAGTAGAAGAATATAGAAGAGAGATATTAGAGTATATCTATAAGAAATATATAGAAGAAGGATATTTGTATCATGGATGTTCTTCTTGTTATATAGAAGATATAAAGAAAGAAGGGTTTAAACCTCAAAAATATCAGAATTTATATAAAGAATTCTATGGATTACAAAAAAAGTATTCTTCTTTGTTGAATGATATGGATTTTTATCATGATTATGTTTCTTTTACTGATGATTTTATGATGGCTTGTTATTATGCAACTTATAGTCCAATGTTTTTTTCGAGATTATTATGTCCAAATACTTCTAAAAAAGTAGAAGTTAATAGTTATGCTAAAAGAGATTATTTAAGTACTTTTCAAAGTTTTCATAAGTATTTAAAATCTAAGGAATTTAGTGAAGATGAGATAAAAGAGATTAGTGATTTATGTAATGAAGAGTGGAAGTTGTTAAAACAAAATGAGGCTAGTTATACGATTATGTTTGTAAAACGTAGTTATTTTGGTAAAGATAAACTTCAAGGAATTTATGAAATATTATGTGATAAAGAGACAGATATTGCTGTTTTAGCTAGTCAAATTATGGATAATAAGATGGATAGTTTTACTTGGTCTAAAGATATACCAAGTGATATGATATCTTTTGTTTCCATTCCTTATGCAAAATATATTATCGAAGAGGAAATAGAAGAAGTAGAAGTTGTTTTACCGACTGTTAGGCCTACTGCTAGTCCAGAAGATGGAAAAGTTTCTCTTTTGGTGTTAGTAGGAACTACACTTATTTTACTTGGAGTTATTTTAAGTGTTATAATGTTATATCAATAGAGGTGATAATATGGCAGTTAGAGTTGTATTTATGGGGACTCCTGATTTTAGTGTTCCTGTATTAGAGGGATTAATAGATAATTATCAGGTAGTTGGTGTTGTTAGTCAACCAGATAGAAAAGTAGGAAGAAAACAAGAAGTTGTTCCTACACCAGTAAAAGAAGTAGCATTAAAGAATAATATTAAAGTATTTCAACCAGAAAAAATAAGAAAAGACTATGATGATATTTTAGCGTTAAATCCAGATATTATTGTTACTTGTGCTTATGGTCAAATTATTCCAAAAGAAATACTTGATTATCCAAAGTATGGTTGTATTAATGTTCATGCTTCTTTACTTCCTAAGTTAAGAGGTGGAGCGCCAATTCATCATGCTATTATAGATGGATATCATAAGACTGGTATTACGATAATGTATATGGATGAAGCAATGGATAGTGGAGATATTATCTCTCAAAGAGAAACAATTATAGAAGATAAAGATACTTTAGAAAGTCTTCATGATCGATTGAGTCAAATGGGAAAAGAATTGTTATTAGAAACTTTACCTTCTATTTTAGATGGTACTAATCAAAGAATAAAACAAGATGTTAATGAAGTTACTTATGCTTATAATATCAAAAGAGAAGAAGAGTACTTGGATTTTAGTAAAACTAGTTTAGAGTTATATAATCAAATAAGAGGACTTAATCCACATCCTGCTAGTTCTTGTACTATTTTAGATAAAGAGTTTAAAGTTTTTATGGCTAGAATAGAAAGAATTGATACTAGTAAAAAAACACCAGGAGAAATATTACATATTTATAAAGATGGGATTGGTATTGCGACAAAAGATTATGAGATTGTTTTAACAGATATAAAGCCTAGTGGTAAAAAGCGTATGTTAGCTAGTAGTTTTATTAATGGTATTAAAAAAGAAGAATATATAGGGAAGGTAGCATATGGACGAGGAGAATAAGAAAAAGAATAATAAAACAAATTTTAGTGCAAAAGACTTTTCTGAGTTTATAAAAACTCCTAAAGGAAAAGCACTTTTGTTTTTTGGAATTTATCTTATCTTTTTCGTTTGTCTTTCTATATTTAGTCATGTTGGAGAAAGACTTCCTGTATTAGGTAGTACGGATTTAAATTTAGATCAACCTAAATATAATATTGAAGCTATTAAAGATGATAATTATTCTTTTTCTTATCAATATAATGTAGATGGTAATATTTATAATTATCATGGAGAAGAGATGAATCATAAGGCAAGATTTAGTGATGGAGTTACTAATTATTATAAGAGTAGTGATATTTTTATGAGGGAACAAGATGGAATATGGATAAAGTGTGATGCTCCATATATGTTACCTAGAATTACAGAGAGTTCTGTTATCGAAGAGTTATTAAATAAAGCTACTTATATTTCTAAAACAGAATTAGCGTCTGGAGAAGAAAGTTATAATTTACAAATTTCTACGCCAACTCTTGCGAAAGTATTAGATGGTGAAGATATTGATATTGATGATCCAGTAAATACTATTTTATTAAAAGAAAATAGTGATGGGGATACTTATGAAATACAATATGACTTTAGTAGTTATGCTAAATATAAGGGACTTGTTAGTAATAACTTAAATATTACATTAAGTTATTCTGATTTTGGTAAAATAGAAAGTGTTGAAGAACCAGCTTAGGTTCTTTTTTTGTGTGATTATTGACAATGAAAAGTTTAGGGAGTTATAATTTTTATATAATAGGTGATTAGGTAATGAAATGGATAAGTAATTTTTGGGATAAAGTTAAATTGATATATAAAAATAATTCAAAAGAATTTATTGTTTTAGGAATTTTTATTGTGGCATTTTCTGCTTTTTTAATTGGTAATGCCTTCGCTGCTTTAACACCTACGAAAAGTATTATCATTACCTCACAAAAAACTTCTTATGAAGATAAAGAACCTGGTAGTTGGCAAGTAGAAAAAAGTGGTAAATGGATAAGTAAAGGAAAAGCTAGAGTTACTTTTGATGTGGATACTACATTGATGACAAAGGATAAAGATAAAGATATTATTCTTGTGCT
>CALVSC010000030.1 GCA_944358855.1 uncultured Bacilli bacterium | reverse complement strand
TAGTGAATAACATTTCTGAGTGCTTAAAGAATTAAGTAGACTAAGCCGGTAGCAGACCGTTATATTTGCTAGATTTGATTGAATCGAAAAAGTGATTATGAAGAATTTAATAACCTTTATAATAAATTGGGTGGCACCGCGGAAGACTAGTTTCGTCCCATAGTACTATTTAGTATTATGGTACAGACTAGTCTTTTTATTTATTATTGAGGAGGAATATATATGTGTGGATTTAGTGTTTATACAAAAAGAGATATTAGTAAAGAAGAATTTATGGAGGGGTTTTCTAAAATACAGTATAGAGGACCTGATATGAGTCGTATTGAAGAGTATGATTTTGGTATTTTTGGGTTTCATAGATTATCTATCATGGGGCCTACTGAAAGTGGTATGCAACCTTTTCATAGAGATGGTAGTGTACTTGTATGTAATGGTGAGATTTTTGGATTTCACAAGATGAAAAAAGAATTAGAAGATGATGGTGTAGAATTTGTTAGTGAAAGTGATTGTGAAATATTGCTTCCTATGTATGAAAAGTATGGTTATGATATGTTTCGTATGTTAGATGGAGAATTTGCAATGGCATTTTATGATGCTAAAAAAGGAGACTTTGTTGCTGCAAGAGATCCAATTGGAATAAGGGCTATGTTTTATGGGTATTCTAAAGTAAGTCACTCTATTATGTTTGCAAGTGAGGCAAAGGCGTTAACTTGTCTTTGTGATGAAGTTTATCCTTTCCCTCCAGGTTATTATTATGCTGAAGGAGAGTTTCATCTTTATCGTGATATGACGAAAGTAGATGAAGTTGTTAGTGATTCTTTAGAAAAGATTTATCCTGAGATTCATAAGAGATTAGTAGAGGGTGTTAAGAAAAGACTTGATTCTGATATGCCTGTTGGATTTTTACTTAGTGGTGGACTTGATTCTAGTTTGGTTTGTAGTATTGCAGCGAAATTATCTGATAAACCTATTCGTACATTTGCGATTGGTATGGATATTGATGCGATTGACTTAAAGTATGCTAAACAAGTTGCTGATTATATTGGTAGCCGTCATACGGAAGTTATTATTAGTAGAGATGATGTAATTGAAGCATTACGTGATGTTATTTATCGTTTGGAGACTTGGGATATTACTACTATTCGTGCTTCTATTGGAATGTATTTACTTTCTAAGTGGATTAGAGAGAATACTGATATTCGTGTTCTTTTAACGGGTGAAGTTAGTGATGAGTTATTTGGTTATAAATATACCGATTTTGCTCCTAATGCAGAAGAGTTCCAGCGAGAAAGTGAAAAACGTATTCGTGAACTTTATATGTATGATGTTTTACGTGCGGATAGATGTATTTCTAGTTGTTCTTTAGAAGCTCGTGTTCCGTTTGCAGATTTAGATTTTGTATCATACGTTATGAGTATTGATCCAGAGTTAAAGATGAATAAGTATGGTCAAGGAAAATATTTACTTCGTAAGTCTTTTGAAGGAGATTATTTACCACATTCTATTTTATATAGAGAAAAAGCGGCTTTTAGTGATGCAGTTGGACATTCTTTAGTGGATGATTTAAAAGAGTATGCTAATAGTTTGTATACAGATGAAGAGTATCAAGAGAAAATTAAAAAGTATCCAAAACATACACCATTTACAAAAGAGTCTTTATTATATCGTGAGATATTTGAAGAATTTTATCCAGGTCATAGTGATTTTATCGTTGATTACTGGATGCCAAATAAAAACTGGGAAGGTTGTCAAGTAGATGATCCAAGTGCTAGAGTTTTATCTAACTATGGTGCAAGTGGGGAATAGATGATATACTAAAAAAAGGAGGAATAATTATGGCAATTGATGCAAAAGAGTTATATGAAAAAATAGATGATTTTATGGATCATGAAGTTACGATTCAAGGATGGATTCGTAATCATCGTAAACAAAAAGAATTTGGATTTATTGATTTTTCTGATGGTACTTGTTTTAATCATATTCAAGTTGTATATGATGATAAGTTAGATGATTTTGTTGAAATACAAAAGTATCATGTTGGTAGTGCAATTGAAGTTGTAGGAAAAGTTGTAGAGTCTCCTAAAGAGGGGCAAGCTTTTGAAATTCAAGCAAAAAGTGTTACGTTGTTAGGGGATTGTCCAGAAGATTATCCTATTCAACCAAAGAAGCATTCTCGTGAGTTTTTAAGAGAACAAGCATATCTTAGACCTAGAACAAACCTTTTCCAAGCTGTATTTCGTGTTAGAAGTGTAGCTGCTTATGCGATTCATAAATATTTTCAAGAACATGGTTATGTATATTTTCATGCTCCATTAATTACGGCAAGCGATTGTGAAGGAGCAGGGGAGATGTTTCATGTTACTTGTATGGATTTAGAGAATATTCCTAAAGTAGATGGAGCAGTTGACTACAGTAAAGATATGTTCCAAAAGCCTGCATCTTTAACGGTTTCTGGACAACTTGAAGCTGAAACGTTTGCTTTAGCTTATAAGAAAACTTATACCTTTGGGCCAACATTTCGAGCAGAGCATTCTAATACCAAAGTGCATGCTAATGAGTTCTGGATGATTGAACCAGAGATAGCTTTTTGTGATTTGAATCAAAATATGGAAATTATGGAAGAAATGTTAAAGTATGTTGTTCGTTATGTACTTGAACATTGTAAAGATGAAATGACTTTCTTAGATAAATTTGTAGAAAAAGGATTAATTGAGAAACTTACAAAACTTGTTAATTCTAAATTTACTCGTGTTACTCATAAAGAAGTTATTGATATTTTACAAAAAGCTAATGTTAAGTGGGAATTTGAACCTAAACAAGGAGAAGATATTGCGAAAGAGCATGAAAAATATATTACGGAATATTTTGATGGACCAGTATTTATTACCGATTGGCCAAAAGATATTAAGGCTTTCTATATGAAACAAAACCCAGATGGAGAAACTGTTGCGGCAGTTGATTTGGAAGTACCTGGTGCAGGTGAAATCATGGGTGGAAGTCAAAGAGAAGAAGACTATGAAAAGATAGTTTCTCGTATGAAAGAATTAGATATGGATATGAGTGAATTAGATTGGTATATTAATCTTCGTAAATTTGGAGGATGCGTTCATTCTGGATTTGGTATGGGATTTGAACGTTTACTAATTTATTTAACTGGTGTTGAAAATATTCGTGATGTGATTCCATATCCAAGAACACCTGGAAATTGTGACTTTTAAGTTTACAGTAAATTCTGTAAACTTTTTTCTTTTTTATTATCTTTTTTTCTTATTGTGGTATACTACTTTTGCAAAAGAGGGATTAGATGGAGAAGTTATATCATTATATATTACAAAAAGAAAGCGATGTTGGATTACTTAGACCAACCAATGAAGACAGTGTATTAACCTTAGTGCATCCAGAAGATGATTTTAAATTATTAGCTGTTGCGGATGGTATGGGTGGAAAAGAATATGGAGATATTTGTAGTAATTATGTTGTTAAAGTGATTGGAGAATGGTTTTTAAGTAAACATAAAGAGTTTTTTTTAGACCTTTCTTTTGTAAAAGATGAACTTGTTGATATTATTCTTCATTGTAACGAACATTTTCTTTCTTCCTATGGGGAAAATATAGTAGGAACGACACTTACTTTAGCATTGGTATTAGCTCGCGAAACGATTGTTGTTCATTTAGGGGATTCTAGATGTTATTTTTATAAAGAACATATTTTGACACAAGTTACTGAAGATGATAGTGATGTTTGGTTATATCATAAATATCAAGGTATAAGAAAAGAATGGTTACGTTATTTTTCTACTAGTAATATTATTAATAATTGTATTGGTATTTCTAAAGATAGTTGTAAGCCTCATGTTTATATTTTTCCTAATGATATTTATCAAAGTATTATTATTACATCAGATGGAGTTACTGATTTAGTGGCTGATAATAGAATTAGAAATATTTTAGAAACTGATATAAAAAGTGCATGTAAAAAATTGGTTTATGAAGCAGTACATGTTAATCAAAATTTATTTATTCCAAGTGAACTAAAAAAGTTGTCTTATGATTATTATATTGTGCCTTCCCAAGGTAGAGATAATGCTAGTGTTGTTTTATTTTCTAAAATTTGAGGTATAAAATTTTTTTCTTTGTTCATTCTATTAATGGAGGGATAAAGATGAAAAATGTAGGTAAATTATTTCTTGTGGTTGGTTTTGTTTTACTAATCGCAGGATGTGGAAATTCGATGTCTACTCCTACTAATAAAGTAGAGGAGTTTTTAGGTAGATATCAAAATATGGATGATAGGGTATCTGTTCAATTAGATCAAGTATTAGATGATGAGGAAAATATGAGTCAAGAACAAAAAGATAAGTATCGTTCTATTTTAGAAAAACAGTATCAGAATTTATCATATAAAATAAAAAATGAAGAAATTAATGGGGATAATGCAACGGTTGATGTAGAAATTGAAGTTTTAGATTATGCAACAACAGTTAGCGATGCTAAAAAGTATTATGAAGAGCATAAAGAAGAAATTGATGAAAAATATAAAAACGAAAATAATGATGATAATATGATAAGTGATGATATTTCTGAATCATTAGAAAAAAGTGCTGCTTATATTGAGTATAAATTACAGGAACTAGAAAATGTTACAGATACCGTAAATTATGATATTACTTTTTATTTAACAAAGAATGATGGAGAATGGGAAATACAAGATTTATCTGATGTTGATTTAAAGAAAATACATGGTTTATATGAAGGATAGATACTTTATGTGTCTATTTTTTTCTTTTTCTTTTTATTTTAACTTTTATTTTGGGTTTAAGTTTGTTATACTTATAAAAGAATAGAGGGTGTTTCTGTGATAGGAAAAATAATAGAAATTGTTGATAATAGCGTTATTATAAAATTAGATATTAATATTAATGAACAACCTAATTTAGTAAATTTACATGTTGTTTTTGATGATGGTAGTGATCGAAGTGTTGTTGCGGAAGTTGCGAATGTTAATCAAGAAAAAATGGTTGCTAATATTGTAGGTGAAATAGATCATGGATTCTTTACTCCTGGATCTAGTGTAAAACCTTCTTTTAAATCTCAAGTTCGTTTGATTAAAGCAGAAGAATTAGCACTTCTTTTTGGTAAGTCTGAAACAGAGTTTGGTTATACTAATTTTGGTACTAGTAATGTTTATTCTGGATATAAAATTAATGTACCTATTAATGAGTTCTTTAATGCACACTTTGCTATTTTAGGAAACTCTGGTTCTGGTAAGAGTTGTACAGTAGCTTCTATCGTGCAGAAATTATATTTAAGTAGTCCCAAGGCTCCTGTTAACTCTGCTATTTTCTTTTTCGATGCTTATGGTGAATATACTAATGCGTTTAGTGTTATTCATACAAAGAATCCGGCTTTACATTATAAAGCTTATACTACGAATGTCATCGATCCAGATACTGAAATTTTGAGAATTCCTCCTTGGTTATTAGATGTTGATGATTTAGCTTTATTATTAGATGCTACGACACCAGCTCAGCTTCCAATTTTGGAAAAGACTTTGAAATTAGTTCCAATTTTAACTGGTAGTTCTTCTATTGTTATTAAACGTAAAAATGATATTATTGCTAGAGCGTTGCAAGATATTTTACTTAGTGGTAATGAATCTACTAAAATTAGGGACCAGGTAGTAGCAGTTTTAACAAAGTTTAATACTCCAGAGTTGAATTTGGAAAGTCAAATCGCTCAACCAGGATATGTTCGTACTTTAAAACAATGTTTATATGTTGATAAAACAGGTAAGATGCAAGAGATGGAACTTGTTGTTGAATTTATTCGTGGTTATATTAGTGATGAACAAGAAGAAATAGGGGAAGCAGATTTAAATTATTTTTATTCTCTTACTGACTTAGAGGAAGCAATGGAGTTCGCAATGATTAGTGAGGGTATTTTAAAGAGTGACAAAGTATTTGATATTGCAAATATTATGAGTGTTCGTCTTCATTCTTTAGCAACAGGAGATCATAAAGTTTATTTTGAATATCCTAGATATGTTACAAAAGAACAATATATTGATAGTTTGTTATTGGACCCTACTTCTAATACACGTGCACAAATTATTAACTTTAATATTAACTATATTGATGATAGATTGGCTAAAGTTTTTACTAAGATTTTATCTCGTATGTTGTTTAATCGAGCAAGTGTATTAAAACCTCGTGGAAGTATGGCATATCATATTGTTATTGAAGAGGCACATCGTTATGTACAACATGATAGTGATGTTACTTTACTTGGTTATAATATATTTGAACGTATTGCTAAGGAAGGTCGTAAGTATGGTGTTTTCTTAGGTCTTATTACACAACGTCCAAGTGAGTTATCTGATACTTGTGTATCGCAATGTATGAACTTTGTTATTTTAAGAACATTACATCCTACGGATTTACAATATATTAGAGAAATGGTTCCTAATGTTTCATCTGAGATGGTTTTACAATTAAAGAATTTGAAACCTGGAAACTGTATTGCTTTTGGTAGTGCTTTTCAAGTACCTACATCTATGTATATAGATTTACCAGATCCAAGACCACTTTCTAATAATGTTGATTTGAAGAGTGTTTGGTATCAACAGGTAAGTTCTGATGCGTTGATTAATCAAAATGTAGGAAGTTATAATACACAGGTTCCTGAAGTTAGAACTGCTGAATTTGATCCAAGTAATACGATTAATCCACAACCTGTTGTTAATGTTGCAGCTAATCCTGTGGGTACGATTAGTGCCGGAGGTAGCCTTCCAACTGCTCAAAGTGTTCCTACACAAAATAGGTTTATACAAACAGTTCCTAATCAATAAACTTGATTTAGGACTTTTCCTTTTATAAAAACTGTGTTAAAATATTATTTAGTTAAGATAGAAAAAATGGAGGATGACATATGGCTTTTGATAAATTGAAAGAATTAATTGGTGGAACGGAAGATCCTGTTGAAGAGGGTGCAGATGAAGAATTTTATTCTACATCACGTGAAGAATATCATGAAGAAAATGGTGTTGCTGGTAGTAAAATGATGTTATTAGAGCCTCGTGCTTACTCTGAAAGTCAACAAATTGCAGATTATTTAAAGAGTCGTTCAGCAGTAGTTGTTAATTTAAAAAGAGTAACACCTGATCAAGCAAAGAGAATTGTAGATTTTTTAAGCGGTACTATTTATGCTATTGGTGGGGATTTACAAAAATTAGGTGGGGGTATTTTCTTATGTACACCTAATAATGTTAATGTTGAAGGTAAGATTAGTGATGATAGTAATCCTGCTAAAAGAGAAAAGACTAGTAAAAAAGAAAAAGATGATGATTTCGATTTTTAGTTTTTGTTAACTGAGGTGATTATATGGAAAAATTTAGTTATGAAGCTAATGGATATAATCGTCGAGAAGTAAATCAGTTTGTTAGTGATGTTATTAACAAGACGGAGGGCATTATAAAGAAATGTCAAGCACAAAGTGATGCTTTAGATAAGTTAAAAGCAGAACTTGAACATTATAAAAGTTTAGAAAATACATTACAAACGGCAATTCTTAAAGCTGAGGAAACGGGCGATAATATTAAGAGAATGGCTAGAGATGAAAGAGAAATGATTGTTCGTGATGCTAAGAATAATGCTAGTCGTATTGTAAATGAAGCGTTACTAAAAGCAGAGAAAATTGAAAATCAAGCAGAAACTTTAGAAAAAAATATGAAAATATTTAAACGTAAACTTAAAGTTATTATGGAGCAACAAATGGCTGTTGTTGATGAAATTGAACTTTTAGAATTAGATCCTAAATAGGATCTTTTTTTTGACTTTATAGAAGTTACACTATATACTATAAAACAGATTTATTATTTGGAGGGGTTTTGTGGAAATACCAGATAAATTGTATACAGATGATGGTCGTGTTATTTATACTTGTGATTTACGTTATATTAACCATGGAGCTAATGCTGATGTTTGGCGCTTAAATGATGATTATGCTGTTAAATTATTTCGCCCTAATACACAGAAAATGGCACCAGAAGTTGTAGATATTTTTAAGAAAATTCATTTTTCATGTTTTCCTAATTTATATTCAACACTAAAGAGGAGTTATCATCAAGAAGAGTTTGATGGATATTTGATGGATTATTTGGAAGAGGGAGATGGAATATCTATTCTTGATATACCTTCCAAAAATTTAATTTCTTCTGTTTTTGGATTAGAAGAAGATTTTTCATCTATGACGTCTTGTGGTGTTATCTCTAGAGATATTCGAGTTGGTAATACTATGATTACTAAGGATTGTATGTTAAAACTATATGATTATGATTTATTTTATATTCAGTCAGATTATGACATTCCAATAGATAGTGTTTCAACTGAATATCAATTGTTAAAAGAGCTATTTATAGATGCTATATGTATGGATTATAGTTTTAGTGCTTCGGAGAGAGTAGAGGTTTTTAAATATATTAATGAGGTGTTTTCTTTTTATCAATTTCAAGATGTGATGCCTAGTCAAGTGATAAAAGACAGTTTTAGTCGGGATGATACGCCAAAGAAGTTTTTTAAACGTTATGTATCTGGTAAGAATTGTTAAACGTTAAATAAAAAATTTGGAAAATAATTGTCATATATAAAAAACTGTGTTATATTAGTTGGGAAAGCATGTGCGAAAGACGGAATGTTTTGGAGTAAATAGAGAGCTTGTGTTGGGTGGAAACAAGTTATGAAGAAGCATTTAGATCACTTTCAAGTTGTGATTTATGGATAAGATAAATACGGTAACGCGTTATAGTAATGAGGTAGAGTTTTTCTACAAAATAAGGTGGTACCACGAGCATTTCGTCCTTTGGATGATGCTCGTTTTTTATTTAACATCTTTTACAAATACCATTAGTAAGGGCTTAAATTATGTTACTCATTATGGTTAATATAAAACTATTGATAGAGTTGTTGATTATCCAAATGTATTGAAAAAAGATACAAGAGCACAAGCTGTTGTTAGACACAATGGAAGAAAAGGTAGGGGATAGAATATGGAGTTTAAAAAATTAGAAAAAGGTTCTATTCATGAGGTGGAATCTAAATATGTAAAAGAATGGAAAGAAAAAGATATTTTAGAAAAAACAATAGAAGAACGTGAGGGTTGTCCAGATTTTGTATTTTATGATGGACCAATTTATGCTAATGCGAAACCTGGGATTCATCATGTGTTTGCGAAAACTATTAAAGATGCTTTTTGCAAATATAAGACGATGTCAGGATATCGTGTATTAAGAAAAATTGGTCTTGATACGCATGGTTTACCAATTGAAGTTAATGTTGAAAAAAAGTTAGGATTTAAAAACAAAAACGATATTGAGAAACTTGGAATTGAAAAGTTTTGTGATGAGTGTAAGATTGAAACCGATAGTAATATTGATGAAGTTAAGAAAGTTACAGATATGATGGGACAATTTATTGATTGTGATAATCCATATGTTACTTGTAGTAATGATTATATTGAGTCTGAATGGTGGATTGTTAATGAATTAAATAAAAAAGGTTTAATTTATCATGGTAATAAAGTTTTACCTTATTGTCCTAGATGTGGTACTGAACTTGCTTCACATGAGGTTTCTCAAGGATATAAAGAAGTTAGTGTTAATACGGTTATTGTTCCATTTAAAATAAAAGATAAAGATGAGTATTTCTTAGTTTGGACAACTACACCTTGGACTTTGATGGCAAATGTTGCGTTGTGTGTTAATCCTGATTTAGAGTACGTTAAAGTTCTTTCTCGTGGTTATACATTTATTGTTGGTAAAAGTTTAGCTGATAAAGTATTAGGGGAAGATTATGAAGTGGTTGAGACTTATAAAGGTAGTGATTTAGTTGGTATTCAATATGAACAGTTAATGCCTTTTGTTGAAGTAGAAGGACGGGCTTTTGAAGTATTAGCAGACCAATATGTTACTGATAGTGATGGTACTGGTATTGTTCATATTGCTCCTGCATATGGTGAAGATGATAATCGTGTTTGCCGTGAAAATGGAATTGGTTTTGTTAATCCAGTAGGAAAAGATGGCTGTTATACAATGGGACCATGGGAAGGTACTCTAGTTACTGATCCGGAACTTGAAATTACTATTATTAAATGGTTAAAGGAAAATGATAAGTTGTTTAAGAAACAAAAAATGGTTCATGATTATCCACATTGTTGGAGATGTAAACAACCTTTAATTTATTATGCTAAGCCAGCTTGGTATGTTAATAATACATCTTATAAAGAACAAATAATTGAAGCTAATAAAACTGTTAATTGGTTTCCAGATTATGTTGGTAAAAAACGTTTTCATAATTGGCTTGAAAACATGATTGACTGGGGAATTTCTAGAAATCGTTATTGGGGATGTCCACTTCCAATTTGGACTTGTGATTGTGGTCATTTTGAAACAATTGGTTCTCGTAAAGAATTAAAAGAGAAAGCAATTGAAGATATCGATATTGATAACTTAGAACTTCATCGTCCTTATGTTGATCGTATTCACATTACTTGTCCTAAATGTGGTAAGAAGATGAGTCGTGTTAGTGATGTATTAGATGTTTGGTTTGATTCTGGTTCTATGCCTTATGCACAGTTTCATTATCCATTCGAAAATAAAGAATTATTCGAATCACAATTTCCAGCAGATTTTATTGCGGAAGGTGTCGATCAAACTCGTGGATGGTTCTATGTATTAATCGTTTTATCTACCTTAATTAGTGGATGTAGTAGTTTTAAAAATGTTGTTGTCAATGATATGATGTTAGATGCTTATGGTAAAAAGATGAGTAAATCTACTGGAAATATTATTGATCCAATTAAGATTATGACACAGTATGGTGCTGATACAATACGTTTTTATATGTTATATGCATCTCCTGTTTGGACACCATTAAAATTCGATGAAGAGGGAGTAAAAGAAGTATATTCTAAATATATTTCAACATTTAGAAATGCATATTCTTTCTTTGAAATGTATGCGAATGCTGATCACATTGATCCAAGAGAATATGATATTCCAGTGAAAGATCGTGAACTTATTGATCGTTGGATTTTATCTAAATTAAATAAATTAATTCGTGATGTACAAAGTGCATATCAAGAGTATGATTTAAATAAAGTTACGAAACTTATTGTTCCATTTTTAAATGATGATTTATCTAATTGGTATATTCGTAGTAATCGTAGAAGATTCTGGGATAGTGAACTTACAGAATCTAAGAAAGCAGTTTATTTAACTACTTATGAGATATTGGTTACGCTATGTAAATTATGTGCACCTATTACTCCATTTATCACAGAAGAAATTTATCAAAGATTAACTGGTGAAGATTCTGTTCATCTTGCTTATATGCCAACTGAGAATCCTGATTTAATAGATTCTACTGTTGAAGAGAGAATGGATTTAGTAAGAGACGTATGCTCTTTAGGAAGATTTGCTAGAGAAGAAGCAGGAATTAAAGTTCGTCAACCAATCTCTGATTTAATTTTACCAAAGAGTGATGAGATGATTATTGGGGATTTACTTCCAATTATTCAAGAAGAATTAAATGTAAAAGAAGTAGAGTTTAAAGAAGATATGAGTGAGTACTTAGAGTATATTGTTAAACCTAACTTTAAAGTTGTAGGTAAGGTACTTGGTCCTAAAGTTAAATTATTAAATGAAGTATTGAGTCATTTAGATAACGATAAAATTTCTAAAATTGAAGGAGATGGACTTGTTGTTAATCTAGATGGGGAAGATGTTACTGTTACTAGTGATATGGTACTTATTTCATTAAAACAAAAAGAAGGATATGCATCTAGCAGTAATAATCGTACTTGTGTTGTATTAAATACAGAATTAACTGAAGATTTAATTTTAGAGGGACTTGCTCGTGAATTCGTACGTAAAGTACAAAGTTTAAGAAAAGATTGTGACTTTGTTATTACTGATCATATTAATGTTACTTATCACGGAAGTGAAGCTATTCAAAAAATGTTAGACCAATATTATGATTATGTCATGGGAGAAGTATTAGGTGAAAAATTAATTGTAGATGAAAGTTTAGCATTTGATGATAAGTTAAATGATGAAGATGTAGCAATTAAAGTAGAAAAAGTATAAAAAGAATGATTTTATTCATTCTTTTTTTTGATATAATATAAGAAAGATAGGTGATTATATGTATCGTAATGAAGAAGTAGAAGATATTAAGAAGAAGATGCTTATATGTGGTGTAGCATTTGTTTTTGTATTGTTGATTGGATTGTTAGTGGTACTAAATCGTTTTCGTTTTGATGAAGCTAGTGTATTAAAAGAACTTCAAAAGAAAGAGACTTTTGTTGTTTTAATACATAATGGAAACTATGAAAAGTGTAGTGAGGCTTTGAATGAAATGGGTATTAGTTATTATTTATTTGATGTATCTTCTTCCTCTTATGATGAAGTGTTAACAAGATTACATATTACTTATGATGTAAAAGTTCCTGCTATTTATGTAATAGAAGATGGGGAAGTGGTGTTTAATATTACAAATGTTTCAGATAAGAAGACAGTAAAAGAGTTTATTCAGAATAATAATATTTCAGCTTTATTAGAAGGAGATGAGTAAATGGGAAAAGTAGTAGCGTTAATTACTGGGGCGAGTCGTGGTATAGGGAAAGCAATAGCCTTAGAGTTTGCAAGAGCAGGAGTTGATGTTGTATTAAATTATCATAAACACGCAATGTTAGCAGAGAAAGTAAAAGATGAAATACTAAATAAATATGATGTAGAAGTTATGTGTATTAAAGCAGATGTTTCTATAGAAGAAGAAGTAGAAAGTATGGTTAATCAAGTAGTTGATCATTTTGGTAAAATAGATATTTTAGTTAATAATGCTGGTGTTTGTTATGATAGTTTATTTATGGATAAATCCATTCGTCATTTTCAAAGAATTTTAGAAGTCAATGTAATTGGTACTTATTTATGTAGTAAATATGTTGGAAGAGTAATGTTAGATAGGAAGAATGGGAAAATTATAAATATTTCTTCTACTAATGCAATCGATACTTATTATCCAGAATCATGCGATTATGATGCGTCAAAAGCTGGTGTTATTTCACTTACTCATAATACTGCAAGAGAGTTTGCACCATATGTTTTGGTTAATTGTATTTGTCCGGGTTGGGTAAAAACAGATATGAGTGAAGGGCTTTCTTTGGAACAAATAGAAGAAGAAAAGAAAAAGATATTATTAAATCGTTTTGCAGAAGCTGAAGAAGTTGCGAAAGTTGTTGTTTTTTTGGCTAGTTCTAAAGCTAGTTATATTAATGATTCTATTATTCGAGTAGATGGAGGTAGATTTCGTAGCTAATTTTGTGTATAATAGTCATGGTATTTATTTAGGAGTGTGATATTATGTATCAAGAATTAGCTATTAGTGATGAAGTTATACAATTAGTAAAGGAAGCAGAGAAGGATTGTTTGCAGGAGTTTTTAAAAATTGATGAACAAAGATATAAGAATAGTTTGAAAGTGTTATCCAGCTTTCATAAAAATGAAATAACAGAATCTCATTTTAATGCTACTACGGGATATGGATATAATGATGTTGGTAGAGAGGGAATTGAAGCTGTTTTTCGTGATGTTTTAGGTGGAGAAAAAGCACTTGTTAGAAGTCAGTTTATTTCTGGTTCTCATGCTTTAAATGTTTGTTTTTTTGCTTTACTTCGTCCAGGTGATTTACTTTTAAGTATTAGTGGGAAACCATATGATACTTTAGATGAAGTGATTGGTATCGTTGATAATCCAAGTTCTTTAAAAAGTTTTGGAGTTTCTTATGATCAAATAGATTTAGTAAATGATGATTTTGATTATCAAAAAATAGAAGAGTATTTATCTAATCATAAAGTAAAGGTTATTGAAATACAACGTAGTAAAGGATATTCTACTAGAAAGAGTTTGTCTATTGAAAAGTTAGAAAAAGTAATATCTCTTATTAAAAAAATAGATTCTAATGTTATTGTTATGGTTGATAATTGTTATTGTGAAATGGTTAGTAGTCGTGAACCTGTTGAAGTTGGTGCAGATATTATGGTAGGTTCTTTAATTAAGAATCTTGGTGGAGGTATTGCTCCTAATGGTGCTTACATTGTAGGTCGTGGAGATTTAATTGATTTATGTGCTGATCGTTTAACTTTACCAGGTGAAGGTGCTGAAGTTGGTCCTACTCTTGGTATTAACAAACAATTATTACAAGGTATTTTTATGGCTCCTAGTGTGGTTGCGGCTGCTTTAAAAACAGCTGTGTTGGCTAGTAGAGTTATGGAAAAGTTGGGTTATGAAGTGGAACCTAAATATAATGAAGAAAGAGTAGATATTGTTGAGAATATTACCTTTCATGATCCCGATAAGTTAGTTGCTTTTACCAGAGGAATTCAACATGGTTCTCCTATTGATTCTAATGCTTTAGTAGAAGCTTGGGATATGCCTGGTTATACAGATCAAGTTGTTATGGCAAGTGGTTCTTTTACACAGGGATCTTCAATAGAACTTTCTTGTGATGGACCAATAAGAGAACCTTACATTGCATATATGCAAGGGGCATTAACTTATGATTATGGTAAATTAGGTCTTATGAAAGCAGTAGAAGAATTGCTTCATTCTTAGAATATGTTTGTCATATTCTTTTTTTTTGTTCATAAAATGTAATAAAACAAGGAGGAGTTAGATGATAAATAAACAAAATTTGTGGTTTTTAACATTATTTAGTTTGATTTTAGTACTTAG
>CALVSC010000029.1 GCA_944358855.1 uncultured Bacilli bacterium | reverse complement strand
ATGAATAAGAAAAAAATAGTGATAATAATAATGATAATGATACTAATTTTATTAATAGTAGGAGTGGCATTCTTCCTATTTAGAGAAAATTCAAATGAAAGAAAGGTGAAAAAAATAATGACAACAGAAGAAGTAAGAAAATTTAATTTTGATACTCATACGGTTACTTTAAATAGTGGCTACGAGATGCCCTTAAATGGAATTGGAACTTATAGCCTAACAGGAGAAGAATGTTATAATTCAATTACAAGTGCGCTTGAGTCTGGTGTAAGACTAATCGATACAGCTTATATGTATCACAACGAAGAAGAAGTAGGAAGAGCAATAAAAGATTCTTCTGTTCCAAGAGAAGATATCTTCGTTATCACCAAAATTTATCCCACTCAGTATGATAATCCAGAAGCAGCAATCGACCTGGCCCTAGAAAAATTAGATATTGGCTATATCGATATGATGCTACTTCATCATCCAGGAGAAGGGGATGTTAAAGCTTATAAAGCTATGGAAAAATATGTAGAAGAAGGAAAAATTAGAAGCATTGGACTATCTAATTGGTATGTAGAAGAATTAGAAGACTTTCTACCACAAGTAGATACAACGCCAGCTCTTGTTCAAAATGAAATACACCCATACTACCAAGAAAACGATGTAATACCATATATTCAAAATCTAGGAATTGTGATGCAAGGTTGGTACCCCTTTGGAGGAAGAGGGCATACAAGTGAATTATTAAACGACGATGTAATCGTAGAAATTGCAAACAACCATAATGTATCTAGTGCTCAAGTAATATTAAGATGGAATCTACAAAAAGGAGTTGTTGTAATACCAGGATCATCTAACCCTGAACACATAAAAGAAAATACCAAGTTATATGATTTTGAATTAACTCCTGAAGAAATGGACAAAATAAATAGTCTAGATAGGAACGAAAAACACGACTGGTATTAATATGGAAACACTAAAAGAATTACTACAAGAATCCGGTTTTACGAAAGCGGAACAGCAACAATTTTTAACTCTTAATCATAAAGAACAAGATAGATATATTATAAATAAAAGAAAAGAACTTCTAGATAAAGTTCACAAACAAGAAAGGCAGATCATGAACCTAGATTATTTAAAATATAAAATGGAGAAAAATAAATGAAAAAAGGATTAATGATACTAATTATCTTGCTTTTAGGAATAATGATAGTTTGCTATATCGGAAGTAAAAAAGAACCAGTAGGAGAAGATGAAATGAAGACAAATAAAATAAACATAGAAATAAATGGTAAAAATTATACTGCAACTTTAGAAGATAATGAAACAACAAGAAAACTAATAGAAGAACTACCTTTAGAAATTACCATGGATGAGTTAAATGGAAATGAAAAATACTATTACTTATCTACATCTCTACCAACAAATACCCAAAGTGTTAAAAATATAGAAGTAGGAGATATCATGTTATATGGAGATGATTGTTTCGTTATTTTTTATGAATCATTTAAAACATCTTATTCTTATACCAGAATAGGAAAAATAGAGAATCCTAGTTCTCTAAAAGAAGATGTTGGAGAAAAAAGTATAGAAGTATTAATTACAAAATAAAGAAAGAAGGAATTAAAATGAAAGAAGAAAAATTAAATTTAGTAACAAACTGGGATAAAACATTTCCAGAAAGTGATAAAGTAAATCATAGAAAGGTAACATTTCATAACCGTTATGGAATAACTCTAGCAGCAGACCTTTATGAACCTAAAGAAAAAGTTGAAAAGTTTGCAGCAATCGCAGTATGTGGACCATTTGGAGCTGTAAAAGAACAAGCATCAGGTCTATATGCTCAAACACTTGCAGAACGTGGTTTTTTAACTATTGCCTTTGATCCATCTTTTACAGGAGAATCTAGTGGAACTCCTAGGTATATGGCATCTCCTGATATCAATACCGAAGATTTCCAAGCAGCAGTAGACTTCCTATCAGTACAAGAAAATGTGGATCCTAACCGAATTGGAATATTAGGAATCTGTGGCTGGGGAGGAATGGCTCTAAATACCGCAGCCCTAGACACACGTGTAAAAGCAACAGTAACATCCACTATGTATGACATGACTAGAGTAAACGCAAATGGATACTTTGATGAAGGGGATAGTGAAGAGGCAAGATTTGAAAACAAGAAAGCATTAAATGAACAAAGAACAATCGATTATAAAAACGGAACTTACGAAAGAGCAGGAGGATGTTTGCCGCTACCAGTCCCAGAAGATGTTCCATTCTATGTAAAAGACTATAGTGAATACTATAAAGGAAGAGCCTATCACGAAAGAAGTCTAAACTCTAATGAAGGCTGGAATAAAATTGGTTGCATGTCATTTATCAACCAACCAATATTAAAATACTCAAACGAAATTAGAAGTGCAGTCTTAATGATTCATGGAGAAAAAGCACATTCTTGTTACTTTACAAAAGATGCTTATAAAAATATGATGGAAAATAATAAATATAAAGACAACAAAGAATTATTAATCATACCAAATGCAGTACATACAGACCTTTATGATAATTTAAGTATGATTCCATTTGATAAAATAGAAAACTTTTTCAAAGAATATTTAAAGTAATACATTATAAACCAATAAAAGTGAGTTATCTCACTTTTTTATGAAAGGAAATAAAAATACTGGACATTTATAACCTCTTATGATATAATTAGCCTAATTAAAACGAGGGGGAGTTTTTATGAAAAAAGAGAAGGGGTTATTTAAAAAAATTTATCAAATGTTAACAAAGCGTCAAAAAATAAACTTTGTTATCATCATTATCATTATGATTATTTCAGCTCTACTAACACAGTTATTACCACTTTCTATTGGTAGCCTAACAGATGATGTATTAAGTAGAGATAATCTATCGTTTGTAAGTGTTGTACCATTTTTAGCTTTTATTTTAGTAGTAACCGTAACCAATGAAATTATTAAAGTAATTAGACGTCTATTAGTAGAAGATACATCAACAAGATTTGAGAAAAGTGCACGTACCAATGCTATATCTTCTTTACTTCATGCACCACTAGATTATTTTAAAGAAAATATGACAGGTAATATTCATGGTAAATTAAACCGAAGTCTAGAAGGAACAACGAAATTAATTAAATTAATGTTTATGGATTTTGCACCAGCTATTTTTAATGGTATTGCAGCAATTGTTGTTATATTTTCTAAACTTCCACTACCATTAGCATTATTAATGTTACTAGTAATTCCAATTGGTGTCATTATTGTCTTTCGACAAATAACAACACAACGTGGTATTCGTGTGGAATTAATGAATGAAAAATCTAATATGGATGGAACTATGGTAGAGTTAATTAATGGTATTGAAGTCATTCGTATTGTAGACAATGCTGAAACAGAAACAAATCGTTTTGATAATAAATCTGAATACTTACGAAAAAAAGAAATGAAACACCATAAGGCGATGGCTTTTTATGATTGCCTAAAATTTATTAATGAAGCAGTATTTACCGTATTAGTAATTGGAGTATCTGCCTATCTAGCGGGAGAAGGCATCATAACAGTTGGTACTGTTTTAACAGCTTACCTTTCATTTACTCAATTAACAACACCATTAAGAGAACTTCATAGAATATTCGACGAGTTATCAGAGTCAACTGTACTTGCAGAAGAATACTTTAAAATAGTAGAATTACCAGAAGACTTCTCTTATAAAGCAACAACAACCACTACTAGAAAAGAAAAACTACCAATGATATCTATCCAAAATATGAAATTTAAATATAAAAACGCCGATAAATATATTATTGATAACTTAAGTTTAAAAGTGAAAAAAGGACAATTTATCGGTATTGCTGGACCAAGTGGTTGTGGCAAATCTTCTCTAATTAAAGTAATTAGTAAACTAGAACAAGGAGAAGGTAATATTATAATTGATGGAAAAGATATCAAGTCACTAACTAGAACAGAAATGTCAGAAAAAATGGCTATGGTACCACAGACTCCATTCTTAATATCAGCAACTATCAAAGAAAATATATGTTATGGATTAAAAAGAGATGTATCTCTAGAAGAAATAAAAGAAGCTTGTAAGAAAGCAGATATTGATACATTTATTGAAAACTTACCAGATAAATACGAAACAATGGTAGCTGAAGGAGGATCTAACCTTTCTGGAGGGCAACGTCAAAGAATCGCAATTGCTAGAATATTCTTAAGAAAACCCGCAATATTAATTCTAGATGAAGCAACTAGCGCCCTAGATAATACAACCGAAAAGCATATCCAAAAAGCAATAGAAAAACTACAAAAAGAAAATAATACTACCATACTATCTATTGCCCATAGATTAACCACCTTAGAAAACTGTGATACGATTCTAGTATTCGATAAAGGTAAAATTGTTCAAAATGGTAAATATCAAGATTTAATAACGACACCAGGTATCTTTCAAGATATGTATAATGGTATTTTAAAATAAAGAGAAATTGTTCTCTTTTTTTTATGCTTAAAATATGATACGCTAAATATAAAGTTAGGTGATTTTATGTATCAAAAAACAATATCTTCTCCTATAGGAAACATAACTTTAACTAGTGACGGAAAATATTTAACAGGTTTATTTATAGAAGGTCAAAAATATTTTTTATATCACCAAAATAACTTTGTAGAAAATAAAAACTTAGATATATTTATTAAAGTAGAAGATTGGTTAACTAGATATTTTGCGAAAGAAAATCCTAATCCTAAAGAAATACCAATGAAACTACAGGGAACAGACTTTCAAAAATTAGTATGGCAACAACTACAAAAGATTCCATATGGAAAAACAACTACTTATAAAGATATAGGAAAATCTATAAAAAAAGATATGGTTTCTTTTCAATCCATAGGTAATGCCGTGGGTCATAATCCGATTTCTATCATCATACCATGCCATAGAGTAATTGGAAGTAATGGTAGTTTAACTGGATATGCTGCCGGTCTAAAAACAAAAGCTTATCTGTTAAAGCTTGAAGATACAAACAGAAACAGTAAGGAGTGAACTGTATGACACTATCAAACTATTTAACGTCCCAAGAATTTTTAGAATCCTTATCTCCATTAAAAGAAGTGCTAAAAGAAGATAACGATAGTAGAAATGTAAATATTGTAGAATATATGATATCAAATGTCATTATACTTGCAATCCTAATGGGAGAAGTAGATACTGATATAGATGAAAAAGTAATGAGAAAATTTATTTATCAAACATCTCAAAAAATAAAAGAAAATTTATCTTTCGAAAGTTCATTTAATTTTACAGAGGAAATCGATGTTGAAGTAAGAAAATATATGATTGACGCTCTATTAGAAAAAAAGCAGATAACTAGAGAAGAAGCACAAGTTCCAGGGAATAAAAGAAAACTATATGAAGAAATAACCAAAAGATTATTAGTAAATGGTTATTGTTTTCATGCTTTTAATAGTTGCTATTTTGATAGTATTCAAAAATATGGGTTAGATCCAACTAGAAAATTTGATTCTCAAGAAGAATTAGACGAAATAAACAAATTGTTCGAAAAATATCAAATTGGATTAATATTTGGATGGCAACAAATTAACTGTAAAGGTAAAGTTTCTTATTCAAGAACTCCTAGTGTCTCTTATTATTATGGTATATCATCTCCAGAATGGTTTTCTCAATTTACTGGTGCAGGCTTTCCGTTTAATCCAAAAGAAAAATATGATAAATATGCTTTTCCTAAAGGAGATTATGAAAGTGCTAGAAAAAATCTAGAAACTTTAATGACAGAAAAAGGATTTACCACAAGCGACCAAGCAAAAGTAATTTCATTCTTTAACAAAAATTGGGAATTATATGCGAACAGAGCACCTAGACTAGTAATGATTCCCCAACAAATAATAACTAGTGAAAGAGCACAAAAGATACCAGAAAGCCTAATGACAGATCCACTATACCATGGAAAATTAGAAGCAGCAATTGAACTATGTACCACTATTATGGGATTCGGTAAAGATGAAAGAGAAGATCAAGTAATATCAACCAATAACGCTATCTTTATAGAACTTCCAAGTTATCAAACGATAATACAAAAGCTATTAAAAGAGGAAGATAAAACTATTAACAAAGACGAAAATCAAGAAAAACTAACAGTTCTTATGAATGCTAGAATAAGAATAGAAAAAACTCCAAATAATCAAACAAGATGGGTAAGTGATAATTCAGAAGAAGAATTAGAACAAGTAAAACAAATTCTAGAGGATTCCTCTATCTATCGAGCTATTCTATCAAATCCAGATAACTTTCATAATTTAGGTGGCTGGTTATATTATTTTTCTGATGCAGTGAAAAACGAGGATGAGAACATAAAATTGCTAGCCTTAAATGCCCCTTCATTATTAGGTATGATTTCTAGAGAAAAAAAAGAGGATATAGAGCTAATGAGAGAAGTATCTTCTCAGCCTAATATCTCTCCAACGGTTTTATATTATGTAGGAGAAGAAGTACAAAATGATTTTAGCTTTATAGCCAATATAATAAACAATACTAATACTTTATTATTTGATTTTTATATGACAAGTGAAGAGGGAGAAAGTAACTTAAGATATTGTGATTTTATTGGGCAAGATGTTAAAGAAAATAGAGAGTTTTGGTCTTTATTAAATGATAAGATTGATACTATAAACGAAACAACATCTACCCACATTCCTCATTTTGACATAGATAAGGAACTTTCCATCGCCAGAGGAGAAAAAGGAAAACATCACTAAAAAAAGTCCAATTTTTATGGACTTTTTATTTTACTTTAATAACAAACACATTATCGATTTCTTCCAAAGAATAATAATCCATCTTTTGATATTCTTTACTATCTAAAATTTCTTGGTATTTATCTTCCTCTACATAATGAATTGGATAAGAAAGATAATATTTCATAAAACGACTCCAACCATTTTTTTGGTTAGTATATTCATCCCAGAACAAAGGATAATTAGAAACAAAACCATATGTCATATCATTTTCTTCTAATAAAGGAGAAACACTACCAACAATCATAACAGTATCAGCCTTTTCTTCTTCTAAAGCTCGCCTTATATTACATCCAACAAGATAAGTCTTTTGATAAGTAGACTCTAATTGACGATAACTTGCTTCTACTTGAATAAAATATCCACGTATCATAAAGAAAAGTAAAATAAGTCCTACTAAATATAAAAACTTTTGTTCTTGAATAAGATAACCAAAAAAGAAAAATAGTAATAGAAATCCACTACTCATAAGTAATTGTAAAGAAGTATCAGGTAAAATAATGGTAACGAAACAGATACTAAAAGGAATAAGTAAAAGGAAAATAACAATACCTAATATATTTTTCCAAGATAAATGTCTACGAATAATAAAGTAAATAATACCAACAATAAATAACAATAAGAAAATAAAATTAAAAAACTGCATACCTACATTAGAATTATGAACAATATTATCTGTAAAATAAAACTGATAAAACGAAATATAACTTGTAACAACTCTATTAGGTATTTGTAAAATAGTATCAATCCCAAAAGAATTAGCTCCTCGATAACTATTCATATCAATATGAAAAACTACTAAAGATAACTTCATAAATATAAAATAAACAATACATCCTAATAAAATAACCAAAATAGCTTTCAAAAATTCTTTAATAGAAAACTTATCTTCTAATAATAAATAAATAGAATATAAAATAACCAAAGTACAAGGAATAGAAAGATAAGCTTGGTACATACTTAAACTAATCATAATACATAAGATAGGAATAAAATATTTTATAATCTTTCTTTTTGATTTATAAAATAAATAAATAGAAAGAACTCCTAAAAAGAAAGCAAGCATATAGGGAAAACTACAATAATGAAAAAGTAAAGTACTAGATATAATAGGACTACAAACAATCAAAATATTCATAATGACTTGAATTACTTTATTCTTAATAGAAAAAAGATTAAATAATAAACAACAACTTCCTATTAATAAAACCATCGCCATAAATATTTCAACTTCTGGGAAAACATAAAACCCTTTTAATAAACCAATAAAATAAAGACCAAACCTCCCAAGAGAAATCTCCCAGGAATACCCATTATAATAATTAGTATTTAATAATACATCCGCTGTTAAAATATTTTTAGTAAATAAAGGTAAATGAACTAAGATGCCAACTACGAAAAATAATAAAATACTAAGACGATACTTATTAATAAAATATTTAACTTTCTTCATAAAATCACCACCTATATTTTAACATAAATAACTAGAATATGATATGATGTAATTGGTGATAAAATGGAACTAGAAAAAATATATGATACGCATAAATTAAATACAAAAAAACTTCTTAACCAAGACTTTATAAAAGAAAAAAACACTTATATAAAAACATATGATATAAGAAATCATACTTTTTCTGTAACTTTTTATATAACAGAAAAGACTACTAAAATAAAAGTATATGATAAAGAACTACAAGAAGAATATTTACCATTTTATATAGAAAGCCAAACAGGAGAATATGTTTTAAAAATAAGAGAAGAAGTAGAAAGTATATGGAAAGAAATTATAAATACTTCTTTTGAAATAATAGATAGAAAAGAACAAGTATTAAGTTATATAGAAAAAAAGTATAAAGTAAGACCCGCCTATTTATGGGAAAATGATAAAACAACTGCAGCTATTAGAAATAAAGATAATAAATGGTTTGGTATTATAATGGAAATACCATATAAAACATTAAATATAGATAAAAATGGTAAAGTATATATTATAAATTTAAAAAATAAAGAAGAAAAAGTAAAAGACTTAATAGATAATAAGAACTATTTTCCTGCCTATCATATGAACAAAAAATATTGGTTTACAATACTTTTAACTAAAAATACAAAACTAGAAGAGATAGAAAAGTTAATAGATGAAAGTTATAACTTAGTAAATAAAAAGAAATCATAGGTACCTCTAATGATTTCTTTTTTTATATTTCTATATATTATGATAGGAGGTGATAAATTGTTAAAAGGAATTGATATTTCTAGATATGAAAATGGTATTAATATAAGAGCATTAGATATAGACTTTGTTATAGCAAAAGCAACAGAGGGTGTAGGGTATATGGATCCAAATTATAAAGAATATATAGAAACCTCTCTAAACAGTAATAAAAAAGTAGGACTATATCATTTTGCAAGACCAGATTTAGGAAATAGTGCCAAAGAAGAAGCAGATTGGTTTGTAGAAACAGTCCGCCCTTATATTAAAAAAGCAATATTAGTACTAGACTGGGAAAAAGACACATCAAATACTACCTGGGCCAAAGAATTTTTAGATGAAGTATACGCCAAAACAGAAGTAAAACCTATTATTTATATGAGTGCTTCTCCTGCTAATTCATTTAATTGGAGTGAAGTAGTAAGGGGAGATTATGGCCTTTGGATAGCAAGTTATGGAGCTGATACTGGTTCTCCAGGAGTACCACCCCAAAATAGATACTGGCCTTTTTATATTCTATGGCAATATACATCACGAGGTTACTTAAACGGATATAATAAGAACTTAGACTTAGACTACTTCTATGGAACAAGAACAACCTGGGATAAATATGCCAATCCTACGAATGAAACCCCAGAAGAACCTACACCTACACCAACACCAGAGACAAAATACCAAGTAGGAGATGTTGTAACATTCGATTATCTATTTGAAAATAGTTACGCTGAAGGAAAAGTAAGATCGAGAATTCACTCAGGAACCATTACGAGAATTATCGAAAATAGACCAGCACCATATTTAATTAATAGAGGAAGTGGATGGTTATCAGATGAACTAATTTTATCAGATGACAAAAATGACTTAACCATTGGTTCAAGAGTAAAGACAACCGGTTACGGAAACGCCTCATCAGACGGTTCCAGTACAAGAGCAAGAATTGGTATTACCGGAACCATCACAAGAATTCTACCAAATGCCAGATACCCTTATTTAGTATCGACAACTGCCCCAATAGGATGGTATAAAAAAGAAGATTTAGTCCTTGTCAGTAACTAACAAAATATTGTATACTATAAGAAAATAGGGAGGCTAAATCATGAAAAAAAATATCGTTATTTTCTTATTATTTGTTGCTGTTTTTTCTCTACTAGGATATATAGCGTATGATAATGGTTTATTTGATAGTTTTATAAAAACAGAAGAAAAAGAAACAACAGATAAAAAAGAAAAAGAAGAAACGAAAAAAGAAACGACTAATACGAATGAAGGAGAAGTAATAGAAGTAACAGATGAAAGAGTATTAGATGCAATTGATAAAATAGATTCTGCTATTAATAATTATTGTGGTACTTATCAAACATATTTAACAGAGGAAAAGACAACGACCAAAGATATTAACAATCAGTTTGCTTATGAAACAGTAATGACAAAACTAATAAAAACCAATAACGCACCAATTACCAAAGAAGAAATGGATAATGCAATAGACGAAACATTTGGAAAAGACTATGAATTTGAACATAAAACTTATAGTTCATGCCCACAATATGATTATAATGAACAAACAGAAAACTATACTTATGTAGGATCAGGGTGCGGAGGTACATGTGCAACAAATAAACTAAGTAAAGTAGCAAAAGCAATGTTAAATGGTAATAAACTAGAAATTTATATAAGAATTGTATATTCTAACCCATCTTTAACTGTAAACGGTAGAATAGCATTTTGTAAAAACTCTGACTTAACAGATATCGTTGGATATATTATGAGTGATAATTTAAACGATGAAAGTCAAACTAATCGTTTAATAAGTAAAGGAAGTCTATATAAATTAACATTTACCAATGAAGATGATAATTATGTATTTACTTCATCTGAATTACAATAAGTATGGATTTTTCCATACTTTTTTCATGCTATAATAGGAATAAAAGAAGGTGTCATAATGATTTTAATGGTAAGTGGAAGAACAGATATAGTAGCTTTTTATACTCCTTGGTTTATAAATAGATTAAAAGAAGGATATATAGATGTAAGAAATCCCTTTAATAAAAAACTAGTAAGTAGAATAGAACTAAATAAAGTAGATGCTATTTTATTTTGTACTAAAAATCCTATACCCATTATTCCATATTTAAAAGAAATAGAAAAACCAATCCTCTTTCATATAACAATAACACCATATTTAAAAGACATTGAACCTAATATAATAGATAAAAAAGATATTATAAAAGGTGTAAAAGAAATATCTAAAATAATAGGAAGTAAATACACTTATATAAGATATGATCCAATATTTATAAATGATAAATACACTTTATCTTATCATATAAAAATGTTTGAAAGATTATGTACAAACTTAGAAGGATATGTAAACCATATTATAATATCTTTTTTAGATGATTATAAAAACGTAAGAAAAAATATAAAAGTATTAAACCCCAAAAAACTAACACAAGTTGATTATAAAGAAATTGGTATAAACTTTTCAACGATTGCGAAAAAGCATAAAATGACAGTTCAAACTTGCTTTGAAGACGAAAATATGGTAAAATACGGCTTTGAAAAGGGGGATTGTCTAGGAGTAGAACTAGCAAAAGAATTAACGGGCAAAACAAAATTTAAAAAATGGAAAGCTAGAAAAGAAAATAAGTGTAACTGTGTTGAAATGGTAGATATAGGCGCTTATAATACTTGTAGCCATTTTTGTAAATATTGTTATGCAAACTATGATGAAAAAGAAGTAATAAAAAATAAGAAATTACACAATCCAACTTCTTCTTTGTTAATAGGAGAGTTAGAAAGTGATGACATAATTAAAATAAGAAAAGAATGAAAGTAGGTGGTATCTATGCCTGATAGAGAATTAGTGGTCAAAAGTGTAGAACAAGCAGCAGGAAATAGTGGGATAGAAGGATTATTAGTAAAGCCACAAGAAAAAGTATTAATTACTAAAATATTATTAAAACATAAAGGTATTGCAACAGAAGAGGCATTTGACCAGTTATTAGAACATTTAATAACTCCAAAAATAATGGAAGAAGGGACTAAAAATGGAATTCAAAAGTCACTTAGACGAAGCACTAGAAGAGCAATCTAGATATTGTTATCCAGGTACAGATGTATTAATTAATAATTTAAATATAACAGATGAAGAAGAATTAGAAGTTGCAGAAAGATCCATAACAACATTAGCACTAAGTGCAATACAATTAAGAAAAATACCAGCACCAAAGAAATTATTTACACCAGAATATTATTTTTCATTACATAAAGAGGTATTTAATAAAATATACCCATTTGCTGGACAAACAAGAAATGAAAATATTGCCAAAGGAAACACTACTTTTTGTAGGCCAGAATTTATTTACTATTGTCTAGACGATGAAATGAAAAAGTTTCAAAAGAGATTAGTAACAATAGAAGGAAGAGAAGATATTACCTCTTGGCTTGCTGATTTTTATGGAGAACTAAATATGATTCATCCCTTTAGAGAAGGAAACGGAAGAATCGCTAGAGAGTATTTAAGAGAATGTGTAGAATGTATAGATGAACACTTAGGTTTTAATTATGAACTGGATTTTTCTGATGTAACAGAACAAACATCTCATGAATTTATGAGAGCATCTGTTATTAGTGCAATCGCAGGAGACAATTCATATTTACAAACATTCTTTGATACTAGACTAGTAGAAAAAGAATCAGAAAAAGCTATAGAAAAAAGAAAATAAACTTTTCTTTTTTTTGTTTTTGTTGTAAAATGAATATGTGCTATTGCCCTATAGCCAAGCGGTAAGGCAGTGCGCTCTGACCGCACGATGCGTTAGTTCGAATCTAACTAGGGCAACCAATAAAAATTACTCTTGTTCATACAAGAGTTTTTTTGTTGGTAGATACTGGTTCAAATTGACTTTTTACGAAAAATATGATAAAATATAGGCGTTTTAAAAAGGGGGGGATAAAAAATGTATAATAACCCTATAACAATAAGTAGTATTCTTTATAAAGAAGAAATGTCATATCCTAATTTAACTGCAACGAAAGAAGTCAGAAGCAAGTTTAATATGGGAGAAGGACTAGGAAATTTGTCATATACATTATCTTACAACAATAACGACCATTTTCGTAAAGAATTAATGGATGCGATAAAATCAAATAATATATCAGAATTTCTAAATATTGATGCTAGATTTTTAACAGATGATGTAATTGATATTTTAAATCAATCAGAAAATTTAAATACAATACGTATTGTTAACGATGGATATAAAGTAAGTAATGAACTATGTGATAAATTGAATGATAATATAAAAATTATTGCTGATGGAGTAGAAGAGAATTTAACAGATGAATATCGAAATAGAACTACCATACAGCATGGCTACTATAAAAGAATGTATGGGATAGATGGAAACGAAAAACAAATTCAGTCTTTCTTCTTAACGCATGAACCAACAGAAGAAGAATTAGATGACTTAATTTCAGAGGTAAACGCTTCACAAGAAACGATGAAAACCAAAATAGAGTTTAGACAACATAACCCTAAAATCTATAAAAAAGTAATAAGAAGATTACAAGAAAAAGGATTAAAAAGTGATGTAACATTAAGCTTTTTAGGTAATCCATTATATGATGATTTGACATTGTTTAAAGATATGAGTAAAGTATCAAACCCAGTTGAAATTACCTATTCTACCTGTAATGATATAGTTCATAATTTTGAAAACGAACCGTTTGAAACAAATAATTTTTATCATTCGGAGTTAGAGGGATCTGGTAAAACAACAGTGGAGTCATATCAAAACTTACTACAAGTATTAGACACTCAGTCAAAACATATTCAAGAAAAAGGATATTCTCCATTAGAAGCAACCATCTATATCTATCGTTATTTACAAAAAAATTATGCATATGATCCAGACTATACAACAACAGACCAAATTAATACATATCTAAATAGACAATTAGATATAGTGGCTGGGAAAAACACATTAGTATGTGAAGGATATGCAACATTATTTTCTGCTTTAATGAGAAAATCTAATATTCCATTATTTAGATATTCCACTCGTGAACATTGCCGAAATATAGGTAGAATTAAAGATGATAAATATGGTATAGATAAAATTGCAGTATTCGATCCAACAAATGATGGTTCATCAATAGACGAGAAAGGAAACTTTCGTGAAAATAATTCTTTTGAATTCTTTATGTTAACTCCAGAAGAAATTGCTAGTTTTGATGACTTTATAACATTACCAACCAGTTTGGTGTTAGATTATGATGCAATGTATCAAGAAGGAAGAGATATTCCTCCATATCTATCTAGAGATATTTATGAAAAATGTATATCTTCTAATTATATTGCAGATGGATATACAGTTAGAATGCTAGAATTAATGGGCTTTAGACCAGGAAATGGTACAGAGAAAACTTATGATTTTGATAGCTTTAGAGAATTCTTAAGAAATTTCAATAATACCTCTATTTTCGATGCTATAGATCCAGCAATAATTGCGAGAGCATATAAAACTGTAATGAGAAAAGAAAACGAACCTATAGAAGAAAGAATACGAGAAGGAGAGAGAGTAGAACTTGAAATAATGGAAAGACAACAAGAATTTCAAAGCTTCCCTAAAAACGTAATAATTAATAATGGTGAGGATCCAGGAGAAAACCCTGAAATAATAGAAGATGTCTTCTATCCACATTGTCATACTAGAGAAATAAGTGAATTTGAAAAATTAGAAGAAACGAAACAACCTAGACCAGAAAACGATACAACATATCACTTAATCAAAGACCAAAT
>CALVSC010000028.1 GCA_944358855.1 uncultured Bacilli bacterium | reverse complement strand
CTAATTAATAAATAATGACGATATTTGTTTTTAATGTTATAATATTTTGCGAAAGGGAGTAATCATATGAAATTTAAATTTAGAGCTGATCCAGAAGATATATTGATGTTTGTTATATTTGCAATATTTTTGTTATATATTGTATGTATTGGTATTTTAAATTTGTCTTCTTTTGCAACAGAAGGATATTTGGTTGGCTTAAATCCTTTTCCTGCTTTTAGTTCAAAGTATATTGCAGCTACATTAACTTTTTATTTTTTAGCATTAGGTGGACTTATGGTTAGTGTTAGTTCTTATTTCTTTGAAAGAGAAAAAGGTTTTGGAATAACAACTGACAAAAAAGATAAAGGTTATTCTAGATGGGCTAAAGAAAAAGAAATTAAAGAAGAATTAGAAAGAGTTGAAATTAAACAAGAAAATGCTACCGCATGTGGGGTTCCTTTAATTCTTAATAAGGAGGAAATGTGGGTAGATAATAGTGAGTACCATTCTTTGGTTATTGGTGCTACTGGTTCAGGTAAAACTCAAACGGTTATTTTGCCTCTTGTACATAGTTTAGCTAAAGCTAGAGAATCTATGATTATTACAGACCCTAAGGGTGAGATTTATGAAAAAACAAGTAATATGTTGCGCTCTCGTGGATATCAGATTTTACTTTTAAATTTCCGTGATCCTCAAAATGGTAATGCCTGGAATCCTATGGCTTTACCTTATCAAATGTATAAATCAGGCAATCAAGATAAAGCTATTGAGTTACTTGATGACTTGGCTTTAAATATTTTGTATGATGAGTCTAATAATAATGCTGATCCATTCTGGGAGAAGACTTCTGCTGATTATTTCTCAGGAGTTGCCTTAGGATTGTTTGAAGATGCTAAAGAAGACGAAATAAATATTAATAGTATTTCTTTAGCAACCACTGTTGGAGAAGAAAAGTTTGGTGGTAGTACCTATATTAAAGAATATTTTGCAGCTAAAGATCCGGCTAGTGCTGCAGCTATTAATGCTTCTAGTACCATTATGGCACCTACTGAAACAAAAGGTTCTATCCTTTCTGTTTTTAAGCAAAAAGTTAAGTTGTTTGCATCACGTGATAATTTAAGTGAGATGCTTTCACATAGTGACATTGATTTATCTACAATAGGTAAACAACCTACAGCTGTATTTATTGTTATTCAGGATGAAAAGAAAACTTATCATTCTTTAGTTACTATTTTATTAAAACAAATTTATGAAACATTAATTGGTGTTGCACAAGAACATGGCGGTAAATTACCTGTACGTACGAACTTTTTACTTGATGAGTTTGCTAATATGCCACCATTAAAAGATGTTACTACTATGATTACAGCGGCACGTTCTAGACATATTCGTTTTACTATGATTATTCAAAACTTCGCTCAATTGGATCAAGTATATGGTAAAGAAAATGCTGAAACGATTCGTGGTAACTGTGGTAATATTATTTATTTGATTACAACTGAATTGAAAGCTTTGGAAGAAATATCTAAAATGTGTGGTGAAGTTAAATCTAAAAAAGAAGATAAAACTGCTTCTACACCTTTGGTTACAGTTTCTGATTTACAGCGTATGAAACAATTTGAAGTTATAATTTTACGTATGAGAAAACAACCATTTAAAACAAAGTTTACTCCTTATTTCCAATTGGATTGGGGACGTACTTATCCAAAAGCTACTTATCCAACAAGACAAAAAAGAGAAGTACATACTTTTGATATTAAAGAGTTTGTTAAGTCACAAAAGAAAAAGAAGTTATTAGAAATGATGAATTCTAATGGTCAAGGTTCAGGACAAACTCCTAATTCAGCTCCTGCAGGTGGAATGTTTCCTGGTGCTTTTCCACAAACTGGTGGTGGTGCACCAAGAAATCCTTTTTCACAATCAGGAACCAATCCATTTTCTTCACAGACTCCACCTAAAAATCCATTTACTTCTAATACAATGGCTACCAACCCTTTTGCGCCAAGTAAGAAACCTACGGGAAATACACAAAGTGGTATGGCGCCAGTTAATCCTTTTGCACCAATACCTGATACTACAGTACAAGAGGAGAAACCTAAGGAAGTTAAAGATAATAAACAAACTAATGATGATTTAGGATTTAATATTGATGAGTTAGTTAAAAAAATTGATGCTAGAATTGCAGAATTAGAAAAGGAAGAAGAGAAAGAGACAAAGAAAGAATTGACGGATACAAAAGTCAGTAACGTTGCTAAAACATCTAGTCCTAAGACAACAAATACTAAACCTGTTGCTCAGGATTTGGTATTGGATGATGAGGATGATGACGATGAATTCTTTGACGATTTCTTTGATAATTAGGAGGTAACATTATGGGTTCAAATTTTAATGTTGGTAGCTTCAATGCTATTGATACAAATGAAGATACTACTAAGAAATCAAAATCAAGTGGTGGAAATGATGATTTAAGAAAAAAGCTAATATTTTTAGCTGCTATCATTATTGGTGGTGTTGTTATAATTGCCATTATTATGTTTGCAGTTTCTGCTTTATTTCCTAAAGCTTATACTTATGATGAAATAGAGAAAATCATGACAAATGCAGCAGAAGCATATTTTGAAGATCATCCTAATCGTTTGCCACAATCAGATAGTGAACGTGTAGATATTGATACAGAAATTTTAGCATCTGGAGAGTATATGAAACCTATGATTGAATATACAGGAGAAAATCTATCTTGTTCAGGATATGTTTCAGTACAAACAAATGGTGATAATTATCTTTATATTCCTCGTCTAGATTGTGGGGAAGAATATGTTACTCAGCCATTATATGAAGCTGTAACTAAAAATGTTGTGGATTCTGGTTATGGACTTTACGAAACGAATGATGGCTATGTTTTCCGTGGTGAAGATGTCAATAATTATGTAAAATTGGATTTAGCTTTGTGGAGAATTGTTGATGTTAATGATGATAATCAAATACGTTTAGTTCTTGCGACTGATATGTCAGAAGCAGTTCCATGGGATGATAGATATAATAATGAAATTGGTTATAATATTGGTATTAATACTTATAGTACAAGTCGTTTAAAAGAAGCAATGGAAGATTTGTATAAGTCAAATGATGAGTTCAATGCAGTTTTAAGTGACCATGATCGTAGTATGGTTGTTCCTTACGATTTATGTGTAGGTAAAAGAAGTACTGGGGAGACAACGACTGATAATTCTGTTGAATGTTCTGAAGTATTAGAAAATCAGAAAATGGGTTTACTTACTGCGTCTGATTATATGACAGCTAGTCTTGATCCAAATTGTAAAACTGTAATTGATCATTCTTGTCAAAATTATAATTATTTAGTTAATAATGATAAGTGGTGGCTTGCAACTGCAGTTGCAGGTGTTAGTGATGAAGCATACGGTGTTGGATCTAATGGTGTTTGTGAAAATATCAATACATCTACTTATATGTATCCAAGACCTGTAATTGTTATAGATGGTAACGTTTTATATAAGAGTGGTAAAGGGACTTTGAATAAACCTTATAAAATAAAATAGGAATCTATTATGGTGATAGATTCTTTTTTTTCATAATTTATGATAGGTGATATTATGAAAATCAGTTGGGATGATGCTTTTGAAAAAAATGGTGTTATTATTGATATTCGTGATAAAGAAAGTTATTTAAAAGGACATGTACCTGGTTCTGTTTTTATTTTTTCTAGTGATTTAATTTATCATCATGATAAATATTTAAATTTTCATGATTCTTACTTTTTATATTGTGATTATGGTAGTATTAGCGATGACGTTTCTAGACGTTTATCTATATTGGGGTATCATGTTTTTTCTATTATTGGAGGTTACCAGAATTACTTGTTAAGATAGGTGATTTGTACTATAATAAGAATAGGTGATGCCTATGGAATATGTAGAGTTGTTTGTTGATTTTTGTACTAGATTTATTAGTGATGGAGGGCTATTATTTGGCTTTTTTCTTATTTTGTTAGAGTCTTTTTTGCCTGTTTTGCCACTTGGCGTATTTGTTGCTTTAAATGTTAATGCATTTGGTGGCTTTTTAGGATTATTTATTTCTTGGCTTGCTACTTGTTTAGGGTGCTTTCTTTCTTATATCTTTTTTTATTTTTTATCAGATAAATTTTTACATCGTATTTTGTCATCTAAAACTGTAAAAAAAGTAGATAAAGCCATTAATAAATTTCAACACATTTCTTTTTCTAATTTAGTACTTATAATTGCATTGCCTTTTACACCAGCATTTTTAATAAATATTGTATGTGGAATTGCTAGAGTTAGTCGTAAAAAATTTGTTATTGCAATCCTTACCGGTAAAATATTTATGCTTGTTTTCTGGGGATATGTTGGTAAAAGTTTAATCGAGAGTATGACAGATATTAATTCCATTATTATAGTGTCATTATTATTAGTTGTTGCTTATTTTGTTTCTAAGATAGTAAGTAAAAAAGCAAATTTGGAGTAGTAGGAGGAATTTTATGGATTATGTTATTATAGGGATTTTGGTTGTTATTTTAATATTGGTAATTATTTCATTGTTTAAGAATATTAATGAAAGTAATATTACAGAGAGATTGGGAAGATTAGAAGTTAATATGATGAAGGAGATGGGAGACTTTAAAAATGATTTATCTCGGTCTTTAAATGATGATTTTACAAAGTTAAATGAGCAAGTTGAGAGACGGTTGTTAGCAGTTAATGAAAAAGTTAATGAAAGACTTGATCAAAATTTTGAAAAGACAAATAAAACTTTTATGAATGTTATTGAAAGACTTTCGAAAATTGATGAGGCACAAAAGAAAATTGAGACTTTGTCTACTGATATTGTCAGTTTGCAAAGTATTTTAACTGATAAAAAGACAAGAGGTATCTTTGGAGAAGTAAATTTAAAACATATTTTGTCTAGTGTTTTTGGGGAAAAGAATGATGCAATTTATCGTTTGCAATATACATTGAGTACTGGCGTTATTGCAGATTGTGTACTTTTTGCTCCTAAGCCTCTTGGTACTATTGCAATCGATTCTAAATTTCCATTGGAACATTATCAAATGATGGTTGATAAAAATTTGGCTCCAAATGTTCGTGAAAATTATGAAAAGATGTTTAAACAAGATATGAAAAAACATATTGATGCTATTAGTAGTAAATATATTATTCCAGGTGAAACTGCGGATCAAGCAATTTTGTTTTTACCTGCTGAAGCGATTTTTGCGGAAGTTAATGCTTACCATTCTGATGTTATTGAATATGCTTATAAAAAGAGAGTTTGGATTACAAGTCCAACTACTTTAATCTCTACTTTAACTGTTATAGAAATGATTATTAAAAATATGGAAAGAGATAAATATGCTTCTGTTATTCATGATGAATTAAATAAATTGGGGTTGGAGTTTGCAAGATATCGTGAAAGATGGGATAAATTAGCTAGAAGCATTCAAACTGTTAATAAAGATGTTGAGAATGTTTCTATTACGACGGATAAAATATCTAAAAAATTTGACAGTATTAATCGTGTTGAAGTAGGGCAGTTAGAAGATTATAATTCTAAAGAAGAGTTATAATCTTTTTTTATTTTGTTATACTAATAATAGTTTCTTCATAAGTATTGGTATGCAAGTGTTTATTATTTATTTATTAGGCTTTCTCTTTTTGGTAATTGGCTGGATATTTATTATTTTATATTTTAATTTATTTACCTTTGGTTATAGTTTTATAGAGTATTTTGAATATTTATTTACCCATATAGAATGTTATTTTTTTGTTCTGGGAATTGTTTTAATTTTATATGGGGGATATAGAAAGGGGAGAAAAGAATGAAATATATTTATGATATTTTACTTAATTTTCAAGATAGTAGTAGATTTGTTGATTTTTTTGAGTGGGATGAGGAAGATACATTAGAACAGGTTAAACGTATTCCTTTATTTAGAGTTTGTTTTCAGGACATGAATCAGTTTATATTTTCTAATATTAAAGTGGAAGAATCATTTTTAAATAATATTTTAAAGAAGAGTATTTATTATGATAAGAATAAAAAATTTACGGCATGTTTATTTTGTGATTTACGTCGTGTTGTAGCAATAGAGTTTGCTGGTGATGGAAGTGTACTTGCGAAAAGCTCTTTATTATTAGATGAAGAGAAAGATGTTATTCATTGTTGTAAAAGGTTAAAAGTATGTCGAGTTCCCTATCAAGTTTTATCTAAAGGAGCTGGTTCCTTTTTAACTAGAAAAGAAGAGCATTGTAAGAATTATTTATATCACGAGATTTTATCCTTATATCAAAATAAGGATGAAATAAAGTTTAATTATTTATATGAGGAAGTATTTGGGACTGATAATCTTAGCTTTTCTGATAGATATCAAAAAATGATGGATCAATTAAATTTTTCTTTTGATAAAAAATTCTTAAGATTATATTCTATTGTTATGTTGAGCTATACAAAAAGGACAGGTGGGTAACCTGTCTTTTAGTAATCTATTTTCATTGCACTTTTTACTTTTTTCATTTGTTCTTCTGCTTTTTGTTTGGCTTTTTTAGTTCCGTTATCAAGAATTTCTTTAACTTCTTCTGGATGCGATTCATAATATTTTCTTTTTTCTCTTATTGGCTTTAAGAAATTGTTCATAGCTTCAATTAATTCTTTTTTACATTGTACACATCCTCTAGCTCCTTGTTTACACTCTTTACATATTGTGTTTACGCTTTCTTTACTATTAACTAGATTGTGATAGTAGTAAACCATACATATATCAGGATTTGCTGGATCATCTTTTTTTATTTTGTTAGGGTCTGTAATAGCTCCCATTACTTTTTCTTTAATTATATCTTCTGAGTCGTTTAGAAAGATTGCATTTCCTAAACTTTTTCCCATTTTTTCATTGCCATCAAGACCTTTTACTCTTTTTGTTTCGCTTAAAAAAGCTTGTGGTTCTTTTAGTGTTTGTCCATAAATAGAATTAAACTTTCTTACAATTTCGCGACACTGCTCTATTAATGGTAATTGGTCATCACCGACTGGTACTAATTCTCCGTTGAAAGCAGTAATATCTGCTGCTTGTGAAACAGGGTATCCAAGAAAGCCATATGTAATAGATTCACCATCATTTCCAAACAGTTCTTTTTTTTGTGCAATTTCCGTCTTAACTGTTGGGTTTCTTTGTAGTCTGGCAACGGTTACTAGGTTAGAGTAGTATACTGTTAATTCTGCAATTTCTGGTATTTTTGATTGAATAAAAAAGTTTACTTTTTGTGGATCTAGACCTATTGATAATAAATCGATTGTTATTTCTTTGACATTTTTTCTAACTTTTTCAGGATTGTTAAAATTATCTGTTAGTGCTTGCACGTCGGCAATTTCTAAGTAAAATTCATAATCATCTTGTAGTTTTACATAATTTTGTCCTGCTCCAAAAAGGTGACCTAAATGTAAATTTCCTGTTGGTCTTAATCCAGTTAAAATTGTTTTTTTCATTTTATCACTTTCTTTCTGTAATTATTTTAGCATATTTCTAAATTCAAAAAAAGCGCTTTAGCGCGTTTTCTTTAATGTTATTACTGATGCATTTGGTCCATACATTGAATTTATGATTGGTGTTTCTATTCTAGTATTGATAGGACCATTTATTAGAAATGTTGTTGTACCTAGTTGGTATACACCTTGAGCGTATTCTGGTAATAATTGCATTTGAGGAGAAATTAACCCTTTATTTTTCATAAATGGTTGTATAAAATTAGGTAGTAATCCGTTATGCATATGGCCTGATATTACTAAATCTGTATTGGGCTTTATACAGGTTCCTTGACTTTTACTTAATCTAATAATTGATTGTGGTTCGTGTGTTAAGAAGATATTATATATATCAGGATTTAATTTATTCTCACTAAATGCAGAATCAAATATTTTTTGATAATCTTCCATATTTTCTCTTTCGCTTCTTTTTTTCTTTTTGTCTTCATAATAATCATATCCAGGTGAACATGCAGATATTGTTAAAAAACTTAATTCACATGTTTCTCCATTTTTTATCATTTGAAAATTTGGAATTGCTTCTATTGTTTCTTTTAATAGTTCTGTATTTCCAGGTATCCATATTCCATCTTGTCCTTGTGTCATTTGGTCATGATTTCCTAGACTTACAAAGGTTGGTTTATGTTTGGTAATACTTAGTAATTCTTCTTGCAATTGTCTTCTAAAGTTTTCATCTTCTAAATCATTTACGTCATTTACTATGTCTCCTGGAATGATTATTGAATCAATTTCATCTAAATCTATCATATTTTTTATTTTTAGTAAGTTTGCTTGACCTCTATTTTTGTCTCTGTGAATATCTGAAATTATTAAAAATTTAATATCACATGGTATTTTGTTTGAATATAGTGTTAAATTCTTTATTTTTCCCATATTAAAATCCCCTTTGCTTTTTTGTTTATTATAGATTGTTTTTTTCTTTTGTCAATTGTTAATTTTTTTGCGAAAGTGTTGTGTTAAATAAAATTGTAGGGTATAATATAAGGCGTTGGAGGGATATTATGGCAAAAAATGAAACTGAAGTAAAAGAAAAAACTACTGTAGATAAAAAAGTAGAAAAAGATACTAAGAAAGAAACTAAAAAAAATACAAAGAAAAATGTTCATGAAGTAGTTATTAAAATAGATGGAGAAGCATGGTCAAAAGCACTTGACGGAGCTTTTAAGAAAAAACAAAAAACTGCTAAAGTGGACGGTTTTAGAAAGGGTAAAGTACCAAGAGATATTTATGAAAAACATTTTGGTATAGAGTCTTTATTTATTGATGCAGCTGATTCCGTATTACAAGATGCTTATACTAAAGCAATGGAAGAATCTAAATTAGTACCAGTTGTACAACCTTCTGTAGACTTAAAGAGCTTAAGTAAAGAAGGTGTAGAGTTTACTTTTAAAATTGTTACAAAACCTGAGGTTAAAGTAAAGAAATATAAAGGATTAAATATTAAACCTGAAAAAGTAGAAGTTACTGATGAAGAAGTTAATCATGAATTAGAACATTTATTAGAAAGATATACAGAACTTGTTACTAAAGAAGATGGAACTGTAGAAGAAGGGGATACTGCTGTTATCGATTTTGAAGGATTTAAAGATGGAGTAGCTTTTGATGGTGGAAAAGGTGAAAATTATTCATTAGAAATCGGTTCTAATACTTTTATACCTGGATTCGAAGAACAATTGATTGGTATGAAGTCAGGTGATGAGAAAGAGATAGAAGTTACTTTCCCTGAAGATTATGGTGCTAAAGATTTAGCTGGAGCAAAAGCTACATTTAAAGTAAAGGTTCATGAAATCAAAGTTAAAGAAAAAAGAGAATTAGATGAAGATTTCTTTGAAGATTTAGGTATGGACGGTGTTAATTCTGAAGAGAGCCTAAGAGAAGAAATTAAGAAGAGTATTTCTGCTCAAAAAGAGATGGATGCTGAAAATAAATATATTGATGCTATTTTAGAAGGTGTTTCTAAAAATGTAGAAGTTGATATTCCACAAGAAATGGTTGATGAAGAAGTTACTCGTTTGATGAATCGTTTTGAACAACAAATGAGAATGCAGGGAATTTCTTTAGATTTATATTATCAATTTACTCGTTCAACAGAAGCTGATTTAAGAAATCAACTTGAGAAAGAAGCTTATTCTAATGTTTTATATCGTTTAATGTTAGAAGAAATTATGAATTTAGAGAAAATTGAAGTTTCTGTAGAAGAAGCTGAAGAAGAAGCTCAAAAATTAGCAGATAAGTACGATATGGAAAAAGAACAATTCTTACAACAATTCGGTGGAATCGATATGGTTCAATATGATTTGGAAATGAGAAAGACTATCGAATTATTAAAAGAAGCAAATAAATAATTTTAAAGTGATACTTGTTATCACTTTTTTATTTTAATTTTTTACGGTTATTTATTGAAGTAAAAATGCTTTTATTATATAATAGTAAGCAGTATTTAAAATTTGGAGGTGGACTATCTATGGATAATCAAAAACTTGCAGTTTTAGTTTTAAATGATGTAGTAGTCTTTCCAAATAACGAGGTTAGGATAGAATATGATGATTCTTTTGAGAAGGCTAGTATAGATTATGCTGATTTGACAGATGATAAGTATTTGGTTATTGTGAATCCTCTTGATCGTAATTATTTAGATGATGTTACTTTGCTACCTAGTTATGGTATTTTAGGACAATTAAAATTTAAGTTAAATGTTCCTAATGGTAAGACTAGAGTAGTTATTCAAGGCATTCGACGCATAGAAGTTTCTAATTATTTTTATCAGGATGATTTTTATACTGCTGATATAAAAGAAGTTACTATGGTGTCAACGGGAGAAGAAAAGAACTATTATTCTTTATTAATAAAATCTTTGGATCGATATATTGACAAGGCACCTTATATGAGTAACGCAGTTATAAGTCAATTGGATTCAGTAGAAACTTTAGATGAGTTATGTGATTTGATAGGCTCTTTTTTACCAGTTGATTATCAAAAGAAGAAACAATATGTTCTTACTGTATCACCAATTGAACGTGCTAAATTAATTATTGAAGATATAAGTGAAGAATTAAAATTCTTAGAACTTGAAAGAAAAATTGAAAGTGAAGTAGAACAAGAAATTGAAGAAAGTCAAAAAGAATATTTTTTACGTGAAAAATTAAAAGCTATTAAACGTGAACTTGGTGATATTAATAGTAAAGAAGATGAAGTTGATAAATTAAAGAAAAAATTATCAAAATTAAAATGTGGCTATAAAGTAAAAGAAAAAATAAGAAGTGAAATATCAAGATATGAAGCAACAAGTAGTCATTCTCCAGAACTTGGAATGATTCATGATTATTTAGATTGGATGTTTCATTTACCATGGAATGTTTTTACGAAAGATACAAAGGATTTATCTAGAGTAGAGGAAATTTTAAATTCTAGTCATCATGCATTAGAAGAGGTAAAATCTCGTATTTTAGAATATTTAGCAGTAAAACAAAACACTAATAATCTACGTAGTCCAATATTATGTTTAGTCGGCCCTCCTGGTGTTGGTAAAACATCATTGGCTTTAAGCATTGCCGATAGCTTAGGAAGAAAGGTTGCAAAGATAAGTGTTGGTGGAATTAATGATGAAGCTGAAATTGTTGGGCATAGACGTACTTATGTAGGGGCGAACCCTGGAAGAATTATTCAGGGCATTCGTAAGGCTGGTAGTGCTAATCCTGTATTTATTATTGATGAAATTGATAAAATGACGAAAGATATTAAAGGGGACCCCGCAAGTAGTTTACTTGAAGTTTTGGATCCAGAACAAAATAGTAAATTTTCTGATCATTATATTGAAGAGGAATTTGATTTATCTAAAGTGTTGTTTATTGCCACCGCTAATTATATTGACCAAATTCCATATGAATTACGGGATAGATTGGAAATTATCGAATTATCTAGCTATACAGAATATGAAAAGTTGGATATTGCTAAAAATCATTTGATTCCTAGAGCGTTAGAAGAACATGGATTAACACCTTTACAGATTCAATTGGATGATGATGCTATTATGATGATGATTCAGTGTTATACAAAAGAAGCTGGAGTTCGTGAACTGGATCGAGTTATTGCGGCCTTGTTTAGAAAAATTGTTAAAAAAATGTTACTTGAGAAGAATGAAGTTTTCTATCATATTACAGCAAACGATTTAGAGAATTATTTAGGAAAGAAAAAGTATAGTTATGAAACTACTTCTAAAAAAAGTGAAGTGGGTGTCGTTAATGGAATGGCTTATACTATTTTTGGTGGAGATATATTACCAATAGAGGTTACGATGTTTCCTGGAAAAGGTGAATTGTTGTTGACGGGTTCTCTTGGTGATGTTATGCAAGAATCTTGTCATATTGCATTAAGTTATATTAAGGCAAACGCTAAAAAGTTTGATATAGCATTTAAAAAATTATCTGAAAATGATATCCATATTCATTTTCCTGAAGGAGCTGTAAATAAAGATGGTCCTTCAGCAGGTATTGCTATTACTACAGCTTTAATTAGTTTGTTTAAAAATAAAAAAGTTCCTAGTAATATTTCAATGACTGGTGAAATAACATTACGAGGGCGCGTTTTACCGATAGGTGGTCTTAGGGAGAAAGTAATAGGGTCACATAGAGCTGGTATTCGAAAAATATTTTTACCAATGGAAAATAAAGATGATTTAGATAAGATTCCAGAAGAAGTGAGCAAGGATATAGAATTTATTTTTGTAAATACATATCGAGATGTTTATAAAAGTTTGTTTGGTGATGTTAATGAAAATTGATAAATATGATGAAAACGTTATCACTTTTATTAATTCTTTATGGTTGAAAAACATTTTGGTAACAAAGACAGAATCTGATATTATTGAAATGTGTAAAGATGAAGAAATATTTTTGTCTTTGTTAATTGCTTTTAGGGATTTGATGCAAGTAGAACAAGCATTTATGCATTTAGATGATAGTTTTACTTCTAAACTTGAAGAGGTTATTTATCATTATCGATTTTTATATAAAGATTCTTCTTGGGATATGGTGAATGATGCAATTGGCGTTTTAAACTTACTTAATTCCGTTCCTTCCAATAGAGCTATATATTATGCTTTTGAATATCGTTCTTATCAAGAAGATGTTCGTAAGGAAAATTATCGTTCTTTAGATCAATTTTTGAATCAAAATGCTTCTGATATTATTGTTTTTTATAATACTTTAGCAGGTGGAAATTTAGTAGTTAGTAGGGAGCAATTGGTAGCTTCATATCAGTATTTTAGCGAAGTGTGTCCAGAAATGTTTTTAAACGATGAATTTTATGCAAATGCACAACATTTATTACACCAAGCTAAAGATGTTCCATTGTATCAAAAGGTTTCTAAGGAGTATCGGGATGTAATAGATGTTGATAAAAAAATTACTTTGATTAAATCTAGAAGGACTGATTTTTAAGTCTTTTTTTTATTTTAATTCATATAATTTTTTAGGAGGGATTATATGAATAAAATTATTTCTTTTGATAAAACATTGGATTTTAAAACGATGGTTGGAGAAATTAGTTCTATTTCTTTAGAGCCTTCATTAAAGTTTGAAGATGATAGTACAATTTCTGGTAATTTAGCAATACTTGGTAAGTATAAGTTGACATCGGCATCCAGATTAGAAGAGGATTTTTCGTTTTCGTTGCCTATTGATATTGTTTTAACAGAATGTTTAGAAGAAGAGGGAAGAGAAGTAGTCGTTGATGATTTTCGTTATGATATTGTCGATGACGAAGCACTAAAGTGTCATATAGATTTAAAGGTATCGGGCGTTGAAAAAATTGAAATTGATGATGAGGAGGAAGATAGGGAAGTTTCTCAATCGGTAGAAGAACCTAATAATGAGATGGAACAGATAGATTCTTTGGATAGTATAGAACCTATTGCCTCAGACACACAATTTAATTCTTCTATTAATACTAGTGATACTAATGAAGATGAATGTGATTTGGGACTTTTTTCTTGTCTGCAAGATAGTGATGATAGCTTTTCTACATATTATGTTTATATTGTAAGAGAGGGCGATAGTATTTCTTCTATTATAGATAAATACCATATTGGAAAAGATGATTTGGAAAAATATAATGATTTAGAACAATTTTCTGTTGGTTCTAAAATTATTATTCCTAGTGTTTCACATGAATAATATATCGTATGTTCATGGACAAAAAGTACTAGAAAAGGACGGAAATCGTTATTTATTGTTGCCAAGTGTAAATATTTATTCTTATTTACAATCACGAAACTTTTCTCAATTTTTATTGCCAATTTCTAAAAATAAAGAAGAAGATATTTTCTTATATGAAGAGGATTCTGTTCCTTTAGAAGATAAGGCGAAAGATTTAATCTTATTACTTAGTTTATTACATATAAAAACAACTACTTATCAAAAAGTAGTTGTTGCTGATATAAGAGAATTTTATCAAACTATGAGTGAGAAGTTAGATTATCAAATGAAATATTATATGAAATTACAAGATCAAATAGAAGAAGTTATTTATATGGCACCTGAAGAATATTTGTTTATACGTCACGTTAGTTTGTTTTATCAGTGCCTTAAAAAGAGTAAAGAATATTTGGATAAATGGTATGAGTTAATACAGAAAGAAGATAAAATGCGTATTGTTTTATTGCATGGGAGTCCTAGCCTTTTTAATTTTGTAGATTTGGACAATCCTTATTTAAGAAACTTTGAATTAGCGAGAAAGGATTCTCCAATCTATGATTTTCTTTTCTTTTATAAAAAATATTATGAAGATTTGGAAATGATTTCTTTATTTCAACTATATCAACAGCATTATTCTTATAACGAAGTTGAAAAAAACTTATTTTATTGTTTGTTGTTGTTTTGCGATAATGTTATTAATTTTTCTTCAGAACATTTTGAGAATGTTGTTGTTTGTAATAAGTTAATTCGATATTTTGATTATACTTTATCATTTATATTAAAACAGGATGAGAAAAACGAGGAAACAGATAAAGAGAAATTCCAATAATAGAATAATAGCATTTAATCTTGTAGTTATAAAAATCAGTAATATAATTTGATAAAAAATAATTACAAAAGTTGTTATGATGGATAAGAGATAGAGAATAGAATTTCTTCTTTTTTGTTTGCAGTGATTACATCTACAAAAAAGATTGTGTTTTGTTTTCATAGGATCACCTAATTTATTTTATGTTTTTTTGTTTTGTTGTTGACTGGTACGAAGTTTATTTATATAATATTATTGATAATTATTATCAATAAGGATTGCTTATGAATACGAGAAAAACGAAACAAAAAGAAATTGTATATCAAGTTTTATGTCAAATGTCAAATCATCCTACTATTAAAGAGTTGTATGACGTTATACATAATGAGAATCCTGAACTAGGGCAAGCAACTGTTTATCGTAATGTAGCAAAACTAGTTGAAGAAGGCAAGGTTTTGAAAATCTCTACTCCTGAAGGAATTGAGCATTATGATGCAAACTGTAAATTTCATTCTCATTTTTTATGTAGTAAATGTCATCGAATTTTTGATATTTATACTATTGAAAGCAAAGATATTATGAAAATGGTTGATAATTCTCTACATGTGTCTAGAGTTCAAGTTTTGTTGGAAGGTATATGTAATCAATGTCAATCTGGTGTTGAAAAATAATTATGATGATTCTTGCGATACTTTGGTATTTGTGATATGCTACAGATATCAAGTATTAAGGGAGTCTTAATATGGAAAAAAGTTAGAAAGAAGGTATTTTTGATGGAATTAAAAGGAAGTAAAACTGAACAAAATTTGATGACTGCTTTTGCTGGTGAAAGTCAAGCTAGAAATAAATATACTTATTATGCTAGTAAAGCACGTAAGGATGGTTA
>CALVSC010000027.1 GCA_944358855.1 uncultured Bacilli bacterium | reverse complement strand
AGGATAGAAAATTCTATCAGAGAAGAGATGATAGAAAGAGGATTAAAAGAAGGCTTAGAAAAAGGTATGAAAGAAGGCCTTGAAAAAGGGATGAAACAAGGCATAGAGCAAGGCATAGAACAAGGCATAGAACAAGGCAGAGAACAAGGAACAAAAGAGAGTAAGAAGAAAATAGTTTTATCCATGTTAGAACAAGGTCTTGATGTAGACACCATTGAAAAGTATACTAAAATAGAAAAAGAATTTATTTTAATGTGTCAAAATGATTAGATATATTTATAACATTCAATAATGTAGTTATGATTTTTCGTTTGTTTTACTATTTTTATAAATTTATATTTTCCGTGACGTCTAATACTGAAGACGTCATTTTCTTTTAGTTGATAAGAGTTATTTTTTAATATATTGTAGTTTAATATAATTTCTTTATTTTTTATTTTCTCTATAATATTAGGTCTACTAGTTTTTATTATTCTTGCGATTATAGTATCGATTCTTAAACTTGATGTAATTAATTGAATGGATTCATATTGTTTTTGATAGTTTTTTAATAATTCTATTGGTGTTTCTATTAGCTCAATCTTAGTATTTTTTATGGTTAATAAATTATTTTTTAAGTATGGTACAATTTGATCTATAACATATATATAATAGTGGTTTTCTTTTATAATAATATCTCCAAATAATTCTTGTGTAATGTTTAGTGAAAAGATTGTGCCTAGTATTTCTCTATGTTGTAGGGGTATTTTTGATTTTATTTCTAGTAAAGTAACTTTAGGTGGAGTGGTTTTGTAAAAAATATTTTTTTCACTATCTAAATATGGTTTATATATTTGGTATGTTCCTTTTTTTAATTTCTTTTTTAGTTCTTGTTGTTCATTTGGATCTAGAAAAAATGTTGGTTGATTATGATATAGTTTATTTAGACATTTTTCTATTATATACATATTGTTTGCTCCTTTTTCTGTCTATTATTATAACAAATATTATGTTATAATTTAAATACTTATGGTGGTAATATGAATGAGGAAGTAAAGAAACTTTTAGATTGGTATCTTATAAATAAAAGAGATTTACCTTGGAGAAAAGATAAGAATCCATATCATATTTGGATTTCTGAAATTATGTTGCAACAAACAAGAATTGAAGCGGTTATTCCTTATTATGAAAAGTTTATGAAAGAGATTCCTGATATTTCATCTTTAGCTAATGTTAATGAGGATAAGTTGTTAAAGTTATGGCAAGGGTTAGGTTATTATAATCGAGCTAGAAATTTAAAGAAAGCAGCAATAGAAATTATGAATATTTATCAAGGCGTTTTTCCTAATAAATTTTCACAAATTGTAAAATTACCTGGTATTGGTGAGTATACAGCTAGTGCTATTTCTTCTATTTGTTTTGGAGAAAAGGAAATTACTGTAGATGGTAATGTGATGAGAGTATTTACTAGATTTTATAATGATAATTCTAATATCTCTAAAGTAAGTACTAGGAATATGATTCATGATAAATTACTTTGTTTAGAAATTAATGATTTTGGGATGTTTAATGAGGCTATTATGGAGTTGGGAGAAACCGTTTGTGTTCCTAATGGTATGCCAAGATGTGATGTTTGTCCTTTACAGAAAAAGTGTTTGTCTAATTTAAATCATAATTATTATTTATTTCCTGTTAAAGATGATAAAAAAGAAAAAGAAGTAGTGGAAATGACGGTGTTTATTTTTGTTTGGAATAGAAAAACAATTGTACAAAAAAGAAAAGATAAAGGGTTACTTCACAACTTATATGAATTTGTAAATTTATTAGGTTTTTTATCTTATGATGAAGTAAGGAAGTTTGCTGAAGATTATGGTAAAGTTAGCTTTATAAAAAAAAGTATTTCTTATGTTCATATTTTTACTCATAAAAAGTGGAAGATGCAATCATATTTTATATTTATGGATGAGGTAAAATGTCCTAATTTGTTTAAAGATATTTCTTATATTGAAGATGAACTGGCTTTGCCTACAGCATTTAGTCCATTTTTATATGCATTGAAGGAGGAGATAAGATGAAAATTATATCTTGGAATGTAGCGGGAATTCGCGCTTGTTTAAAGAAAGGGTTAGATACTTTTTTTGAGGATGTTGATGCTGATGTTTTTTGCATGCAGGAAGTAAAAGCTACTGAAGATCAATTTGATTTTAGACCTGATGGTTATGAGATGTATTTATATCCAGCTATTAGAAAAGGATATTCTGGTACTTGTATTTATAGTCGAGTTAAGCCTATTTCTGTTACTTATGGAATTGGTGATTCCGAATATGATGAAGAGGGACGCAATATTACATTGGAGTTTGATACTTTTTATTTAGTTAATTGTTATGTACCAAATGTAAAACGTGGACTAGAGAGAATGGATTCTAGAATGAGATATGAAGATTTGTTTTTATCATATGTGAAAGAGTTAGAAAAAAAGAAACCAGTTGTTTTTTGCGGAGATATGAATGTTGCTCATGAAGAAATTGATATTAAAAATGCGAAATCCAATATAGGAAATGCAGGATTTACCTATGAAGAACGTGGTAAGTTTAGTGATATGTTGAAATCAGGTTTTATAGATACATTTCGTTATTTATATCCTGATAAAAAAGATTGTTATACTTGGTGGAGTTATAGAAAAGGTGTTCGTGAAAAAAATATTGGTTGGAGAATAGATTATTTTGTTGTATCACAGGGATTTATTTCTAGTATTATAGATAGTCTTATTTATAGTGATGTTTTAGGAAGTGATCATTGCCCTATTGGTTTAATTATTAAGGAGTAAGTATGAAAGAGTTTTTAAAAAATTTAAAATTCGTATGGCAATTTGCTAAAGGAGAAAGAGCTAAACTAATAAAATATATTATTTGTAATATATTTATGATAATTATTAGTATTGTTGCTCCTATTATTAGTGCTCAAATTATTATTTATTTAACAGATAGTCTTTTTACACAATTATTGTTTTTAGCTGTTGTTTTATGTTTGGTAGAGTGGTTTAGAAATATATTTAATCGTTTTGCGATGTATTACGCACAAGTTATTTATCGTGAAACATTTATTTCTTTACAAACTCAACTAGGAAAAGAAATTATGCGATTGGAAACTAGTGTGATTGATCAAAATGGTTCTGGTGTTTTTATTCAAAGACTTACAAATGATACTAGTAGATTGGCTAGTGTATTTAATCTGTTAAATCAACATTTATCTAATATTTTAACTGATTTAGGTATATTTGTAGCAATACTTATTATTAATGTATGGGCGTTTATTTATTTAGTTGTTATTGTTTTTATATTATTTTTATTAGAAAGAAAAAGAACAAATTTATATAATGAAAATGATCGTAAGTTTAGAAAGAAAAATGAAAAAGTATCTAGTTTTGTTGGGGAAATTATTAGAGGTATACGTGATATTAAAATGTTACATTCAGAAGATAGTTTTTCTAAAGAATTGTATAGTCAAGTAAAAGAGTTAAATTTAGATCGATATGAAATGAATGCAGTAAATCGTAGATATATATTTAAAAGGTCGATGTTAAGAGATTTATTTGATATGGGTTTAATCTTTTTGTTAGTGTATTTAATATTAGAGGATAATTTGGTTGTTGCTAATGCTTTGGTTATTCATAATTATGCTGTTAGGATTCCTAATATTGTTTGGAGTGTTGGTATATTGTTAGATGGAATTAAAGATTTTAATCTATCTAGTACTAGAGTGTTTGATATTATGTATGGTAAAGAATATAAAAAAGAGAAGTTTGGTAGTAAACATTTAAATAAAGTAAATGGTGATTTTCAGTTTTCTCATGTTTCATTTCGTTATAAAGATAGTGATGTTGTTTTAGATGATTTGAGTTTTCAAGTACATGCTAATGAGACAGTTGCGTTTGTAGGTAAAAGTGGTGCTGGTAAGAGTACAATCTTTAGTTTGTTATGTAAGTTATATCCTGTTGATAGTGGTAAGATTACGATAGATGGTGTAGATATTAATCTTTTAGATCAAGATAGTATTCGTGGTAATATTACAGTAATTAGTCAGAATCCTTATATTTTTCATGTTAGTGTTCGAGATAATTTAAGACTTATGATGGAAGATATTACGGAAGAAGAGATGATAAGAGCTTGTAAGCTTGCTTGTATTCATGATTTTATTATGACGTTGCCTGATGGTTATGATACGATTGTTGGCGAAGGTGGTGTAAATCTTTCAGGTGGTCAAAGACAAAGACTTGCGATTGCTAGAGCATTTTTACAAAAAACAGAAATTATATTATTTGATGAAGCAACGTCTGCTTTAGATAATGAAACACAAAAAGAGATTCAAAAAGCTATTCATAATTTACAGAAGGATTATACTATTTTAATTATTGCTCATAGACTTAGTACCATTATTAATAGTGATAGAATCTTATTTATTGATAAAGGAAAGGTTATGGGAGAAGGGACTCATAAAGAGTTATTAAAATCATGTAAAGGGTATAAAGAATTATATGAAGCAGAGTTAAAGGAAAGGTGATATTATGTATGTATTTCGTCTTGCTAAGTTAGATGATTTAGATGAGATTATTGCGATGGTTCAAGAAAGAATGAATTGGTTTTTAGAGAGGAATATTTTACAGTGGAAACTATATTTAGTACATCATCCTGTAGGAGAGTGGAAGAAAGCAATAGAAGATAAGCAGTTATATGTTGAAATTTTTCAAGATAAAATTATTGGTTGTGTTCAGTTTCAGTATTATGATCCTAATTATTGGGATGATAGCTATCAGTTGTATATTAAGAAATTATGTACTAAAGTAGGGTTTAAAAAAGTAGGTCATTATTTAATTGAACAAGCTGTTTTATTAGCTAAGAAAAAAAATATTTCAAAAATAAGATTAGATTGTCTTAGTACTAATAAAAAGTTGAATCAAATATATGAAGATTATGGTTTTCATTTAGTAAAAAGTGGAATTTATGATAAGTATTATTATCCATTTAATTTACGAGAGATGGATTTAAAATGATGGGGGATATATATGGTTGTACAAGAGTTGCTAGAGGATGCAATGTCAGAATGTTTAGGAATGTATTCGTCTAATGCACATCAAACATTTTATAAAATTTATCCATTTACGACGGAAAATATAGATGGTTATATGGATTATTTTGATGTATCAGGTAAATCTATATTAACAGTAGGCTCTTCTGGAGACCAAGTTATTAATAATGCTATTAGAGGTGCAGGTGCGCAAACTGTTATTGATATTTGCCCTAATACGAAACTTTATTTTTATTTAAAAAAAGCTGGTTTGTTAGAATTGTCTTATCAGGAGTTTATGCAGTTTTTTAGATTTAAAAATTATCCTATGTTGTTTAAAACTAATGATGATGTTTTTTCACAAGAGTTGTTTTTAAAAATGAAAGATAGATTACAAGAGTTAGATTCAGAAGTTTATTATTTTTGGGATAATTTATTTTCATTATTTCCTGCTGATCTTATTCGTAGGAGATTGTTTGTTGGAGATGAATATCAAAATAAAGTGTTAAAAATAATAGATTCTTATTTAAGTGATGAAGAGTGTTATGATATGGCTAAATCTGTTATTTCTTCTGTTGAACCTGAATTTGTTATTCATGATTTAACAGATTTTGGCCCTTTACCAGAAGATTTAGAAAATTATGATTTTATTAATTTGTCTAATCTTGGTACTTGGTGGGAGAGAAACACTACTAAGAGAGTGGTTGATAAATTAGTTCCTTATTTAAATCCTGATGGAAATATTTTAATTTGTTATTTATATGACACATTAGAAACTACACCATATGAAAGAGGGATGAAGCCAATTTATAATATTCCTGATACTAAAGAGGTTTTTTCTGAGTATGCACTTTCTTTTTATCCTTTTTTAGGGATTGAAGGAATTAAATGTAATAATGATGATCAAGATTCTGTTATGGTTTATCAGAAATCTTGTACTCATTAAGAGTAATTTATGATATAGTTATTTTGGTGATAATATGAGGAGAGATAAAAATAATTATTATTTAGATATTTGTGAACAAGTATTAGAAAGAGGTACTTGTATTAGACGTAATTTCGGAGCCATTATAGTAAATGAAGATGAAATTATTTCTACTGGATATGTTGGAGCACCTCGTGGTAGAAAGAATTGTTGTGACTTAAAATATTGTACAAGAGAAAAGTTAAATATACCTAGAGGAGAACGTTATGAGTTATGTCGTAGTGTTCATGCAGAACAGAATGCTATTATTAGTGCTAGAAGAAAAGATATGATAGGTGCTACTTTGTATCTTGTCGGTATTAATCATAGTGATGGTAGTTATGTTGAAGGGGCAAGGCCTTGTGCCTTGTGTAAAAGAATGATTATTAATGCTGGGATTAAGCAGGTTGTCGTTAGAGATAGTAAAGAAAAATATACTATTATAGATGTAAGTGAATTTATTGAAAATGATGAAACATTAGATGGTGTGTTAGGCTATTAATAGTTTAGGAGGTAGGAGATGAAGAAAGTACAGTTAAAAGTAGATGGTATGACTTGTAGTGCTTGTTCTAATGGTTTGGAGAAATATTTGTTAAAACAAACTGGAGTTGTTAACGCCTCTGTTAATTTAATTTTAGGAATGGTTAGTGTGGAATATGAAAACATTACAGTTTCTGATATAGAACGATTTATTTTACAGGCTGGATTTCATAGTGCTGGAGAATATTCTTATTCTGATGATAGTCATATTTATCATGTAAAGAAACGAAATTTAATTGTTTTTGGTATTTTATTAATCTTTTTTATGTATGTTTCAATGGGACATATGTTATCTTTACCAGAGCTATTTTCTTATTCTACTTATCCTGTTTTGTATGGATTACTATTATTGGTTATTTGTGTTTTATTTTTAATTTATGGTTTTGATATTTTAAAAAGTGGAGTTATTAATTTAATTCATAGAATGCCTAATATGGATACTTTGGTACTTTTTAGTGTTGTTTTTAGTTTTGGTTATAGCGTATATGGTTTGATTGAAATTTGTCTAGGTAATATTTTATATATGCATCAGTTATATTTTGAATCGGTGTGTATGGTTTTATATTTTGTGAAATTGGGTAGATTATTAGAAAATATTAGTAAGAAAAAAACTACTTCTACTATTCAAAACTTAGTTACTATTACACCTAAGGTAGCTTATAAAAAAGAGGGTGAAGATGTTGTTTCTGTTACTTTGGATGAAATAAAAGTAGATGATGTTTTAATTTGTCGTCCTTCAGAAAAATTTGCAGTTGATGGTGAGGTTGTTGAAGGAGAAAGTTATGCAGATGAATCTTTTATTACGGGAGAAAGTGTACCAGTACCTAAAAAAGTTGGTAGTTCTGTTTTAGCTGGTTCTATGAATTATGATGGTGTTATTAGTTATCGTGCTAAAAAAATTGGAAAAGAGTCAACAGTTTCGTCTATTGTTAGTATGGTTGTTGAATCTTTAAATAAGAAGAATAAAATAGAACGTTTAGCAGATCGTATTAGTAGTTTTTTTGTTCCTTTTATTTTTATTGTTGCAGTTGTAACATTTATTGTAAAAGCCCTTTTAGGTTATCCTTTTTTCACTAGTTTTACTTCTTTTGTGACGGTTTTAGTGGTTGCTTGTCCTTGCGCTTTGGGTCTTGCAGTACCATTAGTTATTAGTGTTAGTTATGGAATGTGTGCAAAGAAAGGGATTATTGTAAAGTCTGGTGATGTACTTGAACAGATGAGAAGTATTGATAAAGTTATTTTTGATAAAACTGGTACATTGACTTATGGAAAGTTAAATGTTTTTAAAACATATTCTTATTCTGAAGCTACTTATTCTTTATTGAAGATTGTTCGTAGTTTAGAAAGTTATTCTACTCATCCGATTGCGACAGCATTTAAAAAAGAAGATTTATTAGAGGTATCTAATTATCAGGAATTACCTGGTTTAGGTATTTCTGGAGAGATAGATAGTGATACTTATTATGTTGGTAATTTAAAATTACTAAAGAAATTAGGTCTTCGACAAATCCATAAGCAGGATTATTTGAAATTAACTAATAGTGGTTGTAGTATTTTATATGTTATGACGAAAGAAAAAGTATTGGGATTAGTTGGTGTTAATGATACGGTTCGTGAAGATATGAAAGAAGTTATTTCTAAGTTAAAAGATATGAATATTAGTCCTGTTATGTTAACAGGAGATAATTTAGAAGTCGCTAGAGCAATTGCAAAAGAGCTTGGTATTGATGATGTTCATGCAGATGTATTACCTAAGGACAAAGCTTCTATTATTAAGGGATATGTTGCGGCTTCTAATAAAGTTGTAATGGTAGGAGATGGCGTTAATGATGCTATTGCCTTAGTCGAAGCAGATGTTGGTATTAGTATTTCTAGTGGTACTGATGTTGCTAATGATGCTAGTGATGTTATTTTGATGAATCATAATTTGTCTAATTTAATTGATTTTATTCAGATTAGTAAAAAGTCATATAAAGTGATTGTTGAAAATTTATTTTGGGCATTTTTCTATAATCTTTGTATGATTCCTATTGCAGTAGGGGCCTTAGAAAATTTTGGTATAGTTCTTAATCCTATGATAGCAAGTATTTGTATGACTATTAGTAGTTTGACAGTTGTTTTAAATTCGTTAAGGCTTAAGTGGATGGTGAAATAATGGAAGTTAAATTTAATCGACTAATTCCAGAACTTAGTGTTTCTAATATAAAAAAAAGTAAAGATTTTTATGTATCATTAGGTTTTTCTGTTGTATATGAGAGAGTTGATGATAAGTTTTGCTTTTTAGAATTAGATGGTAATCAATTAATGATTGAGGAAGTTAATGAAAATTGGAATACAGGAAAGTTAGAATATCCTTTTGGACGTGGAATTAATTTAAGTATGGAAGTAGAAGATATTGATTTGTTGTATGAGAAAGTGAAAAAGATGGATTATCCTATTTTTCGTGAGTTACAAGAGGATGCTTATTTAGTTGGAGATAAAGAATGTGTTGATAAACAGTTTTTAATTCAAGATTTAGATGGATATTTATTAAGATTTATACATTAGAAAGGGTGATTTTATGTTTAAAAGAATTCATAAGAAGATTCATATTGAGGGAATGCATTGTGAAGGATGTGTGATGCGAGTAAAGAATGTTTTATCTTCTATTCCTGGTGTTAAAAAATGTGAGGTTAGTTTAGAAGATAAATGTGCTGATTTGGTATTGTCTAAGGAGATAGATGATTCTATCTTTAAAGAAAAAATTGAAAGTATAGGTTTTCAAATGCAGTAATTTGTGATATAATGATGTGGCTTTGACATTTGGGGGTGTTGTTTGTGAAACAGAAAATTCCAGAAGTGCTTAATGCCAGTCAACAAAGAAGAGTAGATTTTATTAAAGGCTTAATTTGGCAAAGATATCAAGATAATGGTTTAACATGTAGTCCAGCAAAAGTTGGTGAAGTTTATCATTCTTTAGAAGCAGATGGAGTCTTTTTTGGAAATCAAGATGTTCTTCATAAAGCACAATTAGAAGATTATACGGGTGTTGAATCACAATTGTTGATTCGTACATCATGGGATGTTATTGATCCAATTGTTTATGCTGCGTCTACTCAAGAGAGTGTTAGTAAACAATTAAAATATGAAATTGGATCTAGAATACAACATTTTTTTCATCAATAAAAAAAGATAATATTATTGGATATTATCTTTTATTTTTTTATATTTTTCTATTAATGTTATTTCAATGCCTTTTTTGCAATTGGCTGGTGATGTACTTGGTAGAGGAATATCTTCTATTTTTGTTTTGGGATAAATATATTTTTTATATAATTGGTGGGCTTTTGTACCAGTTGTAAATATTGTTTTTATTTTTGAATTGTTGATTATTGGCCTTATATCATTTGGAATGATATCTTTAATAGAAGAATCACTGGATGATTTTATTTCACATTCTTTTATTACATCATATAAAGCAATATGGTGTTTGGTTAAAAAGCTAATTTTTTCTTCTGTTGTACTTCCTATTTCTTCTTGAAATACCTTTTCTAGTGTTTTCCAAAATCTATTTTTAGGATGACCATAATAGAATCCTATTTCTCTTGATTTTACGGATGGCATACTACCAAGTATTAATACTTGTGAATTATTATCATAAATTGGTTTTAGTGTATGTTTTACTTTCATTTTAACACCTTTATTCTTTTGGATTATGGATTGTTGTTATAGTGTAATTTGAAAAATCTAACGATGTAATATATTGTTTAAATTCTTCAAAATTAAATTCTTCTACATCTTCTACTGTATCTAAATATGGATAGTTATATTCTATTATGTTTACTATTAATGGAATGGTAATAGCTCCTAAAGATTCTTCTCTAAGAATTATATTTAGAGTTGTTCTTTTTTTATTAAGTTCAAATAACTCTTTATTAAAACTAATATTTTTAAATGTATTGATAATGGCTTCTTGTAATTCATTTTCTTTTGTTGTATAGCTTCCTATTGTTAGTAGTAAATAATTATCAATTTTATTAATAGAACGACTGATTCCCGTTGTTATTATTTTTTTCTTTGTGACATCATTATATAATTTAGATGTAGCACCTATATTCATTTCTAAAAAAGGTCCAATATAAAAATCTAATTTTAGTTGTTCTAAGTTTGTTAATGTGTCAATTGGTATTTTATAAGTTACTGATAAATAGGGTGTAGGAGTTGGATATATAACTTCACCATATTTTTTTACTACTTCTTTAGGTTCTTTTAGATCAATTGGTTTTATATCATGTTTTTGAAAAGTCAGATTTTTAGTTTCTTCTTTTATTGTTTTTAATACTTCTTCTTTATTAAAATTACCAGCGACAACGATTAATTGGTTTGTTGGATTATAAAAAGTGTTATAACAAAAGATTAAGTCATCAATTGTCGTGTTTTTTACTTCTTCTATTGTTCCTCCTACATTTCTAAATTTGATATTATGAAAACAGTTATCTTTTTCTGTTAATGATTTATAAAAGAAACGATTGTTTTTTCTGGCTCTTAGTTCTTGGTAGATAGGATTTTTTAATTTTTCTAAATTTTCTTCTGTAAATACAGGATTATATACACTTCTTAATATTGTTTTTATTCCATATTCTATATTTTCTACTGCATTAAAAAAATATCTAGTATATAATTTTGAGGTAACAGCATTAGAATCCATTTCTTTTTTCCCTAATATATGTAAAAAGTTACCATATTTATTACATTCTACTAAGAAATGTTCTAATATGTGAGCTAATCCGTCTTGAAAATGAACTTCTTTGCCATCAATTATGAAATCTTTTGTGATACCTCCAAACTTAGTAATGAATTGAAATACAGTACTATGCTTTTTATTGTCTTGATAAAAATATATGGTTAAACCATTTTCTAATTTGATTGTTTCTAACTTATTCATTGTTTTTCTCCTTTAAAAAATATATGGTGTCTAATTGTAGGCGGTCAATAAATTTTATAATGTCTTCTGGTGTTATGCTTTTTATTTTTTCATATCTTTTTTCGCTGGTATGTTTTATTTGGAGCGCTTTATATATATTTTCACTAAATATTAAGTTTTTATTATCTAGTTTTTTTATTAAATTTATTCTTTTTCGATCTTTTATTTTTTCTAATAGAGGAGCTATTATTTCTTTATTTTTTAAGTTGTTCATTACTTCTAGTATTTTTTCTTCTGTTTCTTTTTTGTTTTTAGGATTAATATAAGCAATGATTCTTAAAATACCATAATTAGGATAATATATTGTGTTTGTTGAGTAGACTAAATTGTTTTCATCTCGTAGTTTTTTATTTAAGAGGTTTGATGATTGAGATGTTAATAGATTTGATAAAAGTTCCAGTAAAATGTCGTCTTCTTTTTTCATGTTTTTTACTTTGTAAATAAAAGCTATGGCAGAATCTTTAAATTCTTTTTCTTCTTCTATTATTTGTGGTTTATCACGAAATGGTTTTAAGTAGTAGAGATAATTCGTATTTAGTTTTTGATTGTCTTCTAATGGAAAATATTTTTTTAGAATAGAAGTTATTTTTTCTTTTTGAATGTTTCCTTGTACAAAACAAATTGGTTTGTTGTTAGATATTACTTGTTTATAAAATTCATATAAGTTTTGAGGAGTAATTTCATCAATTAAGTGTTGATTATCTTGTAAACTTCTTGAAAAAACCCCTTTATTGTCTACTAGTTTTGTGATTCTATAATTTAGATAAGATCGAAAATTTTTGTTGTAATTATTGATTTTTAGTTTCAAATTTTCTTTTTCTCTGTTTACTTCAAACGAGTCAAAGGCACTGTTTTCTTCTTTGGGGTGATAGATAGCATCACTAAAGAATTTGATTTGTTTTTCTATATAGTCTTTTTTTAGGGAATTTTCGTCTGGAATTATTAATTCAAAATTTAAATAGACTGTTGTTCCAATGGTGACTTTTCCTGCGGTATAGCTGAGTATATAGTTTTCTTTTAAGACTTTTTGAAATTCTCCTTCTGTTGGATAATCTTTTGACATATATAATAGCATCTGTGGTAATATTGCTTGTTTTGCAAGTATTTCTACTTCTTCTTGATAAGGAAATATTACATTAATTAAAATGGTTTTAAAATTATTGTTTTTTGTTATAACTGGGTTTTTCTTAATTGTTATTGTTTTCATAGGCACCTTCTTTCTAGGTGTATTTTATCATGTTTTTTCTTATTTTATAAGCTTTTTAAATAAATACTTTGTTAATATTGTATTTGGAAAAGTTGGGCTTATGTGATTATCTCTATGAAGATAAGTTTATTTTTGGTATAATATTATAAAGGAGGGATATTATGAAGTGTCCAGTATGTAAAGATGTTACGTTGTTAATGTCAGAAAAGAAAGGGGTAGAGATTGATTATTGCCCTGAATGTCGTGGTATATGGTTAGATCGTGGAGAACTTGAAAAATTAGTTGAAAAAGAAGAAAAAACATATCGCGATGTTAAAAGAGAATATGAGGAAGAAGAACATTATGAACATAAAAAATATCCAAAGAAAAAACGAAAAGAATCTTTCTTAGGTGAAGTATTTGATATGTTTGGAGGAGATTAAAAACTACTTATGTAGTTTTTTTTACATTATTTAACACTTAAAAGAAGTATGATTATGGTAAAAAGTTAAGACTTGTTTTATACTTTTTATAGAGTAAGGTGAAGCATTTATGATATTTAGTGTTTTAGCTTTTGCAGCATTGGTAATCAGTGTTTGTATTAAAGAGAGAAAGAAGTCTTTATTTGTTCAATCATTAGATTGTATTTTTGAGGCGTTATATAATTTCTATATTTATGCATATACTGGAGCTGTATTAAGTTTAATAAATTTTGTACGTAGTTTCTTATTTATTAATAAAGAGGATTTTAGTAAAAAATTTTATCGTGGTTTGTTAATGTTATTTGAAGGTGTTATTATTGTTAATTGTATTATGACTTGGAGTGGTCCTATTTCTTTATTACCAACGATAGGTTCTGTTATTCGTACTTATTGTTTATGGCAAACAGATATGCGTTTGGTTCGTTTTTCTGGTATTACAACAGGTGTTTTCTATGGAGCATATTATTTATATTATCAAAGTCCTTTATTAGTCATTGGCGAAGTAGTGTTGATGTTTGCTGGTATGTATGCGGTTTGGAAAAATGATATTAAAGATAAAGTATCACATCGTCATTTACAAGAACAAAATTAAGTAATCATAAAAAAAGTTCTAATATATTGTTAGAACTTTTTATTTTTTTAATGTTTTTTTATTTTGATTTAGTGCACTTAAGAATGTATTTAAGTCTTCATTTTCTATATAGGATTGTTCAAATCTGTTGGAGATAATTGGTCCATGATAGTCCGAACCTCCAGTGATTATTAATCCATGTTGTTCTGCAAGAAGGCGAAGATTTTCACTATAATCTTCATCTTGATCTGGATGATAAACTTCAATTCCATCAAATCCTAAATCTAATATTTCATGGTAGTCAAATTTTTTAATCCATATAGGATGGGCTAATACGACTAGGGCATTATGATTTTTTAGGAATTGAATTGCTTCTTCTAAACCAATTACTTGGTATGGTACATATGCTTTTTGTTTATTTCCGATGTAGTTGTCGAAGGCTTCATCGAAAGTACAACCATATTTATCACATATTGCAGAGGCAATGTGTGGTCTTCCTATTACACCATCTGCTTTTTTCTTTACATCTTCGTAACTTATTTCGATATTATAAAAGTTTTTTAAATTTTCAATTATTTTTCTACATCTTTCTTCTCGTTCTTTTCCAACGTTATTAAAATAATCTCGTACTTCTTGTTCTACATCATCCCCAAAGTAACCAAGTATATGAATATCTTCTCCGGCATACTTACAACTCATTTCAACACCGATTAAAAAGTGCACAGGTGTTTTTAGTTTTTTTATTTCGTCGATTCCTTCTACTGTATCGTGGTCTGTTATCGCAACATAATCAAAATTATGTTGTATTGCTAGGGCATTTATTTCTTCTATTGTTTTTGTTCCGTCTGAGTTTGTTGTATGGATATGTAAATTTGCTTTCATAGTATCCCTCCTTTCTTTATTATAACAAATTGTTGTAGTTTAGGGAATTAATTGGTTTTATAAATATAATGAAATCTAATTAATTTAATGATATGATAGATATATAATGATAATAAAGAAATAAAATGTTATATAAAAGATTGAATAACGAAAGAGAAGAAGGAAATTTAAAATGGATGATAGAAATGTATTATTAAATAAGTTTTATAATGAAATGTGTGATGAGGATACAAGGTTAGATAACAAACATAGTAAATTAGAATTTTTAACTACTGACAAATATATTCAAAAATATTTAAAACCAGGGTGTAAAATTCTTGAAGTTGGTGCAGGAACTGGTAAATATTCTCTACATTATGCAAAACAAGGATATCAAGTTACTGCTATAGAGTATGTAGAACATAATTTAGATGTATTAAAAAGTAAAATAACTGAAAATATGAATATTATTGCTGAACAGGGAGATGCAATAGATTTAACTAGATTTGAAGATAATACTTTTGATATCGTATTGGTTTTAGGTCCGTTGTATCATTTATATACTGAAGAAGAAATAAATAAATGTATCATAGAAGCTAGAAGAGTATGTAAAAAAGACGGGGTAATGATGTTTGCTTATTTACCTAATGATTCCATAATGATAAGTTGGGCGCTGTTAAAAGGTCATTTAAAATCAGGGCGTGATAATAAACAGTTTGATGAAAACTTTAGAATGATTTCAGTTCCAAGTGAAATTATGAGAGCATTCTATATTGATGAACTTGAAGAAATTATGAAATTAAATCATATAGAAAAAGTTAACAACATTTCGACATCTGGGGTTGCTCCTCATTTTAGAGATATTATTGATAATCTTTCAGACGAAGAATTTGAAATATGGAAAAATTATCATTTTAGTTCATGTGAAAGAAAAGAAGTACAAGGATATAGTACACATATGTTATATATTGGAAGGAGAGATGATTATAGTTTATAATCATCTTTTTGTTTTATTATTTAAATTATATATTTTTCTTGTTATTTATATTCTTACATAAAAAAGAACTAGTAGTTTACTAGTTCTTGTATTAACATATGGAGCGAATAGCATACAAGTTACGAACTATGTTCTCTTTCTAAGAATATTATATATGAATTATTATTAAATTTCAATGGAAATATGGATAAATTAGATGAACTAATAGTTGATATGAAAAACAAATATCTCCGTCCAGATAAATAAAAATAATTTTTGTAGAACTATATAAAAAAATAAAATAAAATGATATAATAATCTTATAAAAATTACTTGAAAATTTAAGATGATAAATAGTAATTTACCAAAAAGATTGTCAGTAATGACAGTCTTTTTTGTACGACAGGCAGTTATACAAATAAATTA
>CALVSC010000026.1 GCA_944358855.1 uncultured Bacilli bacterium | reverse complement strand
TTTCCTTTAAATTTTTTTTCACCATAAAATCCACTCTCCATCATATCTTCTCTATATTAAATCATATCAAATAAATATTTAAATTTAAAGAATAAGTTAAAAACTTCACATAAAATATACACGAATAGACAACAAAATTAATTAAACTATACATTCATTTACAAACTATGGATCATTAAATATAATCAAAGACTACAAATATCGATAATACTAAGTATCATTACCAATATTCTATAATACACAAGATTAAATATAACTCCAATAATAGTCTAGATATTACTTCAATCAAGGTAATTTTTCTTTTTCATAAATCAATTTAAAAAAAAAGAGCTAATTTTTAAAACAAATTAGCCCTATTACAATACTTTTTATGTCCTATGGAAATTTCTTTTAGATTTTAATTATCCTCTACATTGACTATAAGCACAATTAGTACCTAAAGGTTCAATACAATTTTTATATACCCAACCATATCCTTGGCCTACTCGCCAGTCATAAGCATGAAATTTTCCTCCACCTGGAACATAAACATAATGCATATAGCTATTAGAACTTATTATATATAAAGTTTGGCCATCTGTAACAGTACCTTGATATCCGCCACCATCACCATATTCATAAATAACAGTAGTTCCTATACGACAACTATGATATGGAGGACAAGCCGTTGGATTAGAAGCACTACAACAACCTTGTGTATTACAACTAGGGCCCTTCCAATCATCATAAGCAGAACATCTTTGACCATTGTAAATGGAATAAGCTTCTCTCTTATAATTACCTCCACCACAACTCTTACTACAACTATTAGTGTTTTTATACTCTACGACATTACTACCACAACAAGCTCTTCTGTTGCAACTAACACCAGTTCTTTGTTGATAACCACATTGATGATTATTAAAGTATTTATCTACCAATAATATTTGTTGAGATTTAACTCCAGTATCTCCACATTGTGCAGAACATGAACTAGTATCTTGCCAAGCTCCACTTTGAACTTGTTCTGTACAAAAACTATAAACAGTATAACTAACAGATTTATTAGTAATATTACCTGCATTATCCATTAAAGTAATATAAACAGTTCTACTCTTACCATCATAATCACCAGGTAAAGTCCATGTAACAGAAGATTGATAACTTTGCCATTTATTACCTTTCATATAACCGGTATTAGAAATATACATTTTTTGAATACCATGACTATCAGAACCATTAATATTAATAGTTACTTTTAAACTATGATAACTAGAATTAGTAGAAGTAATAGTTGGATTCATAGTAGGCTTTTTATTATCAATATAATATGGACCAAATCTACTACTAACAAAAGTAGTATTACCTAAACTATCTTGTACTCCATAATTACCATTTTTATTATTTCCCTCTATAGTTAAATAATAAACGCCATCTACATTATCACCATCTGGAACTTTTTTCTTAGGAACATCTAAACTTAACGTCTTTATACTACTATTCTTTTTATTATGAAAATCATGAGTAAATGTTTCACTACTACTACCTGACTCCCAGGTCCATTTAAGTGATTGATTTTTATTAAGCCCATTAAAATCTTGAATAAAGAATTTTAAATTCACTTGACTATTTGTATCGTATTGATCAATTTTTTCATATTCCCCAACAAGTCTATCAGCATTCATCCATGTAGTATTCTTAGCAGGAGTAGCACTTATCGTTGGAGAATTTTTATCATTAGCATTAACCTCTTCACAGACAAAATCTTCACTACCCTCGTCATAATACTCATATCTTACTTCATCTGTTTTGGTATTAACACATTGAAGACTAGTAAGATAACTATATTTATCATCATTCTTCTCCACATTAACAACAGAAGAATCTGTATCACAAGTAATATCTTCATCATCAATTGGTTTAATTAAATCGGCATCCAATAAATTTTGATAAGTTATTACAGCACAACCATTTTCATAATTACCAAATAAGTTTTCTGAATATCGATCAACATATAATTTACTAGCTGCTGTAAAAGAATCACGATAAGCATCATACTTCTTATCTTTATTAGAATCCCTTAAATTTCCTATCAATGGAAGTGCAATAATTAATACAACACCGATAATAGCCAAAGTTACAATTACTTCAACTAACGTAAATCCCCTCTTTTTCTTTTTAACTGGTTTCATACTCACTTCATCTCCACAATTAACTGATTAATTAAATCAACAAACTCTTTTCTTATCTCCTCTAATCTTTCTTCACTATTTGCTTCGAATCTAGCTGTTACATTAGGACCTGTATTACTAGCTCTAACAAGTGCCCATGAATCATCAAATAAAACTTTGACTCCATCAATATCTAAATAAGAATATCCCTTTTCCTTTGCATAATCTAATACACGATCAATAAGTTGGAATTTAATATTATCTAAAACTGAAAACTTTAATTCTGGTGTTGAATAATAACGAGGAATTCCCTCCATTAATTCATCTAATGTCTTATCCGTATGAGATAATATTTCTACCAAACGAAGTCCTGCATAAAGACCAGAGTCAAATCCAGGCCAACGATCTCTAAAGAAAACATGACCAGAAAGTTCTCCTCCAAATGGTAAATCTAAGTCTTTAACAGCTGCTTTCGTATAAGAATTTCCCGTACGATAACATACTCCTTTACCACCAAGTCTCTTTATTTCATCTTCTACTGCCTTAGAACATTTTACATCATATAAAAACTCTTTCTTACTTACTTTAGAAATAATATCTCGTATAATAACAATCATATAATAATCTGTTGCGACAAACTTACCACTATTAGTAACAACACCTAATCGATCGCCATCACCGTCAAAACCAATACCAACATCAGCATTTAATTCTAATACTTTCTTTTTTAATTGTTCTAAGTTTTCCTCAACACAAGGATCTGGATGATGATTTGGAAAAGTACCATCACTTTCTCCATTAATAACCACTAAATCCATAGGAAACATCTCATATATTTTTTTAGCAATAATACTTGTTGTTCCATTACCTGGATCAATAACAACTTTTAAACGTCTAGAACCAAAATGTAAATTTGTCCTAAATAACTCAAGATAATCATTTTCAATAGAATAATGAGATAACTTACCTGTACCAGTTAAAAAATTATTCTCTAAAATTTCTTGTAAAAAGTCTTGAATCTCTTGCCCTTTACAATTTCCAGATTCATCAAAAGCAAATTTAAACCCATTATCATCTTTTGGATTATGAGACGCTGTTACCATAACACCACTTGCAATATTTAATTTAATACAAGCATAATAATACATTGGTGTAGTACAAAGCCCTAAAGAAACAACATCAACACCAGTAGATAATATACCAGTTATTAAAGCTTCCTCCAAATCTTCACTACTAAGACGATTATCATGTCCTACAACACAAATACTCTTACCTAATCTTCTAATATGGCTACCAAAACCACATCCAATGGTATAAGCAGTATCTAAATCTATTTCACTAGGAACAACCCCTCTAATATCATATCCTCTAAATATATTTTTACTAATATCTTCTTTATACTTATATTTCATATAACCCTCCTAGTATAATTCTAACACAAATTATTTAAAAACAAAATAAAAATAGCACTATTTAAATAGTGCTATTTATTCTTAACTTTTTTTATCTTTCTTTTCAATCTCTTTACTCTAACGTCTGTTCTTACTTTATTAAATAACTCCGCAAAATCATTAAACTTCTTGTTTAAAGAAAAGTTAGGGAACGCTTTTAACAAACGCGAAGTAAATGCCATATTCATTCTTAATGTTTTCGCAACTTCTTCTTTTATCTTATTCGTAGCATCTTTATTTAAATAACGATTAAAATTAATCTTTAACCTTGCTGTAATATAAAATGATTCAATAACATCTAATAAAAAGACTAAGAATAAGAATATACCTAAACCTATCGTTACCTGATTTGGTATTAAATATACAACATAAGAAAGTATAGATTGTAAAAACTTAACAACGATAACTCCCCCAACACCAAATAAGAATATATTAAATAAGCATACTCTTCCATTAATATTAAATTTTCTATCAGAGTAATCCCACCAACGAAGTTTAAATATTTTTTCCATAATTAGACTTGTAAAATATTCTAGCACTCCTCCAAAAAAACCACTCATAATAAACAGTACTAAAATATCATCTTCATATCGAGATAAAAAGAGAACCATAATAAGGCAGCCTACTCCATAAATAGGTAAATAAGGCCCTATTAAAAACCCTCTATTCCACGCAAATCTTTTCTCGATAATACTAACATTGATAACTTCACAAATATATCCTATAAAAGAATATAAAATAAATAAAATAAACCAAAAACAAACTACATATAACATGATTAACCCCTTATATTAACATCGATATTATCATCACAACAATTCCTAATATAATACCAATATTTCTCTCTTTTTTATATTTACTTTGATAAATTCTATGCCATAATTCTGAAAATAGAATAAAAAGTAGCATACCAAGAGTAATAGATAATAAACCACCTAATACCCACTCAGGAATAGTAACTGAACTTAGAGCAAATCCTAAAACTCCACCTAATAAAGTAGAAGCTGCTACTAACCCAATAGATAACCACGTTTTAAATGGTTTTTGATCTCCTTGATAAAATGCCGTTGCAATAACCATACCTAAAGGTAAATTATGAAAACCAATACCAATCGCTAATAAAAGTCCAGAACTTACACTAGTTAATACCGTAGTATAAACAGCCATACCTTCTACAATATTATGGATAATTAAAGCAACAGAAGATAAAATACCAATATGTCTTAAATTATTATGACTCTCTTTTTTAGTCATTTTATGATGTTCATGATGATCTGGTACAAAACGATCTAAAAGTCGCAATATTCCATATCCTAAAGCAATAAAAAGTAAAGCTAACCAAATATAAGCAAGTCCTAAGTGTTCGCAAACCTCAGGAATCAAATCAAGAACAATTAACATAATAATGACACTAAAAGCAAGCCCTAAACAAAAATCTGTAATTTGTTCTTTCTTACTAGCAAGTAAAGCAACAAACGCTCCAATTAATACAAATAAACCAAGTAAAAAAGTAACTAATAAGCCAATAATCTCAATACTCAAACCATTCACCTTATTTCACAAAAATATAAACTAATACTACAAGAGCTAAAACTACTCTATATATCATAAATATCTTAAAATTATGTTTTTGTAAATACTTAAGTAAATATTTAATACATAAAATTCCAATAATAAAGGAAACTAAAATTCCTAATATAAAGGTACCAATATTAGCAACAATAACACTAATAACACTACCCTTAAACAATTGTAAAACAACAGCACCTAATACAACAGGAGCACTTAAGAAGAAAGAAAACTTAGCTGCACTTTCTCTATCTAAACCTAAGACACGTCCAGCAGCAATCGTCGTACCACTACGAGAAAATCCTGGAATTAAAGCAAATACTTGACTACATCCAATAATAACAGCATCTTTTAAAGTCATCTTCTTAATATCTTTTGTTTGTTTACTATATTTATCTGCTAAAAAGATAATAATACCCATAACAGCAAGTGCCAAAGCAATTACAACATATTTAGAACGTACAACATTTTCAATAACATCTTCAAATAATACTCCAACAATAGCAGCAGGAACAGTTGCAGCTACTAAAAACCATAAAATCTTACCATCATCATCTTTAACACCTTTTGTAAACCCTTTTGAAATCATCTTTACAAAGTCTTTAAAGAAGAAAACAAAAATAGCAAGTAAAGTACCAAAATGAAGAGCAATATCAAAAGTAAGTTCCATATCATGACTCATCCCTGCTCCAATACCAAATAAATCTCTAAAGATAATTAAATGAGCAGAAGAAGATATTGGTAAGAATTCCGCAACCCCTTGAATAAATCCTAAAATAAATATTTCTATAAAACTCATAATTTACTCCCTTTCTAGTTTTCAAATACATCCATGACAAGTGGAACGACATGTTTCTTACGAGAAACACAATCAGGTACAAAATATCCTTCATAAATGTCGTTAGTATCATACATCATTTCCATAACTTCTTGACCTTTTGTATTATAAATAACATAACTACCATTCTTAATAATATCAGTAACATATAATGCTAAGAAATCATATTCATTCGCAACACTAACCTCATCTAAAGTTTGAATATATTGATCAAGTTCTTTCTTCATATCATCAAAATTCATTGTAAAAAACTGTCCAATACCAAATGTTTTCTCATTAACAGTATATAACTTAAAGTCATTATATAATACATCTTCTTTACTCATACCATCTAAAGAAGTACCAGCTTTTAACATATTCATACCATATTCTTGGTAATCAACACCAGCAATTTTTGCTAAATCTAAAACAGCTTCTCTATCACGCTCAGTTGCCGTAGGGCTCTTTAAGATTAAGGTATCAGATAAAATTCCAGAAAGTAATGCTCCTGCAATATCTTTAGGAATCTTAACACCTTTTTCTTGGAATAAAATATAAACAATTGTACAAGTAGATCCTACTGCCATATTACGGAAATTAACTGGCGCATTTGTAGTAACACTACCTAAATTATGATGATCAAATATTTCTTTAATATTAGCTTCATCTAATCCATCAGCACTTTGTAATTTCTCATTATGATCAACTAGAATAACATTTTTAGGCTTCTTATCATTTAAATCAACAATTTTTAATAATCCTAAACACTTATTATTCTTATCAACAACTGGATAATTCGTATGTTTTAACTTATTATTAACATCTAATACCGTATCTACATACTCATTCTCTTCAAATTTAATAGGATTATAACTACGTACCATAGTTCTAATATAACTAGAAAGTGGTAAAAGTCTAGTAATATGATAAGAATCATACTGTGTACGAATAATATTAACTTTATTCTTTCTAGCAATCTCTATATGTTTATCTTTTATCTCAGAGTCTCCTGATAAAATAACTAATTTAACACCAGATTCTACTGCATATTCAATAACACTATGACGATCTCCAACAATTAAAATATTAGAACGATCTAAAGGAACATTATTAATAAAAGTTGTACTACGATAAGAGGCAACAAGTATTTTACCTTCAATATCATCATCAAACCTTAAGATTTCTTCTCCCTTTAAAACATCCAAAATATTATCATAAGAAGTAGATAAATCATCAAAATGATCATTAATAACTACATGAGATAAATCTTTAATCGTAATAAGTCCTAAAAACTCATTATCTCCATGTACTACTGGAATACCAGTTAAACCTTCTTTTAATAACATTTGATATCCATTATAAATAGAATTAGAATCCTCTATAAAAAAACCTTTATGATAATTAACATCTTTTATTTGTAATTTAACATCATTTAAATATTCTGGCTCTTTTAATTTAAAATAATCTAATGCATACTTTGTTTCTTTGTTGACATTTCCCAATATCCTAGGTTCTGTATTATCTCCAAGCTTATTTTTTAAATAAGAAAGACCAATAGCAGACATTACGGAATCTGAATCGGGCTTTTTATGTCCAAAAATAAATGTTTTTTCCATACTATCACTTCTTTCTTGCAAAATTATAACATAAAATCTTATAAAAAAAAAGGATAAATCTTAGGATCTATCTCATTTTTACGAAATTAACAACTACAAACATAAATAAAAACATAGCTGTTTGTGCTTCCCTACGAACGGCATATCCTCTTTCATATAAAGCAGCTAAATCATCGACAAAGTCCACTATCCAACTTTCTAAATATTTAGGTGGAGTAAATGTTACAGGGAACATATGCGTTCTTATAATATCTACTTGCATATCACTTAACTCTACATATTTAGAAGCGTTCTTTACTGCATACTCAGGGTGTTTTCTAAGTCTATCCATAGAATTTTCTTCATCTACTTCATCTGTAAAAAAATCATGTAGAAGTGCTGCAATAGTAACTTCTTTATAATTTAATCTTAATGCCTTAGTAACAACATAAGACATATAAGCAACTCTCATACAATGGTCATATCTCGTAATACCATGATGAGTAATAAACTTTAATTGACGAAATTCTTCTATTTCCAGAATCGGACTTATAATTGTTTCAAATTCTGTATCTGTATATTGATTCATATAAACATCCTTTTCATATCTCTATATTTTATGCAAAACCTTACTCTACCATGATAACACAAATCATAGGTGAGTTCAAGTTGTTAACAAAACGCAAATGTAAATTTACATTTCATGCGACCAACAAAGTATATCACATTTATCTAAAAAATGCAAATTACACCCCAAACTAATAATGTAAGACAACAAAAAAACTATTCATTACGAATAGTTTATTTTGCTTTACTAGCATTTTCCACATCAGAATAGCTATGTTCTGATGTCATAGTATCACCAGATAATGTTACTCCAGAATAAGCACTAACTTTTACGAGATTTAATGACTCTTTTGTTTGTTCTCTAATGTCATCAAAAGATGGATTATCTAATACTTGTAAATCATATATTTGATGAATCATTTTTCCATAGATAGAATCATACTCTACATTTATATGCGTAGATGCACCACTAACTGGATCTGTTACAGTTAATCCTAAAACGCTAGGTGATTGATCTGCAGCATCTATAGATACATAATCATAATATTCTGCTTCTAACCCTGTAGCTTCACAAGCTGCAGCTTTTATTCCACGTTTTAATGCATTGGTAGAAATCGTAATTCCTTTTTCTTCAATCTCGCCTTGTGCATCATTTCTTAAGTAGAATAGTTGTTGTAATACTCTGCTTTTGTCAACAATAGATAAATCATCTTTATCTAACTCTTCAATAAGTAATTCAATGTCTTCTGTTGATAAAGCATTCGCAGTTGCCTTGTCTTCCTCTGACAAATCATTGTAATGTTCATCACCAAAGTCTACCTCTTTTAACAAATCATACCTTTCTAAGGCCCCTTCTAATGTAGAAAGTTCACTAAGTGATGCTTGATCATCATTATCATCCATAAATACTTCATCTAAATAGGTATCTTGTGCAGTTTGACTTATAGTAGATTCTACAGTTTGATCAATCGTTGGTGCTGTATTATTAAAAATACAACCTGTCGTTCCAAACACAACACCTACTCCTAACATTAAAGCTAGCGCTTTTCCAGCAACTCTTACATTTGTTGCTTGTAATTTCATAAATTAACCCCCTTAAATTTAATGTGAGCAAATTATACCACAAAAAGGAAAAAATATCAAATTTTACACTTTCAAAATAACAAAAAAAGCAAAACGCAAAACTGCATTTTACCTTTAAATTAACTCCTACACTAAATCTTTAAGGATTTGATTCAACTCCTCCTCTTCTTCCTTCGTTGTTTCTGTATTATTTAACTCTTTATCAAACCAAGCTGGAAGACTTGCCTCTTTACGAGTACTAGTCTTACCTTTATCTTTAGATAAGACTTTCTTCATCTTCTTATGTTCTTTCTCACATATTTTCATAGCATCTTCTACTGTTTCAATATTTAATCTCTTCCATTGCCCAGCAATCGTTTCAACATAACTCTTCTTCAATTGTTCATGATTGATTTTTAATACATAAGCAATCAATACATTAACAACCCCAGGATTTAACTTTTGATCAATTAATAAATTCTCTATTAATCGTTTATCCCTATCTGTTGGCTCTGCCCCTTTGTATTTAGCCTTCAAAAACTGATATGGTGTTAAATTTTCAAAAGTATAAACCATCTTAGCCCATTTAGACTGATCTCCTTCAGGTTTGCGTAAATATTCAGGTTGCTTACGATAAATAATAGTAGGAAGTTCTCCTTGATGTTCAAATTGGTAATACTCCCTGCAACTCTTACGAAGTAAATTTTTATCAATCATACCCTTTTCATTTAAACTATCTCTAACTAATCCTTGCATAGCTAAAGTATCAAGCTGATAAGTAAAACTTAATGCATTAATAAGCTCTCTATTATCTTTAGAAAAGCATCTATCATTAACCATACTCTTAGGAATACTACTAATCAACATATCAAAATCAATATTAGAAGAAATATCTAACGGCCTTTTTTCTTTCTTCTTAATCTCATCCTTTATTTCAAAGAAATTGCCATGACAAGAAGTAAACACCTGATCAAAACTAGAAGTAATATCTTCATAATCTTTCAAAGTAATAGTTGGTAATTTAAAATAATTAACAATTTTATCATATTCTTGTTTACCCAAATTATTATATAAAACAACATTTAATATAGGATGATTTAAAAACTCATGAGCAGACATAGGAGAATAAATTAAATAAATATATTGATTGACACTACCCTCTTTAAAATAAGTCTTTAAAAGACCACATGCCTCCAACTTTTTTCTAGCAACTACAATTTCATCTAAAGCTAACTGCATAGTAGCCATTAAATGATGATGTGTTAAATCCCCACTCATTAACTCTAACTTATCCAAATCATCTAATAAAGTAAAATATAAAGAAACAGCAGTATACCCTATAATTGGTTGATATAAAATACTAACTAATTTACGATCACTATCAGAAATAACCGTCTTATTAACAACAAGATAAGTATCTGCTGGTAAAATTGTCTGTCTCCTCATAAAACTCACCTAATAACAATTTACAATAAAAACAAAAAAAAAGAAAGTACTTTTCTTTTAAAAACCAAACCAAGAAACAATAACTTCTGGTGTAATTTTTGTAAAATATAAAAAAGTTAACGCCAACAATAAAAATGGACCAAAGGGAATTACTTTTTCATGATTTTTATAAAGTAAAAACAACGACATAGGAAGTGCAAATACACTACCCAAAAAGATAGATATCATACCAAGTAAAGGATCTAAGACAAGTCCGAAAAGAAACATCATCTTAACGTCTCCTCCACCAAGACTTTCTTTTTTTAAAGCTTTTTGACCTATCCACATAATAAAATACATTAATAAGAATAAAAACGCACCTGTTAATATATGTTGAAAGGCATTAATAATACCACCAGATAAAAACTGAATAATAGTAAAATATAATACAAAAAATATTAAGACTTCATCAGATATAATTAAATAATTCAAATCACTTACAGTAACAATAATAAGTAAAGAAACAATTCCTAAAGCTATCAACAATTCATAAGAAAAACCAAAACTATAATAACTAACTAAAAATAACACCCCAGTAAACAACTCCATAAGTGGTTCCATAGAATCAATTTTCTTATGACAATAACGACACTTTCCTTTTAAAAACAAATAAGAAAGTAAAGGTATACAATCTAAAATCTTTAATTTATGTCCACACTCATTACAACGATAAGTAAAAAAGTGATAATTATCCGTCGCTAAACGATTTCCTAACGCTGTATAAAAACCACCTAATATCAAGCCCAGAACAAAAAAGAGAATAAAATATAAGTATTCCATAATTATCCTCCTTTACTGAATTTGTCCATAAATACCAAACATTGGTTCAACAATAGATAATAAGATAATACCAACAACAACAGCTAACGCACAAATCATTAATGGTTCCATTAAACTTTTAAGTTGATCAATAACAGATTTGTGTAATGCTTGAAAGTGATCTGCAACTTTTTCCATCATAAGACCAAGTTGACCAGTAGATTCACCTGTAACTAACATTTCGTAAGCAACAACCGGAAAAGCCCATTCACCACGAAACGACTCAGAAATAGAATCTCCTTTTCCTAGATTATGTAAAGTCTTATTAATAATCTTCTTATATACTTCATTATTAGTAATCTTAGAAAGAATTTCCATACTATCCGTAATAAATACACCATGATTTAATAATGAGGCAAAAGTTTTCGTGAAGTTAGAAACCTCACTATAAATAATTATACTTTTAACAACCGGTATATGCATAAGTAATGTTTGTACAGCCGTTCTAAATTTAACTGATTTCTTGTAAGCTAATATAAAAAGCCCAACGATAGATACAATAATAGCTAATAATATAATCCAGTTATTCTTTACAAAATCACTAGCAGAAAGAATAGCTAAAGTCAATGCTGGTAACTCTGCATCATTACTTTCAAACATCGTTGCAAATTGAGGTACCAAATACGTAAGCATGAAAATTAAAACTGCAAACGCAATAGTTAAAACGACACATGGATAAGTCATGGCACTAATCATTTGTTTACGTGTTCTCTCCATTGACGTATAATAATCTGCCATATCATCCAAAATAGAAGGTAAATCACCTGTCATTTCAGCAGTTTTTACCATATTTACTAATAATTTAGGGAAAACTTTCTTTTGCTTTTCCATAGCATGAGATAAATTCTCACCCTTTAATAATTCATAAACTAATCTTTGAAATGCTTTCTTAGTTTCTGGTTTTGTTGCTTGTTTTGCTAAAATTTTAACTGCATCTACAAGTGGAATACCAGATTTTATATAAGTAGAAAGTTGAGTTAAAGAAAAGGATAATTCACTTGTTTTTATTTTAGAATAATCATTAATATCAATATCATAAGCAGGACGAACTTTTACAGAAATAACTTCATAATCTTGTGACTCTAAAAAACCACGTACTTCACTTTCACTCTCTGCTTCAAAAGTACCATTTTCTTTCTTTCCTTGTGCATTAATTACAACATAACGATACTTAATCATCGGTCTTTCCGGAGCGTTTTCATCACGTTTACGAATTCCTTTAATATTATCAATATCTTCAGCTATTTCTTTTCCTGGGTTTGAATCAACCTCTGGTTTCTTTTTTTCTTTTACAGGAGCAACTTCATTCGCTTTAACTGCTTTTTTATTTTTAGACTTCTCGTGAGCATCGCCTAGACTTTGAACAAGCTTCTTAGGTAACCTACCAATACCAGCTACAACATGATAAACAGCAATAAATGGTTTTAAAAGCGCATTCACACTACATCACTCCCTATTCTTATACCAGTATACCATAACAAAATTTCTTTGAAAATAACTAATCGAACTTTTATTTAAAAGTTTACATATACTAAAATAAGAGGTGAAAGTATGTATCCAAATCCCTATATGAAGCCATCTATTCTTGCCACCTTAAAAGGAATAAATTGGCAAGGACTTCTAGATGGAACCCAAAAGACGCTAGGAGTAATTAACCAAGCAATCCCTGTTTTTTATGAATTAAAACCCATGATTAACAATGCAAAAACTCTTTTAAATATTGTAGGTGCTGTAAATGACAATTCAACTTCAGAGCCAGAAAAAGAAACAACAAAAGTCACTACACCATCTCCAAAAAACTCTCCTATTTTTTACATTTAATTTTCAAACAAAACAAAAAAAATAAATGTAAACTATACATTTATTTTTTATGAATATTTATGTTTTAATAACTCATGGTAGAATAATGTTCAACCTTATCTTTATCCCAAGAATTAGGCTCATAAACGGTACCAACAAACCATATCTGTTTTGTATTCTTATCTCTAATAATATATAAAAATGGTTTATCAAAAGAAAGATATTCCACTTTTCGTTCAACATTCATCGCTGTTGCGATAGCAAAAATCACCGTAGCAGCTGCAGCTTTAACTCCTTTTTCCGTAAAATCAATCTTCGCTTTATGCTTAACACCACCCAAGGAAAGAGGTTCTTTTGCTACCGCAGGATCATAAATATTTGTTAAATCAGCAGACCCACAAAACACTTCTTTTACTCCCATTTTATCTAAATCGTCATTGGCATTTAAATCATATTGATAAGAAAATCTAGGAATACGTAAATGACTACAATAAGGATAGGATGGTATAACCATATGATCCATAATATCCTGAAACTTTTCTCGAGAAAACTTCATCATATACTCCCTCAAATTTTCCTCAGGTTTGATACCAATAAATTCTAACTGTGTATCTCCATATTGTTTTAAATCTAAACTAACAGCTGTAACAACCTCATCTTTATAATAAGGAACATTTTCACGACTCATAGTAGTCGCTATCATAGACTTTCCATTTTCAAGGAAAAACTCCCCTCCACAAGTATCGCAAACACAAAAAGGATGTTCCCATTCCATATCGATAGCTAAAGCATTTACTAATATCATTTTAACAATCTCTGGCTGAACTTCACTATCATTTATCATATTTGTAATAATCTTAAAAGTTTTATCTGATATCCAACCATTAATATTTTCAGCACTCTGAAAAGAATCATAAATAACATTCGCATCATATTTTTGTAACAAATGATCTTTATATTCTTTTCTTACACATCCTTCATAAGTATCTCTAATAAAGAGTCCATTCGCAAAAGAAAGAATAGAATCAATGTTTTGATAGTTTGAAGCAGGAATGTTTTGAATAACCGCATCCAACTCTTCTTTCGCCTTACCTTTCGCCCCATCCCTTAACATTTTTAATGCAGTCAAAAGAGAAAGAGGGCTATATATTACATTTTCTTGCTTATCCTCTAAACGTAAAAATTGCATAGCAAAGTCAAATTCTCGATTCGTTTGTTCTTCTATTTGTTCCATAAATATCACCTGATACTATTATAATAAATATATAAAAAAAGTCCAGCTGAGCTAGACTTTAATTTACAAATGGTAGCGGCGGAGGGAATCGAACCCCCGACCTTCTGGGTATGAACCAGACGCTCTAGCCAGCTGAGCTACACCGCCATAAATAAAGTGAACAATATAATGCTACCACATTTACCAACTTTTGACAATACATTTTTTTGTTTTTATCACAAAAACAACAGAAAATAAATTTGAAAGAGAAAGTAAGAAGTGTTAAAATAGTAACAAAGGAGACAATAATATGAAAGAGAAAACACCAAAACCCCCCTACTATACAATCGATATAAGAAACTTAGAAATCACTTCCCTTGAACCGTTCAGAACTCAGTCCTATATAATGTCAGAACAAGTGCCTTATTATCGTGCGAGATTTGGAAGACTATTAAAAATTGAAAATGATGAGCCAACAACCACGAAAGAAGAAGCAGAATGGTGGCTAGAAGACTATGCAAGAAGAAATCCAGATAGAGCACTTGGCGTAGATGCCATCTATATAGATGAAAACACCATACACCCATTAAATATGGACGAAGAAGGTGCAAGACAACTTAGATTAGCTTATAAAAGGAACCAAAAAAGCTAAGAAAAAAATAAAAAATAAAATTTTAAAGCTAAACCTTGTAAAAACGGAACCCTAAGAATTTTTCTAGGGTTCTTTTTTTCAATTTCTAAACCAATCTTTCTAGCAACCCCAGAAATATTGTCAGACTCAATAATAGAAAAAAACTTTCTTTGAAAAAAAGACTTAGTATAATCCTTCTTCTCCATTTTTTGATACCACTCTTTATTATCAACCATTGCTTGATTAAAACCGGTATGGTAACTACCTGGTTCTACTAAACAAAAAGATACTCCCTTCTCTTCTTTTATTAAACATTTAATAAGCATCGATAAACTACACTTACTAGAAGCATAAACACCAAAAGAAGGAACTGGAAATAAATTTAATAAAGAAGAAGTAACAAAGATCTTTCCCCTTCTCTTTTCTTTTTTCCATATTTTTATCATGAACTTAATCACTCTAATATTAGAAAAAACATTAACTTCATAAACGTCCCGAAAACTTTTCTCATCTAACTGAACAATATCACCAGATACCCCTACTCCTGCATGACAAAACAAGCAATCTAACCGCAATGCTTTTAACATAAAAATATCACTAGAACGAATATCAAACTTAATAGGAATAGCTTGAACTCCATCATGTCTAATTTTCTCTCTTAAAGAAAAAACTTCACTAACTGTTTTACAACCCAAATAAACAAGATGACCACGCTTTGCTAAAAACTTCCCAACTTCATAACCTATTCCACTTCTACCACCTGTTATAAACACTTTCACCCTTATCACCCATTTTTAGTATAACCAAAAAGAGAAATCCTAATCTTTAGAATTTCTCTTAATAATAAAGGATACACCTTTTTTCTCGTTTTTAAT
>CALVSC010000025.1 GCA_944358855.1 uncultured Bacilli bacterium | reverse complement strand
CCTTTAATATTTTTATACTGTGCGTAATTATTTCTTCTTTTATATCAAATAGGTTTTCAAAGTGCTCTTTTGGAAGAATTAATAAGTGTCCATTACTGATAGGATTTGTGTTCATAATGACTTGAATTAATTCATCTTCATAAATCGTTCTTGTTGGTAATTCTCCTTTAATAATTTTACAAAAAATACAATCATTCATTTTATTCATCTCCATATTCTATATATTTATAACTTAGATTATTTTCCTTTAACATATCTAAGTTACTATCTGTTAATATGTTTGTTATTACTTGTTGTAGAAAATCACTTTGTAGTGTGTTATTAGTTAATTTTTTTATTGTTAGTGATTCATTATTACTTTTAATTTGTATTGTATAATAATTTGGTTTAATATCTAATTCATTAAATGTTGTCGTTATCTTGTTTATTTCATTTATGATATTAGGTATTTGTTCTAATGTTAATTTATTATTAATTGTAAATTTTATATTATAATTACTTGGGTTTCCTTCAATCATATTTTCTCTTATTTCAGTTGCGTAATTATTTAAAGTTAAAGGAAATGTTATTTTAGCATTTATTTTTAAGTGTTTATTTATTTTTTTCTCTAGTTGTTTTTTTGTTTTTGATAGAAGAGTTTTACCTTGTAAATAGTCTTCTTTGTAAGTTGAAGTTATTTTTTTGTCTTTATATGTCATTGTAAAGTATAAGTCTTTATTATTTTTATTTATTACTTTTGTTTTATATTCTGTTGTGTCATAGGTAATTTTTTTTATTTTTAAATTATCTTTTTCTTGGGGATAATTTTTGTTGATATAGTTTTTAAATTTTGTTTCTATTTTATCTGTATAAAAGGGAGCTAGTTTTTCTGTTACAACTAGGGTTCCTAGAGTTACAAATGTTATAAAAAATAGAAGTGTCATACCTATCATTAATTTTTTATCTTGTCTCATGTTACCACCGAATTTATTGTATCTTTTTTTTTCGTTTTTTGCAATTTTATTTATGAAAAATTATTGTTTTCGTTTCATTGATGTGATATTATATTTTATAGATTAAAGTATGACGATAGGTGGTGTTTTATATGCAAGAGGATAGAACAGTTAGTTTTGATAGAGCGAAGGTTGATTATAAAGGTATACCAGATTTATTTTGTGATTATGTAACCGTTACTGAAAATGGTCAAAAGATATTATATTATCTTTTAAATGATGAAAAAGTAGAAGAAGGTCATGGAGTTTATATTGTTTCTACTAATTTAAAAGAGGCAATTGATGCTAGTATACCATCTAGAAGTCATATTGGTATTATTGATAAAGATGCTAAAATTATTGCTCCTTGTGAAAATTCAAAAGTTAAAGTTGTTGATGGAAAATATATTTTAGTTGTTAGAGCAGAACCTGTAAGTCAAAGCGTAAAAGATGCGGTAGCAAAAAGAAATGATCCAAGTGCTGCTGAAAAAATGGTTAATGCAGCAGCAACTATTAAAGAAAAAGTTAATAAAGCCATGGGTGATGGTAAGTTTATTTTAAATAGTTTGGTATCTGAAGGTACTGTGTATTCTATTGATGGAAAGAATGTGTTTGGAGATAATTATTATAGTTTTATTGGTATGAATGCATCTTCTTTCTATTGTGCAACTAATGTTCCTGAAGAAGATGTTAAAGAATTTTCTTTTGATTTAGGTAAGAGTATAATTCCACCAATTGTACAACCTGCTGATACAGAAAAAGTATTACCTGAAGTTGTGGAAGCTCCTGCTTTGGATGTTACTAGTGTTTCTGTACCAAAGGAGACAATTGATGCTGCTATAGAGTCTGCACCTGTAGCTCCATCTGTAGTACCTGAGTTAAGTACTAATAATGATGGTTCTAAGGCAGAAGAGGCAGGAAAGGTAGAGGAAGTACCTACGGAAGCTAAACAAGAGGAAGATACAAAAGAAGTTAAAGCAGAAAGTCAACCTGAGGTTAAAGATGAAGCTAAAGTCGAGGTACAACCTGAAATTAAATCCGAAGATGAATCAGAGGCTACTGCTAGTCATGCAGAATTGCCAGATCTTAATGTAGAAGATACAGTAGAAGAAAAGACTGAAGTAGTTGCAGAAGAAAAAAATGAACCAATTGATTTAGTGCCAGAATCTTCTAAACCAGAAACTACGGGAGCAGAAGATTTTGATGAAAAGAAATTCGATGGTGTAGTAGGTGCTGTTGAAACATTAATGAAGGAAAAACAAAGTGTTGTTGATGAAAATGAAACTTTAAAAAAACAAGTAGAAGAATTGCAAAAAGCCAATCAAGAACTAAAGGCTGCTAAAGAAAAAGCAGAAGAAGATGTTAAACAATTACCAGTTGTTATGAAAGAAAGAGAACACTATAAAGCATTGAGTGAACAATATGGTAAAGTATTGAGTAGTGTTAGTTCTATTATTTCTTTTAATCCTGATGTGGATGAAAAAGGAGCACAAAAAACAAAGATTGCTGCATAAAGTATCGAAAGATACTTTTTTTGTTTCCTAATTTATTCTTGTTCATATAATATACTAGTTTGGAGTGTTTTTATGAAGCAAGAAGATTTTCCTATTTTAAAAAATAATATTATTTATTTTGATAATGCAGCAACTACATTAAAACCTAGTTGTGTTATTGATACTATGTTACAGTATTATTTAAAATATACTTCTAATATACATCGTGGTGTATGTGATATGGCAAAGCTAGTTGATTTGTTGTATGAAAATGTTCGGTTTAAGGTAAAAAACTTTATTCATTGTAATAGCGCTAAAGAAGTAATATTTACTAGTGGTACAACTTTTTCTATTCATTTACTTGTTTTTGGTTTTATGAAATATTATTTAAAAAAAGGGGATGAAGTGATTCTTTCTAGAGGGGAACATGCATCTAATGTTATTCCTTGGTTAGTGTTAGCAAAAGAAATTGGTATTGTTATTAAATATGTTCCTTTGAATGATAATTATGAGGTTACGTATGATTATTTTTTATCTTGTATTACTTCTCGTACAAAAGTAGTTTCTTTAGCTCATGTTTCTAATGTTATTGGTGATTTACGTCCTATTTCTAATATTGGGAAATACTGTCGTAGTCATCATATTTTATTTCATGTGGATGGTGCACAAAGCGTTCCTCATGTTCCAATTGATTTTGTTCAGGATAATATTGATTTTTTGAGCTTTTCTGGACATAAGATGTGTGGTCCAACGGGGGTGGGGTGTTTTGTTATTAGGGAAGATTTATTATCTTTTTTACATCCTGTTGTATATGGAGGGGGAATGAATGCATCTTTTTCTAGTGATGGTAGTTTTTTATTGGAAGATGCACCACTAAGATATGAAGCAGGTACACCTCCCATTGTTGAAGTGTTAGGACTTGGTATGGCAATTTCTTATTTGGAAGATATTGGACTTGATGTTATTTTTCATTATGAGGAAAAGTTAAAAAAATATTTAATAGAAAAGCTATTATTATTACCACATATTACAATTATTAATCAAAGCTTTCATAGTGGAATTGTCTCTTTTGTAGTTGATCATATTTCTAGTTATGATGTTAGTAAATGTTTAAGTGACTTTCATATTTGTGTTAGAGCAGGTAGTCATTGTAGTAAATTATTAAAAGAAGATAATATTCATTCTACAGTTAGAGTAAGTATGTATTTTTATAATACATATCAGGAAATAGATGAGCTTATTAGGGTGTTAACATTATTACCAGATATTTTTAAAATAGTTGAAAGTTGATAAAGTTCATTTTGTTTTTAATGTGTTTTGAATTTTTCAGTTATGAAAAATTCTTTTTTTTGTGATTTTTTTCTTTCCCTTTGTTTTTTTTCTTTGTTTGCATCAAGCTTATTCTTTTTTTATGATGGTGGCGAAGGGAGGTGAACTATGTTAAATCAGGTTGTTTTGGTTGGAAGAGTAGTATATGATATGGAAACGAAGAAAAGTGATAATGGTAAAAAGTATACGATTTTAACATTAGCTGTTCCTCGAAGCTTTAAAAATATGGAAGGAACCTATGATACAGACTTTATTAAATGTGTTTTGTGGGATTCTATTGCAGAAAATACATGTCTTTATTGTCATAAAGGAGATATTGTTGGAGTAAAAGGAAGATTGCAGTCAAGAAATATAGAAAAAGAAGCTAAAAAAGAAACAATTATGGAGGTGATAGCAGAAAAAGTTACTTTTTTAACATCTAAGTCATCTGATACAAAAGAAAATAGCAACGAAAAGTAGTTGCTATTTTTTGATACTTGCATAATTAGGAGTAATTTAGTATAGTTTTTATAAGGTGAATAATATGAATATAGAAAGATATAGTGATTGTTATTTGGATTCTTTAAATTCTTTGTTAAAAGAATCATTTCCTAATGTATTAGTGAAGAAAAAGAGTAAGGCAAAAGAAAGTGATATAGAACTTGTTTGTTTAAATGGTGATATAGTTGTTGGATATTTAGTATTAAATCGTATTTATGATAGTATTCGTGATATTTCTTATTGTTATGCTAATTATGTTTGTGTTCATAGTAATTATCGTAATCAACATATTGGTACTAAACTGTTAGAAGAAGCGTTTAGGATTTGTAAAGAAGAGGGTATTTCTTATATAGAATTAACTACAAATCCTAGTAGGGTTGCTGCTCATGGATTGTATAAGAAGATGGGATTTGTTGAAAGAAGTACAGATGTATTTCGAAAGGAGATATTATGATAACAGATATTATTAATAAGAAAAGGTTAGGAAAAGAGTTAAGCTATCGTGAATTGGATTTGTTTTTTAATGGTTATTTAAGTGGTGAAGTTAAAGATTATCAAATGTCTAGTTTACTTATGGCAATTTGTATTAATGGTATGACTGATGAAGAAGTGTTTAGTTTAACTAAAATATTTATTGATAGTGGAGACACTTTAGATTTAAGTTTTTTACCTGGAGTAGTTGTTGATAAACACTCTACTGGTGGTATTGGAGATAAGACGACGATGGTTATTGCTCCTATTGTTGCTAGCCTTGGTATTCCTATGTTAAAGATGAGTGGAAGAGGATTAGGATATACAGGAGGAACTATTGATAAATTGGAAAGTATACCAGGATATCGTGTTGATTTAAGTGAGGAAGAGATTATTCATCAAGTACAAACAATTGATGTTGTTATTACAGGACAAACAGCTAGTTTAGCACCTATGGATAAAATGATTTATGCTTTAAGAGATGTTACAGGTACGGTATCTTCTATTCCTTTGATTGCGGTTAGTATTATGAGCAAAAAAATAGCTGGTGGGGCTGATAAAATACTAATTGATATTAAATATGGAAATGGGGCGTTACTTCCTACTAAAAAAGATGCTGAAGAACTTTCTTCTTTGATGAAAAAAATAGGTAAAATATATCAAAAAGATGTTCATACTATTATTAGTGATATGAATACTCCATTAGGATATTGTGTTGGTAATAGTCTAGAAGTTATGGAAGTCCTTGATATTTTGAAAGGTAAAGAGTTGGATACAAATTTAACCAAATTATGTATTACTTTAGCTAGTGAACTTGTACAAATGGCAAAAGGAGGACTTATTCAAGATGCACAAGATATGGTAATGGAGGCTATATCAAGTGGGAAAGCTTATGATAAGTTTTTAGAACTTATAAAAGCACAAGGTGGAAATATAGATGATTTAAGTGTTAGTAAAAAATATAAGTATATTAAGGCTGAGAAGAGTGGTACAGTTGATAAAATATCAGCAATTGGTGTAGGTGAGTTGTCTATGTTACTTGGTGCTGGTAGAAAAACAAAAGAAGATAGTATTGATTATAGTGTGGGCGTAAAATTATATGTTCAAGTCGGAGATAAAGTAAAGAAAGGGGATATTTTAGCAAAGATTTATTATAATAAAGCTCCACGTTTACGAGAGTTTAAAGATATTTTTGAAATAAAATAAAAAAAGATATTGAAGCAAAAAAAATCTATGCTATAATATTAATATAAAGGTGGTGTATTATGGAGAAGATATATACAGACGAGAAGAAAGATAAGTCAATTTTTCAACAGATTTTTAAAACACAATTATCTAAAAAGTTATCAGTAGCAATGATTATTGTATCATTTTTCTCTTTTATGATGATGGGTGTTACTGGAGTAAGTTATGCTGCAGTGCCTCAAATTCCTGAAAGTGGTTTGGGTGATAGTTTTACAACTGCTGATCCTGGTACTCAAGTTTGGGGTGAAGGACTTGGCCAAAGAATTCCAATCTTTATGTATTCTACTAAAGAAAATGGATATCCAATTTATTGTATGGAAAGAAATGTTGGTTATGTAGCAGGAACTTCTATGTCTAAGGCAGAAAAGATTACGGATCAAGGATTACTTTATATTATGGCAAATGTTGCTCCTCATAAAAAGTTTGTAGATGAAAGTGGTAATGTTTTCCCTGATGAAGTTCAAACTTGGTTATCTCAAGCAACAATTTGGCAATATTTATATGAGAAGAATGTTGTAGGAAATGAAGGTAATAGTGATAGTTCATCTATTGATATGGATGCACTTAAAACAGTAACAAAGATTACTTGGGGTGATGATGTATTAAATGAAAATGCTTGTACTATGGCTGGATGCGATGGACAAGAAAGTAGTAAATCATTCTATACTGAAAGAATTGCTCCATTAGTAAATAATGCTAAACAATCTAATGTGTCTGCTAATGGTACTATTACATTATCTATTACAAATGATCAAATTAGTGTTTCTTCTGATGAAAAATATTATTTAACTTCAAAAGTTACAATTGGTACTACAAATGGTAGTAATTTAGTTGAAGGTTCTGTAAATGTAGAAATTTCAAGTGCTCCTAAAGGTACTGTTTTAGTAAATGAAAATGGAGAGGAAATTAAAGATGTTTCTAATTTAAGTGAATTTTATGTTAAAGTTCCTATCGAAAATGTAACAGAAGATAATAAAGTTGTTAGTCTTTCAGCAACAGGTAAATTTAGAGGTTATGATGGATATTATTATAGAGCAGATGGAGCTCAAACAGTAAGTTCTGTTTATACAACGGATATTCCTACTAGTACAGGCTTAGATATTCCTCTTAATTATACTCCTGAAGTACCTCCTACAGGTATGAATTTAGCACAATCTATTTACTTTATTGGTCTTGTTGTATTGTTATGTGGAGTAGGTATCATTTATGCAAATGTTAAACCAAAGACAAGACAACAACAATAAAAAAATTAAGAGTGGATTAAGAAAGAGTCAGTTATTATTAATCGGCTCTTTCCTTGTATTTATAGGTTTTTTCGTACTTACTATTAATCATTTGCTTTTTTTAAAAGATCAAGTTTATGCTAATATGAAAATTGCTATGATGGATATGGAGAGTGTGGAGGAGGTTGCATCATCTCCTGATGCTGCACCAGCTGTTGGAGATGATGGTACGGTTTACCAACAATCCAGTGCAGAAATTGATTATAGCAAGTATGCTGGGGTTTTAGAAATTCCTAAAATAGGATTAAAAAGAGGTTTTTATAATACTAATTCAAAATACAATACAATACAGTATAATGTTTCAACGATTAAAGGCTCTACAATGCCTGATGTAGAAAATGGTAATTTGATGTTGATGGCACATTCTGGAGATGCATATATTTCCTTTTTTGCATATTTATATCGTTTAAAGATAGGAGATTCTGCTTATGTTACTTATAACGGTGTTAAATATCAATATAAAATTGTAAATATATACACAGTTCCTAAGACAGGTAAAGTGGCTATTTATAGAAACTATAATCGTACTACTTTAACGATGATTACCTGTACTAAAAATGATGATACAACACAAACTGTTTATATAGCTGAATTAGTATAGGAGGTGTGGATATGGAATTAGATACTATTGACAAATTGAAAATAACGTTCCAGACATTATTTTCTTCTTTTTTGTCTATTGAACTAATTTTATTTTTCCTCCTATTACTAATTTTATTAATTATTAATTTCAAAAGAAAAAATAAATTTATTCCAATTATATTGAGTGCAGTATTTATTATTTTAATTATTATATTTATTATTATGTTTAATTCTTATGCATTAACTTGTGTTGACTCTTTTATTATGAAAGTGATGGATTATTATTATTTTCCATCTACTGTCGTATTTTTCTTTATTTTTATGTTTATGGGTGGAGTCTTCTTATTTAGTTTGTTTTCTAAAAAGTTAAAGAATAGTAAAAAAATATTTAATTACATTTGTTCATTTTTGGTGTTTTTATTCTTTATTATTTTTATTTCTTTTGCAAACTTACATGAAATTGATTTAGCAGATAAAGAAATGTTATATAAAAATGATCCAATAATATCTATTGTACATACTAGTAATCTTATTGTATTGTTTTGGTTTGTTGTTACAATGTTTTATCAATTGTATCAGTTTTTTAAAAAGAAATTTGATAATGAAAAAGAAAAGGTTGAGAGTTAATTCTCAACCTTTTTTGCTAAGTATTCTTCTAGTGTTAAGTTTTTGTCTTTTATTTCTTTTGCTACTTCTTTTCCTACATAGCGATAATGCCATGATTCATATTGGTAACCTGTAATATCTACTTTGTCTTCTGGAAATCTTAATATAAAACCATATTTGTAAGCATTTTCTTGCATCCAATTAAATTCTTCTGTTTCTTCGAATGAAGTATATGGTAAATCCAAGTTATAAACATCGACAGCAAGTCCTGTTTGATGTTCTGAATATCCTGGTCTTGCTGAGTATTTGTCGGCAGCTTCTTTTCCATCTTCTGCTACATAATTATTGTATAAATTTACTTGATAGTCATAGCTTCGATAACTTGACATTGCGATTACATTCATTCCATCTTTTTTAGCGCTTTCTGATAATTCTTCAAAAGCCTCTTTTGCTTCTTTTACTAGTTGCATTCCACTTCTAGCATAGGTTGTTTGAATATTTTCTAGATTTTCAGGTACATAGTCTTCTGTTAAATAATTATATTTGTTTACTAAGATTAAATTTGTATTTAGATTTGTTGATGGTAATGTATTAGTATAGTAAGGATTATCAAGTCCAATATTTACATTTGTTATTATTTCTTCTAGTGATAAATTTTTATTTTCTTTTTCATATTCTTTATATCTATCTAGATTTTCTTTTCTATAGTAAGATATTTTTTCGTATTTATTTTTTTCTTCCACTTTCGTATTTTCCTTTCCTTTATGTTCTTCTGTTTGTTTTGGTACTATGATTAGTAGTAAAACAATTAGCATTATTATTAGCGTGAATATTATTTTGAATTTTCTTTTTAATTTCTTTTTTTTCATATTATCACCTAGTTTAATCATATCATAGTTGGTTTTTGTTTATGTATATTTTTTTATTATTTTACATAAAAATTAGTGGAGGTTAGTATGAAAAAAGTTATTTTATTTCTTGTCTTGTTTTTAGTACCTTTTTTTGTTTTGGCAGAAGAAAGCCATGAGTCTACATTAATTCCTAGTGCAAGTAGTGGTGTTTTAATGGAAGCTAGTACTGGAGAGATTGTTTTTTCAAAAGATATGTATATGGAGGTACCAGTTGCTTCTATGACTAAGATGGTTGCTCAAATTCTTATTTTAGAGGCAATTCGAGATCAAACAATTTCTTGGGATGATATTGTGACTGTCAGTCAAAATGCAGCGGATATGGGTGGTTCTCAAATATATTTAAGTGCAGGAGAGAAGATTAGTATTCGTGATTTGATGAAGGGAATATCTATGGCAAGTGCTAATGATGCGACCGTTATGATGGCAGAAGTACTAGGCGGTAGCGAAAAAGAATTCGTAAATATGATGAATCGTAAAGTAAAAGAGCTAGGACTTGAACATACACATTTTGTTAATTCTACTGGACTTGATGAAGAAGGACATTATTCTTGTAGTTATGATATGGCAGTAATTGCTAGAGAACTTATAACTAAATATCCTGAAATATTAGAATTTTCTTCTGTTTATGAAGATTATTTAAGAGAAGATACAGAAAATAAATTTTGGTTGGTTAATACAAATAAATTGGTACGATTTTATGAAGGAGCGGATGGTTTAAAAACGGGGCATACTGATGCAGCAAAATATTGTTTAGCAGCTACGGCAAAAAAAGATGATTTGCGTTTTATTGCGATTGTGTTGGGAGAAGAAAATAGTAATATACGTAATCAAGAGACGATGAATTTATTAGATTATGGATTTCAAAACTATAATATTAAGATATTAAAAGAAAAAGGAGAAGTTATAAAAAAAGTTTCTGTTGATAAAGCAAGTGAAGACTCTATTTATATTGTCCCTGTAGAAGATGTTGGTGTTTTAGAAGAAAAAAGTAAAAAAAATAGTAAATATACGATTGATGTTAAATTAAATAAAATCAAATTACCTGTAAAAAAAGGAGATGTTGTTGGTAAAGTAATTGTAAAGGATGATCAGAAAAAAATTAGAGAAGTTGATGTTACTACACGTAGTAATGTATATAGATATCAATATTTAGATTTGTTGTTAGAAGAGATAAAAATAATTTTATCTGGTGATATTTCATATTGAGAAAATTCTTTTTTTCTTGTATAATTTGATTGTAGTTAGGATGTGATATTGAATGGATAATAATAACAATAATAACAACAATCGTAGAAATTATAATTCACGCAGTAATAACAATAATAATCGTAGACGTAGTTCTAGATATTCTAACAATAGAAATTATCAGTATAATAGAAATAGTACTACTAATACTAATACTAATAATTTAGAGAGTAGTAGTTCTAATAAGATTAATTCTTCTAATAAACGTAATGAATATAGAGAAAATAGAAAAAGAGATTTGTCTGTAGATGAGAATTATAGTATTACTAAACAACAGAAATTTGATTTTGATGAAATGAAGTTTTCTGATGAGATTGATACTAGTTTTGTAGAAAATAAACGTAAGAAGAAAAAAGAGATTGTAGATGATTTAGCGAAGTCTTATGAAAAGGTAAAAGAAGAACAAGAAAAAAGAGAGAAACATAGTCATGGTAAATTACGTGTTGGTAGAGTAATTGTTATTATTGTGATATTAGCGTTACTTTTAGCACTATTAATTGCTTCTATTTTTGTAGTATTAAAACCAGATGTTAAGACAAAAGTAGTTACTAAAGAAAAAGAAGTAGTAATTATTGATGATAATTATTTATTTTTAGGGGATTCTATTACTGAGCAATATGATTTAGATGAGTATTATCCTGATATGTTTGTTGTTAATAGTGGAATTAGTGGTAATCAAACACAGGATATATTAGATGATATGAAAGAAAGAGTATATCAATATAATCCTTCTAAAGTATTTTTACTTATTGGTACTAACGATATACAAGCTGGAGTAGAAGAAGAGGATATCGTTAATAATATTTGTGAAATATTAAAAGATATAAAAGAAAATCGTCCTTATGCTGAATTATATTTAGAGGCTATTTATCCAGTTGATGAAGATTTATCTGGTGCACAAACTCGTACAAATGAAGAAATTGAGTCTATTAATTCAGAACTTAAGAAGTTTTGTAAAGAAGAAGATGTCACATATATTGATACTTATGAGTTGTTGTTAGATGAAGATGGGGAAAAACTTAATGAAGATTATACAAAAGATGGTCTTCATATTACCGATGAGGGTTACGAAGTTATTACGAAAGAACTTGAAAAATATATGAAATAGATATGTTTTATATCTATTTTTTTAATTTCGTTTTATAATAATATTGGGGAGTGATTATATGCATAATAAAGTTGTTATTATAGGTTGTGGTAATGTTGGTATGAGTTATGCTTATGCATTACTAAATCAACGTACTAGTGTTAATGAGTTAGTGTTAATAGACTTAAATAAGAAAAGAGCAGAAGGAGAAGCAATGGATTTAAATCATTGTTTAGCTTTTGCACCATCTAAGATTGATATTCGGTGTGGTGATTATACAGATTGTAGTGATGCTAAGATTGTGGTAATTGCTGCAGGTGCTAATCAAGAAAAAGGGGAAACTAGAATGGATTTAATTTATAAGAATAGTAAAATATTTAAATCTATTGTAGGTGAGGTTGTTGAAAGTGGCTTTAAAGGTATTTTCTTAGTAGCTACTAATCCTGTAGATGTTATGACGTATTTAACATGGAAATATTCTGGGTTTGATTATCATAGAGTGTTAGGAAGTGGAACAAGTTTGGATACTTCTAGATTACGTTATTTAATTGGTGATAAACTTGGTATTGGCCCTAAGAATATTCATGCTTATGTTATCGGGGAACATGGGGATAGTGAGTTTGTTCCATGGAGCAATGCTACGGTAGGATTACAAAATATTTCTAAGTTTATCTCTGTTGAGGATAGAAATTTAATAGCTGATGAAGTAAAGAATGCTGCTTATCAAATTATTGAGCGTAAGGGAGCTACTTATTATGGAATAGGTATGTGTCTTGTCTATATTACAAATGCTATTTTAGGAGATGAAAACTCTATTATTACGGTTTCTACTTATGATAAAGAAAACGAAGTGTTTATTGGATTACCTACTATTGTTAATAAAAGAGGTGCGAAAGGAAGAGTTTTTGTTGACTTAACGGAAGAAGAAACGGAAAAGTTAAGATATAGTATTAAAGTAGTAAAGGATGCTGTTGAAAAAGTAAAATAGTAACATATTTTTTCCTTTTTTTCATATATTAGTGATATAGAAAGAGAGGAAATATAATTATGGAAACATTAAAAGTTAGTAGTAAATCTAACCCTAATAGTGTAGCAGGAGCACTTGCTAATGTATTTCGTGAAAATGGTAGTGCTGAAATACAGGCTGTAGGGGCTGGGGCATTAAATCAAGCAATTAAAGCAGTAGCTATTGCTAGAGGGTTTGTTGCTCCCTCTGGAAAGAATTTAGTATGTATTCCGGCATTTCAAGACATTTCTATTGATGGGGAAGAACGTACTGCTATTAAATTAATTATAGAGACCAAATAGGTCTTTTTTTTTATTTTTTTGCGTGGTAAACTAATTAATGATAGGAGGTTATTATATGGTTTGTCCAAGATGTGGTGCCGAGCTTGATCCTAGTAAACGTTATTGTATGAAATGTGGGGCTCTTAATTATAATCATCCAGATAATCAAGACATGAAAAAGTATATTACTCAAGAAGAAGTAGATAAAGCAAATAAAGAGTATTATGATGCTATGCAAGGGGCTAAGACCAATGTTATTGAAATAGCTGGTAAAACTTATGTAGATGAATTGGATCCTAAAGAAAAGAAAAAGAAAACGTTTGTAGATACAGGTATTATTGTTAGTTTATTAATTGTTGTTTCTATAATTTTTGGACTGTTAGGATATTTTGTTTTTCATTTTTCTATATTTTTATCTATATTGGTTGCTTGTATATATTTCTTTTTCTCTTTCTATTTACTTGCAAATATATCTATTTTTATGAAAGGTGGATATTCAGGGTTTGTTCCGTTAGTTCCTTTTTATAGTTTATATGCTTATTGTGATATTGCTTTAGGTAATGGTTGGTTATTTTTAATTTCTTTGATTCCTATTGTTGGTATATTTTTTATGTTATATGTTAACTATAAATTAGCTAAGACTTTTGGAAGGAATGGTTGGTTAACAGTCTTTTTGCCATTTATTATGATTCCTATTATTGCCTTTAATGAAAAGAGTCAATATCAGGGAGATGGGAAAAAATATCAAAAATATGTTGGTAAAGGAGAACATCGTAATACTTTGTTACCAGGTATTGTTTATTCTTTTGTTGTTTTATGTTTTTTTGTATTATGTATACAAAGTCCACTGTTTGATGTAGTTAGAGAAAATTTTGTAGAGCGTGATATTGAAAGTATTATAGATATTGTTGATAAAGATATTAGTGATGGAGTTTATTCATGTGAAGATGGTTCTATACAAGAAGATGGAAGTTATTATATTAGTTTTGATGATGCTACAAAATTAAATTCTATTCCTATTCCTATGCGTTCTTCTATTAATGGAGAAGTTTATTCTGGATATATTCGAGTTGATGTTTCAGATAGTGATATGAGTTATCATTATGTTATTACTGATAATAAAAATACATATTCTGATATGGGATTACAAGATATTTCGTTACCAGAAGGTGTTATTATTTGTGAAAAGGTTGATTAATTGAAAAAAATAGTATATACTGGTAACAAATCAGTGATTAGAACTAATAATAAGAAACTTTAATTGTAGAGAAATCGTGGTTGGTGAAAACGATATTAAAGACTTATTTATCTACTCTATAGATGGAATTATTTCCCGGGAGTCCCGTTATCGAATTAAGTTAAATAAAGGATGGTACCGTGCATATGCACTCCTTGGGTATCATTCTTTTTATTTTTGGTGGTGATAAATTGGATAAGAAAATATTAAAACTAAAAGAAATAGAAGATGATTATGTTAGAGCGTATCGTTTAGTCTCGTATTTATTTCAAGATAGAAAAGATAAAGCGGGATTACCTTATCTTGGACATTTAATTAGAGTAAGTGATAGGATTTCTGATAAAGATACGAAAGTTGCTGCTTTATTACATGATGTAGTTGAAGATATTGAGGGATTTACTTTTGATAATTTAAAAGAGTTAGGATTTTCTGATTCTATTATAGAGATTGTTAAAATAGTAACAAAAGATAAAAGTAAAAATTTAAGTTATCATGATTGGATTAGTTGGATCATTGATCAAAATAATATAGAAGCTATTAAAGTAAAATATTCAGATATGTTAGATAACTTTGATTTAGAAAGACTTAATAAATTAGATGAAGATATGAAAAGACATTTAATTATGAAATATAAAGATGAAGTTGAAAGACTTAGACAATATTTGGATAAAAATAAAGTAGAATTGTAATTATAATATTTAGGAGGAATTAATTATGATAGATATTAAGTTAATTAGAGAAAATAGAGATTTAGTAAAGGAAAATATTAAGAAAAAGTTTCAAGATGAAAAATTAGTATTAGTTGATGAAGTTTATGATATGGATAAGAGAGTACGTGAAGTACAAGTAAAAGCTGATGGATTAAAAGCAGATAAAAATAAGATGAGTAGTGAAATTGGTAAGTTAATGAAAGATGGTAAAAGAGAAGAAGCAGAAGAAGTAAAGAAAAAAATTGCTAGTATGAGTGATGAAATTAAAGCTTTAGAAGAAGAACAAGAAAAACTTTCTAAAGAAATTAAAGAACGTATGATGGTTATACCTCAGATTATGGATCCTTCTGTTCCTATTGGTAAAGATGATAGTGAAAATGTAGAAGTTGAAAGATTTGGGGAGCCAGTGGTACCAGAATATGAAATACCATATCATGCTGATATTATTGAAAGATTACATGGTATGGATAAGGATGCAGCTGGAAGAACGAGTGGTCAAGGGTTCTATTATTTATTAGGTGATATTGCTCGTTTACATGAAGCTATGCTTGCTTATGCTAGAGATTTTATGATTGATGCGGGATTTACTTATGCTATTCCACCATTTATGATTCATAGTGATGTTGTTACTGGTGTTATGTCTTTTCCAGAGATGGAAGCTATGATGTATAAAATAGAAGGAGAAGATTTATATTTAATTGGTACTAGTGAGCATTCTATGATTGGTAAGTTTAAAGATCAAATTATTAAAGATAGTGAACTTCCTATTCATATGACAAGTTATTCTCCATGCTTTAGAAAAGAAGGAGGATCTCATGGATTAGAAGAGAGAGGACTTTATCGTGTTCATCAATTTGAAAAGCAAGAAATGATTGTTATTTGTGAACCTGAGGAATCTATGGATTGGTATGAAAAAATGTGGAAGCTTACAGTTGATTTCTTTAGAAGCTTAGATGTTCCAGTTAGACAACTTGAATGTTGTAGTGGAGATCTTGCAGATTTAAAAGTTAAATCTTGTGATGTAGAAGCTTGGAGTCCAAGACAAAAGAAATATTTTGAAGTTGGTAGTTGCTCTAATTTAGGTGATGCACAAGCTAGACG
>CALVSC010000024.1 GCA_944358855.1 uncultured Bacilli bacterium | reverse complement strand
AAAAATATTATCGCAACAGAACAAGAACAAAGCTTCGAAGGAAAAAAGAAAGCCAAAATATATAAATTTATAGAAGGATAGTGTTTTTATGCAAACTCAATTTACTTTTTATTTTAGTGCCATGAAGGGAGGAAAAACAACCAGAATTTTTCAAAGAATTCATGATTTTGAAGAAAATGGACAAAAGGTCTGTTTAATTAAACCAAAAATAGATACCAAAGGAAATAACTCTATTATAAATCGTCTTGGAGAGACAAAAGAAGTAACGATTTCTCTATCAGAAAAAGAGTCTTTACTAACCAGGAAAAAACTAAAATTATTATCTTCTTATCAACAAATTATTGTAGATGAAGCTCAGTTTTTAAGTCCCAAACAAGTAGAAGAATTATGGATAATTAATAAAACCAAAAACATACCAATAACTTGTTTTGGATTAAAGACAAATTTTCAAGGAAAACTATTTAAAGCAACCAATAGACTACTAGCTCTTGCTGATAAGATTAGTGAACTAGATAGTAATTCATTGTGTACCTGTGGGCGTTTAGCTAAATTTAACGCTAGAAGAGTAAATGGAAAATATACTCTAGAGGGCTCCAATATAGAAATAGATGGTGAAAATAAGGACATAGAATACATTCCTTTATGTGGAAAGTGTTTTTATGATAAAGTGATAAAAGGAGAAAAGAATGAAAACTAAAAAAATTGTTTTGACTGGTGGACCATGTGCTGGAAAAACAACCGCACTAACTAAAATAGAAAAGGAGTTTACAGAAAAAGGCTATCAAGTACTGATGGTACCAGAAGCAGCAACTATTTTAATTAATAGTGGTATTCGTCCCTTTGGACAATATAAATTAAGAACCATAGATTTTCAAAGACAAGTAATAAAATTACAACTAACCCTAGAAGAAATGGCAGAAGAAGTTGCAAAAAGCACCAACGGAAAAACTATTATCATATGTGATAGAGGAATATTAGATGATAAAGCATATGTTACTAAAGAAGAATGGCAACAACTATTAAGTGAATTCCAAACGACAGATTTAAAACTAATGAATCGCTATCATTTAATCATTCATCTAAGGACAGCAGCCCTAGGAAAAGAAGAATTCTATACACTAGACAATAATGGAGCAAGAACAGAAACCAAAGAAGAAGCGAGAGTTCAAGATAAAAAAACATTAGACGCTTGGCTTGGACATGAAAAATTAGTTATCGTTGGCAATGAAACTTCATTTGAAGAAAAACAAGAAAAAGTAATAAGAGAAATCTATCATATCTTATCAAAACCATATCCTATACAAATACAAAGAAAATATTTAGTAGAATCTATTAATTTGGATAAAATAGAATCTAGAAAACTAGTCAAACTAAATATTGAACAATATATGATGAAAAGTGGTAGCGTTGAATATATTTATAGAAAGACGGAAAAAGAAAATGATGTAAAATATACTGTAATTACTAAAATAGATACAGAAATTAATAATGAAAGAATTACAACAGAACGACAAATCTCAGAAGAAGAGTATTTAAGATACTATGACGAAGAAAGAACACCAATTAGAAAAACAAGATATTGTTTTGAATACAAAAATCAATACTTTAGACTAGATATATTTGAAACTGGTCTAAAAATGTTAGAGATAGAGCCAACATCTCCAAATCATGAAATTATCATGCCAGACTTTATCGAAATAGAAAAAGAAGTAACCAACGACAAAAACTATCGTAACGGAGCAATCTATAGAAAGATAAATGCCCAACCCCTAGCAAAACAATTAAAAAAATAGTATAATGAAAAAACATAAAAGGAAGGATAGATATGGATCGTTATCAACAAGCAAATAAAGCAAGTATTTTTGGAATTATAGGAAATATTATATTACTTATTTTAAAAGCTAGTGTTGGGTTTATAACAGGAAGTAGAGCAATGATTGCCGATGCTACAAATAGTGCTGGAGATATTTTTTCTTCTCTGATGACTTTAATAGGAAATAAAATAGCATCTGTTCCATCGGATAAAGACCATAATCTTGGCCATGGAAAAGCAGAATATATTTATTCTCTTCTAATTAGTATTGCCATGATAGTAATGGGACTAACTGTTGCAATAGACTCTATAAAATCAATCATAAATTTAGAAAAATTTACTTTTTCTATATGGTTAATTATTATCTGTATCATAACCATCATTACAAAACTTATTTTATATATATACACGAAAAAGATTGCTACAAAATATAATAATTTATTAATGAAAGCAAACTGTATAGATCATCGAAACGATTGTCTTGTAACGGGAATAAACTTAATTGCTATTATTTTAGGATATTTTGGTCTATACTTTATAGATGGTATTGTAGGATTTATCATATCTATTTGGATAATATTTACTGGAATATCAATTTTTAAAGAAAGTTATGATGTCTTAATGGATAAATCCATGAACGAAGAAACAGAAAAGAAAGTAAGAGACTTAGTCTTAAGTCATAATCAAGTATTGGGTATGACTTCTTTCCATTCAGCACCCGTAGGATATCAATACCAAGTATTTTTTACCATTCAAGTAGATGGTAACTTAAAGACCTTTGAAAGTCATAAAATAGCAAATCATTTAGAAAAAGAAATAACTTTAAAAATGCCAGAAATATTTCTAACAGTAATTCATGTAGATCCTATCAAAGTAACGAGAAAGAAGAGATAACTCTTCTTTTTTTACACAAAATTAAGAAAAATGTTATAATAAATTAAAGGAGCAAGTGCAGTATGAATCAAGAACAAATAGGCAAAACCATTTTAGAAATACGTAAAAAAAACAATATGACTCAAAAAGATTTAGCAGACAGACTAAATGTTACTGCACAAGCAGTATCCAAATGGGAAAATGGAAGAGGACTTCCTGATATTGAGATTTTACAAAAAATTAGTAAAGAATTTAATATAGACTTAGATACACTATTAAACGGAACTGTTAGCAAAAAAACACATCATAAATATTTCATTATTATCATTGTTCTATTATTAATAATTTTATCTATTTTATTAATTATGATACTAAATCCTAAAGATTTTAATTTTTCAGACATCAAATCAAATAATGACAAATTTGAAGTAAGTGGAGTAGCCGCTTATTCTAAAGACAAAAACTCTATTTACATATCTGATATTGAATATAAAGACAAAGAAAATAAAGAAGAATATGTAGGTATGGAATGCATTTTATATGAAAGTCATGATAGTGTAGAAGAAAAAGTATCACAATGTGGAGATATGCAAGAAACAACAAATCCTAAGACGTTAAAAGAACTATTAGAACAAACAGAATTTAAAGTAGAAAACTTTACTTGTCCAACGAATATAAAAGAAAGTAATTTATATATCAGTATAAATTTAAAGGAAAAATCAGGAACGATTACAACTTATAAAATACCATTAGAATTAACAGGATCATGTAACTAAACGGAACGTTTACAAAATTAAACGGTCCGTTTATTTTCTTTTATAAAAAAAGTTGTAAAATAAAAAGAAAGGAGGACAGAGCATGTCAAAAGAAAGTGAAAAAAAGAAAAATAAAAAATCAAAAAGTAAAATAAAAAAAATAATATTAGGACTATTACTTGTTATTGTTATATGCTTTGTAATTACATTACTATATTTAAATAATCAGTCAACTGCTAAGAAATTACTAGCACTAACACCAAGTATGAGGTCAGAACAAACAGAATTAGAAAGTGAGTTTACAAGTGAAGGATATACAATAGATAATCCCAATATTATTGTAGACCCCTATAATAATTCCCCATTAACAGCTCTTGTTATTTTTGAAACAAAAGAAAGTGTAGCCCCAACAGTTACAATACCAGGGGAAGATGAATTAACAACCTTTACTCATACTTTCGAAAAAGAAAAAGTTCACTATTTACCAATACTAGGACTATATCCTGGAAAAGAAAATAAAATAACGATAGAATTAGATGGAAAAAAGAAAGAAATTACCATTAAAACAGAAAAATTACCAGAAGACTTTATCTTACCAACAGAAATAGAAAAAGAGGAAGAAGAACTAACCAATGAATTATATTTCTTTACACCATCGAGTAGTGGATATACCTGTGCCTATGATGTAAATGGAGATGTAAGATGGTATTTAACAAATAAAGCAACTTGGAAAATAGATAGACTAAAAAACGGACATCTACTAGTTAGTACAGAAAGATTAGTAAACAGTCCATACTATTTAACTGGTTTATATGAAATGGATATGTTAGGAAAAATTTATGTAGAATACAGTCTACCAGGTGGATATCACCATGATTATTATGAAATGCCAAATGGTAATCTTTTAGTAGCAAGTGATGATTTTAATAGTGGAAAAGGTACAGTAGAGGACTATATTGTAGAGCTTGATAGAAAGACTGGACAAATAGTAAAAACCATCGATTTAAAAGATATCTTAAATATGGAAGATGGAAAAAGTGAAAACTGGGTTGACTATGACTGGTTCCATAATAACTCTGTATGGTATGATGAAAAAACCAATTCTATTACATTATCAGGAAGACACCAAGATGCTGTAATAAATATTGATTATGATAAAGAAACACTAAACTGGATAATTGGAGACCCTACTAATTGGAGTAAAGAATATCAAAAATACTTTTTTACCCCGGTAGGCGATGACTTTGAATGGCAATGGAGTCAACACGCTGCGATGATTACCCCAGAAGGATATGTATTTATATTCGATAATGGAAATAACAAATCTAAAAATAAAGAAGACTACGTACCAGCTGAAGACAGTTATTCAAGAGGAGTAATGTACAAAATCGATACCGAAAAAATGACGATTGAACAAGTATTTGAATATGGAAAAGAAAGAGGTAGTGAATTTTATTCACCATATATATCAGATGTTGATTACCTAGATAAAGATCATTATATTATTCATTCAGGTGGAATAGTCTATGTAGATGGAAAAAACTCTAATCAACCTGCTGGAATTAGTGGTGCAGATAAATTAGTAAGTGATACGGTAGAATTAAAAGATGGAAAAGTAATATTCGAAATAAAACTACCATCAAATAACTACCGAGTAGAAAAAATGCCACTATACGGAAAAGATACTTTTAAACTAGGAGAAGCAACTACAAAAGGTACCTTAGGAAGTACCAAAGTAGATAAAACAAGGCTCGGCTTTATTACCAACGCCAAAGAAATCGACAAAGCTTATAAAAGTCACGACATCACCATAAAAAATGAAGAAGATAGACTTGAAGTAAAAGGTCGTTTTACAAGAGGAACAGAAGTAAAAGTAATCTTATATAGAAATGGAGAAATAAAAGAATACGAGGTACCTATCAGTAAAAAACCATATACTGCTATGTGTGTAGATATCTTTACAGAAGAAGAGAATAAAAATGGTATTGTTGTAACGAAATACATAAACAAAGAAGGATTAGAAGGAAAATACTCGCTTTATTTACAAATTAATGATACAATATATAATGTAGGACGTTATATAGAAGGGTAGGATAAAGTATGGCAGAAGATAAAGAGAAGAAAGAGAAAAAGACAACAACCAAAAAGAAAGCAACAACTAGAAAAAAAACACCAGAAAAGAAAACAACAACACAAACCAAAAAGAAAACAAGCCCTAAAACAACACCAAAAGAAGAAGTAAAAGAACTAGTAGTAGAAGAACCAAAAAAAGAAAAAAAAGAATTAATTGCTATGATAATATGTATTAGTATTATTATCGTTGTTTTAGCAATCGTCTTAATAATTTCAGAGTCACAACCAAAAGAAGTAGAAAGAGTTTTAACAAGACAAACACCAGAACAAGTAAGATTTAAAAATGATAAATTAAATGTCTACTTTTTCTATGGTGACGGTTGTCCTCATTGTGAAGATTTAATTGAGTTTTTAAACAACTTACCAGAGAAGTATGATCATTATTTTGATTTATATACATTTGAAGTATGGTATGATCAATCAAATAATAATTTACTAGATAAATTACTAGCCGAATTGGATGCTCCAAACGGTGGACTACCTTGTTTATTTGTAGGAGATCAAGTATTCTATGGTTATACGGATGAAATTGGTCAAAAAATTAAAAAAGCAATTAAAGAAGAGTACTTACTAAGTGAAAAATATGATGTTTATAAAGAATATAAAGAAGCATGATGTCCCATGCTTTTTTTTATCAAAAAGAATAGAATAATGATATAATAAAAAACAAGAAGAAAATAAATAAAAGGAAGTAGGAAAAATATGCATATTATAAAACATTTTTTAACAGTAACAAAACATAGAGCGAGAGTTATGGTCCTATGTTTTAAGTGTGGATTATATAGACAAGGATTAACACATGACCTATCAAAGTATAGTATTGTTGAGTTTTTAGAAGGTGCAAAATTCTATTCTGGAGTACACTCTCCCATATCTAGTTGTAGAAAAAAGACCGGAAAAAGTGAAGCTTGGTTACATCATAAAGGAAGAAATCCCCATCATCCGGAATATTGGATAGATTATACAGGACCTGTAATGATGCCATATAAATATGTAGTAGAAAGTATCTGCGATAAAATAGCGGCCGGAAGGACCTATCATACGCATGATTACGATAACAGTGAACCCCTAAATTTCTGGTATAAAAACTTAGGTAAAATACCCGTTCATAAAAAAACAGAAGAATTTATTGAACATGTATTAACAGACTTATCCATACATGGTGAAAAATATATATTAAATAAAAAATACATGCAAGAAACTTATAAAAAAATTTGTGGACCCCTAAAAAATAAGAGATGGTAAAAATGCATATTATAAAACACTTTCTAACAATAACAAAACATCGAAAAGAAGTAAGAAAACTTTGCTTTCGTTGTGGACTTTACATAAGAGGAATTACCCATGACCTCTCAAAATATAGTATAGTAGAATTCTTAGAAGGGGCCATTTTTTATAATGGAAAAACATCTCCCATTACAGAATGCAAAAAGAAAACAGGAAAAAGTGAAGCAAACCTTCACCACCGAGGCAGAAATCCTCATCATGCTGAATATTGGATAGATAATAATAAACCAATTATGATGCCATATCAATATGCAGTGGAAAGTATTTGTGATAAAATTGCTGCCGGCAAAATTTATCAAAAAGAAAAATATAATGACAAACAACCACTAGAATATTGGAATAAAAAACGAAAGACAACAATCATTCATTACAAAACTAAAAAATTTTTTGACCAAGTATTAAAAGACTTATCAATATATGGTGAACAATATATATTAAACAAAAAATATATGCAAAAAACATATAACAAAATCTGTGGAAAAAGTAGGAATTAATATGACATTAGAAGAAATCAAAAAAGAATATGATAAATTACAAACAAAATATGGGGATAAAACCCTTCATTCTATCTATTTTGGTGGAAAAGAACAAAATCCAGATTACTGTTTTGTCTTTATGAATCCAACAGCCGGAAATATAGCAACCAAAAAAGACTGGGATGGACCAAGATATCCATGGCTAGGTACTAAAAATGTTTGGAAGCTATTTTATCAACTAGAATTAATAACGAAAAAAACACTAGAGGAAATACAAAATAAAAAACAAAAAGACTGGGATATAGAATTCTGTGAAAAAGTCTATCAAGATTTAAAAAAACATAACGTTTATATTACAAATCTTGCAAAATGCTCACAACTAGATGCTAGACCATTAAAAGATGATGTATATAAAAAATATTTAAAACTATTCTGGGAAGAAATAAAAATAATTAATCCAAAAACAATGATATTATTTGGTAACCAAGTATCTTCTATCGTATTAGATAAAAAAATAAAAGTAAGTGAGGTAAGAAAAAAAGAATTTATAAAAAACAATTTTTCTTGTTACTCTGTCTATTATCCTGTAGGAAATGGTAGTTTTAATATAGATAAAGCAATAGAAGATATCATGTATATAAAAAATATAAATAACTTACCTCAACAACATACAACACTTTTATTTTTAAAGAAGAATAATAAAATTTTACTAGGTAAAAAAAAGCGTGGCTTTAAAACAGGAATTATAAATGGTATTGGAGGAAAAGTCCAAGATAATGAAAAAGTAGAAGATGCCATGATAAGAGAATGTAAAGAAGAAATCGGCGTTATTCCAACTACTTATAAACTATTAGGTATTATTACTTATATAGAATATAAGAATAATGAGAAAATAAAAGTAAGAATGTATGTATATACCACTACGAAATGGGAAGGAGAAATAATAGAAAGTGAAGAAATTATACCAGCTTGGTACAAAAAGGACTCTCTTCCCTGGGACACTATGTTTGAAGATTTAAGCTATTTCTTACCCAAAATATTAGAAAATAAAAAAATAAAAGCTTATTTCGAATATGATAAAAACTATAAACTTATTTCGAATAGAGTAGAAGAAGTAAAAAAACTATGATATAATATCTGTGGAAATAAAGGAGGCACGCAAATGAACGAAAACATGACGAATCAACCTTTCGATATTAAGAAAAAACGTATTAGTATTTTAGATACATATGGTGAAAACTTTCAAGAAAAACAATATATTACGAACCCAGCTATTGGACGTGATGAACAAATTAAACAATTGATATTAATACTATTAACACCTGATAAATCTGCCGTTTTAATTGGTAAACCTGGTGTTGGTAAAACAGCTATTGTAGAAGGACTTGCATATCGTATTCAAAGAGGATTAGTACCAGATGTTTTAAAAGGATATCAAGTAATTAAAATTAATACTTCTGCATTACTAGGAGTAGACCCTGTAACAGGAGAATCTAAAATACAAAACTTAATTGATGAAATAAAACAAAGATCAAAACTAATTTTATTTATTGATGAAATTCATACTTTAATGGGAACAAAAGGAGAAGCCTTAGACTTTGCCAATATGTTTAAGCCAGCACTAGATCGTGGTGATATTAAAGTAATTGGTGCAACTACAACAGAAGAATATGAAAGATATATTTTACGAGATAAAGCATTTGTAAGACGTTTTCAAAAAGTAGATGTAGCAGAACCAACAAGAGAAGAAAATGTCCAAATACTAATTGGAACACTACCTAAAATAGAAAAAAGAACAGGTGCTAAGATGTTATATACACCATTTATTCAAAGAAGAATGATGGAATTTATTACGGATATTACTAGTGAATATAAAAGAATATATGAAATAGGTTCACGTTATCCAGATGTTTCTCTAACCATGGTACAACAAGCATTTTCAAACGCTTTATTTGATAACAGAAAAGAAGTAAATGTAATGGATTTTAGAAAAGCAATTGAAACAAGTAAAAATATATATCAAGATGTAATAGATAAAGCACTTCCAGAATTTGACAGAATCTTTAAAGATGAAATTAGAAATGTTCAAGAAACGAAAAATATATACTCACAACTAGATACATTAGGAGATTAAGCACTGTAAACACAGTGCTTTTTTATTGTTGAAATTTGCTCCTAAAACATAATTTTGTTATAATAAAAATAGAATGAATAATAGGAAGGAGAAAAATTCATTTAAGCGCCTGGACTTTTATAGTTGACGAGGACAGTAGTGATCGAAAGACTCGGCGGATGCTACTGCGGAGAAAGTGCTTCGTTAGATATATATCAAAAAGTAAAATCAACATTACAACAATATATATATCACCACATATTTTTTAACATGGAGGAATTTAATTTATGTGTGGAATTATTGGATATATAGGAGAAAAAAATCCAGTAGATATTTTAATAAACGGCTTAAAATGCCTAGAATATAGAGGATACGATTCAGCAGGAATCGCCCTAAAAGAAAAAGACGAAATAGAAGTAATTAAAAGCGTTGGAAAAATAGCTAACTTAGAAGAAAAACTAAAACAAGAAAAAATACTTCCAAGTCACTTAGGAATTGCTCATACAAGATGGGCAACTCATGGGAGACCAACAGAACAAAATGCTCATCCTCATACAGTAGGAAACGTGACATTAGTACATAATGGAATTATAGAAAATGCAGAAGAACTTAGAGAAAAATTAAAAAAAGAAGGAGTAATTTTTCGAAGCGAAACAGATACAGAAGTAGTTGCTGCTCTAATAAATAAATATTATAAAAATGATCCAGTAGAAGCAATTAATGAAGCCTTAAAAGAAGTAAAAGGATCTTACGCTTTAGGAATACTATTGAAAGATAGTGATACTTTATATGCCGTAAGAAAAGATTCTCCACTAATCGTAGGAATAGGGGAAAAAGAAAACTTTATTGCGAGTGATATTGCTGCTATTATTGACTATACGAATAAATATATATTATTAGGAGAAAAAGAAATCGCAACCATTACCAAAGACAAAATTGTAGTAACAAAAGACAATAAAGTAATAGAAAAAGAAATACAAACGACCAATATGGAACGTGATGCGAAAGATAAATGTGGTTATGACCATTACATGTTAAAAGAAATAATGGAAGAACCAGTTGTCTTAGAAAAGACATTTAAACCATATATTGAAAGCCTTGACAAATTACCAGACTTAACAGAATACGAAGAAATCCATATTGTCGCTTGTGGATCTGCAATGTATGCTGGAATGATTGGAAAAACACTTTTAGAAGAATATGCAAATACCAAAGTAGAAATAGATGTTGCTAGTGAATATCGATATAAAAATATTATTTATGATAGAAAAACATTAGTAATTTTAATATCTCAATCAGGGGAAACTGCTGATACGATTGCTGCAATGAGAAAAGCACAAGAACACAAAGTAAAAACACTAGCAATCGTAAATGTAAAAACATCAACAATCGCAAGAGAAAGTGATGAACAAATATTTATTGAAGCTGGACCTGAAATTGCAGTCGCAACAACCAAAGCTTATATCCTACAAGTAGGAATTATGGCTTTACTTGCCTATAAAACCGCATTAGAAAAAAATCTAGTAAAAGAAGAACACAAAGTACTAGAAGAAATAGAACTATTACCAAGACTAATTAAAGAAGTACTAGATAGAAGAGAGGAATACAAAAAGGTTGCTAAAGCAATTTATCAAAAAGAAGATATCTTCTTTATTGGTAGAAAAATAGATTATGCAACGTCCCTTGAAGGAAGTCTAAAACTAAAAGAAGTATCATACATCCATAGTGAAGCATATCAAGCAGGAGAACTAAAACATGGAACAATCTCTCTAATAGAAGATGGTATGCCAGTATTTGCAATTATTACAGACGATTCCATAAAAGACAAAACAGTATCTAATATTGAAGAAGTAAAATCACGTGGTGCTCAAACTATTATGATTAGTAATGAAAAATGGGATACAAACGACTTACAAGTAACAGTACCCAAAATAAGCCCTTACTTCCAACCAATATTAATAGTACCAACATTACAACTAATAGCTTATGAAACAGCCAAACTAAGAGGTTGTGATATTGATAAACCAAAAAACCTTGCAAAAAGTGTAACCGTAGAATAAAATAAAAAGAGTGTGTAGAACAAATAGAAGAGAAAGCACACTAACAACAACAAAACTCTCTCTATTAAGGGAGAGTTTTTCTTTATAATTACAGAATAAGGAAGTGGTAAAATGACAGTAAAAGAATTTTGCAAAGATAAAACACCAAAAGAAATAGGAAATCTTCTAGCAACCAACCATAAAAAAACAGAACACAAAATAGAAATACAAGAAAAAAGAAGAATTTACGATTGGCAAGGTTACGCCCTAGAACTAGCAGTACAAAAACCAATATACAAAGAAAAATATCAACAAAACTATAAAAGATATAACTCTATTCTAAAAAGAGCAAACGATAGATTAAATGAAGTAAACGACATAGAAGTAACATCACTATCAAATAAAGACATAAACCCATATATAGAACTATTAGAAGTAGCTCTATATAAAGCCAACTTTTTTTACCATGACTTTGATGAAAATATATTTAAAGAAATCATAAAAGAATATCATAAACAAAAAGATATAAGTAAAGTAGAATGGTACTTTATACTATGTGGACTACTAGTAGAAAAATTCGAACTATTAAAAAACGATATAGAAGAAACGATAAAAATAAAAGATGAACAAAAAGAACAAGAAGTAAATGATTTAATAGACTATATTAATGAATACTTAGATCAAATAGAATTAATGTATACGATTATAGAAAGTATCATAATACCAAAAGATAAATATAAAGAACTAGTAGAAAAAATAATACCAAATACCAAATATAAACAACTAAATATTGGTTTTACAAATAAAATATATGAAACAGATAACCAAATTATTAGAATATGTATAAAAGAAAGTAATGAAGAAAGATTCTTAAAGGAAGTAAAATTCTATCAAGGACAAGAAAACAATCCATATATACCAAAACTATATAAAGTAGATACAACAAAAACAAAAATACCATATATCTATGAAATAATAGAAAAAGTACAAGGTATAACAATATATGAAATATGGTATAAATTAACAGAAGAAGAAAGAATAGAAATGGTAAAGAAAATAATAGAAGCAATAAAGTCTTTACACAATCAAAAAGTAACATCTTTTAACTGGAATAAAAAAATAAAAGATCAATTATTAGAATATAAAGAAATAGAAGGATTAGAAGAATCTATATCATCTTTAGTAACTTCTTGTGATATCTATTTCCATCACAATAAATTTGGTCTAATTCATGGAGACTTACACTTTGATAATATTTTATATACAGGAAAAGATATAAAACTATTAGATTTTGAATCTATAGAAGTAGCTCCAATTGACTATGATTTTAGACTAATTTATCAAATGAAAGAAACACCATGGAAATGGGCATCTATTAGAACAGATATGAAAACCATAGAACTAGATTATGAAAATATATTAGATTTATTTATAAATGAATATAAAGAACTACAAGAAACACAATATTTAAAAGAAAGATTAATGGTATATGAAATACTTGATATCTTAAAAGAATATGATAAAACAAAAAATAAAGACTTATTAGAAAAAGTAAAAAAGAAAGCTACGAAATTAAAGTATAATAAGTAAAAAGATATAAAAGGTGATCATTATGGATAAAAAAATATATATTTATACAGGAGAACTCACAGAAGAAGAGCAAGATAAAATAAGAGAAAGAGTAGATGGAAAACATATTGCGAAAGTAGGGTTTAGTAAAAAGAAATGGGTAGAAGTTATACCAACAGACTCCACTCCTCTTGCTTTATATCATGCTTACTTTGATTTGTTTGATTCAAGTATACATAAAGGTATTATCTATATAGAAGGGGAACCAGGAATAAGATATCCAATAGAAGAAATACCCATAGAAGAAAAAAACTTATTAAAACAAGAATTAGAATATGAACGGCAAAACTTTTCATTAGAAGATTTTTTTAGTGAACAAAGAGATAGAGCGGTATGTATTATTACTCCAGAAGAAACAATAACAGCACTAACATGGCTAGATCATGGTAGAGGGGCATTACAAATGTATAACGTTTTATATGATGAAGAAAAAACAATGTGGGACACTCCATTATGGCAAATAGGGGCAACAGATAGAGGAAATGTTGTAATACAGCTTTGTGACAGTGAATATTCTCCTATATGGTTACCATATAAAATAAATGATTACCAATACCAACAACTAAATCAAATAATAGATAATTTACAACAAATAGAAGAGGATGGACATTATGGAATAGAATTAGCTATAGATATGGATGATCCAACAACCCTAGAAGATGCTAAAGAACAAATAGATGAAATATGTCTTAAAAAAGGAATATATACACCACCAAAAAAAGAAGCTAGTAAACACTAACTTCTTTTTTTAGAATATTCTTTTTCATATATTTCAAATAACTCTTTAAATCTAGCAAAATGAACAATTTCTCTTTGGCGTAACCAAAGTAGAGGACCAATTACATCAGGATCATCTGTTAAATCTATTAAGTTTTCATAAACAGCACGAGCTTTTTGTTCAGCAGCCATATCTTCAGATAAATCAGCAAGAGGATCTCCTGTACTAGCAAAGTAACTTACAGTAAACGGAACCCCATTCGCATCAGTTGGATATAAAGACTTTGCATGCTCTGCATAATTACTACCAAGGCCTGCTTTTAACATTTCTTCAGGAGTTGCATCTTTCGTTAATTGATAAACCATAGTTGCAATCATCTCAACATGAGCAAGTTCTTCATTTGCAATATCAGTAAGTAATGCTTTACCACGATTATCAGGCATTGTATACCTTTGATTCAAATAACGAAGAGAAGCTGCTAGTTCCCCATTAGAACCACCATACTGAGTAATTAAATACTTAGCCATATTTAAATCTTTATTCTTAATATGAATAGGATACTGTAATCTCTTAACATACTTAAACATTAGGTTTTACCTCCCATGGAAAAACATCTTTCTCCCACATAAAAGGATTTTGATTCAAACTATTACTATTAATCATTAAAGGACCAAACTTCTGATCATACTCACGCATTAACTTATTAGCTTGTTCACGATAATCATTAAACAAAGTAATCATACTAGTATCTTCAGGATGAATATCTAAATAAAGATTTAACTCATGAGCTGCAAAAGAAATACGACCAAGTTCTCTCATCAAAGCCTCACGCTCATTATTACTAGAAACATTAACAGGTTTATAATCCTTATATGGCTTATAAAGATTAGAAAATAAATTACCATTATCAAACCCCACTGAAGGAGTAAATAAAGCAGGTGTAGTATTATTCCTATATAATTCTTCAGGAACAATACCAACATCATAAAATGGATAAACAAAATTTTGGTTAAACATAAAATCTCCTTTCGATTTAATGTATTCCAAAAACTACTACCTGTCTAAGATAAAAGCCTAAAAATTACAAAAAGTACTTGTCAAAACAAAAAAACCTTGCTAAAATAAGTATGTATTTCTGACATGGCGCCGTTGGTGAAGTGGTTAACACGCTGGTTTGTGGCACCAGTATGCAAGGGTTCGATTCCCTTACGACGCCCCATATTGAAATATAATCGGTTCCAATGGAATCGATTTTTTTTGCTTAAATATAAAAGGCGATATATTTTGTATTTAATGATATAATTAAAATAACATAACACAATTATTATTGGAGGTAAAAATGAATTTAATAGATAGAATAAAACTTAGTTTTTATCCAGAACTCAAAAATTTAAATATTAGTGATAAACAACTCCAACAAATAATATCCAATAAAAATTTTAAAAGACAATATAAAACAAGTATAAAGCCATTTATAAAACATTTACATGAATATAAATATAATAATGGGACTTCCAAGCAAGTAGGATTAGACGATGAAATAATAAAGAACCATTTAAAAGCTGTATTTGAATTATCTATACAAAATAATTCTGACAAATACATTTCATTTGTAACTAAATACAGTTATGAAAATAACAAGTTACCCAACTTTGAAATTATTAATGATCCTAATTTTGAAAAGCTATATTCCTTAATTGGTTATAATGTTTTTAATGAAAACACTTGTAAAATTATTAATGATGGTAATAGTAATCGATTAATAGAATTTATAAATAATAATGGATATTCTAATCTAACAACAATAAATCCAGCTATGTTTCATGATAAGGTATGGAATATAATAAGTAAAAATCCACTTGTTGGAGATGTTCAAGTCCTTAAACTTTTTGAATTTAAAATGGATATATTAATAGATATAATAAACAATGACTTTTATGAAGGAATGAAATATACCTATGAAAACATTCCTGAGAGTCATAACTATTTTAAGTTGCTAGGTACCATAAAAAAAGAAGAGATGGCTTTCCAACAACTTTCTATGGACTTTATCAAGAATATAGGTGATAAGACTTTAAACGGTTTATATGCTCGCCATGAATTCAGTAAAAGAGAAGAATTTGATAAAATATTTGAAATAAGCTCCCTTGGTAATTATGAATTAATACAAGATATTGTAAATTATGATACTTATGAATTTAGTTTTAACGAAATTGAACCAGAAGATATGACAAAACCATTATTAGAAACCAAAATAAACTATTATGATAAACAAGAAGTCTTTTTAAATAAATATTTTGGGATTGAAAAACAGGATGTTAGATATATTAAATTATTTTTAGAATCAATCAATAAATTAAAAAAGTTTCCAGATGGTTTTACAGAAAAATATGAAAGTATTTTGACACTATTGAATCAAATACTTTGCTCGACAGATGAAGAAATAATTGAAATAAGTAAAACAATGGATAAGAGTAAAAAAGAACTTTATAAAGAATTAATATATTCATGTGAAAGAGAAGGAAATGAGATTTTAAAAGAAGATTTTGTAGAAGATTTACAAAAGAGAAACCAAAAAATTATAGAAACTGCAGAACATAGAGAAATTACTACACACGATGGGAAGACTATAGATGTTTATGAGTTGTCAGGGCAACCCTTTACCATTTTGGTTCATGCAATAACAGATAATAATGCAAGCAATAATAACTCGTATGTAAGACAAATAATCAATAACCCTGATGAATGGGATAAAATTGATCAAGGTAATAACCATATTTCAGCCTCTTTGATTTCTGATAAATTTATGGCTACATATGGAGCAGCACCAAATAATGATAGCACACTTATGTTTGGATTTAGTGAATTACCAAGTAGTACTTTAAAACTTACAAATATAGCAGATAGTGGTATAAATAGGGATGCTCCAACTACTATGGATTACAATATGAGAAATTGGTTTAGTTTCCCAGATAATAATACGGTCACAACAATTGATGAGTTAATGGAAAAAACAATAAGAAAGAATCAGGGAAAAACAGGACCAAAAATGTGGAACGAAGTTGTATTATCGAGAGTAGAAGAATCATCAGGAAGAAAAATAGAACCAAACTTTATTGTTTGTATGGATAATATTAGTGAAAGTTCTAAACAAGCAGCTCAACAATTTAACATTCCCATCTATTTAATAAATAGAAAATGTTATCGAGAAGGTCCCTATAGTAATGAACAAAAAAAGGAATTAGACACTATGTTAAGTGAA
>CALVSC010000023.1 GCA_944358855.1 uncultured Bacilli bacterium | reverse complement strand
CATCGTCTGCATTATTTGCTGCAGCACTTGCTACATCGTCTGCATTATTTGCTGTAGCTCTTGCTACATCGTCTGCACTATTTGCTGCAGCACTTGCTACATCATCTGCACTATTTGCTGCAGCTCTTGCCACATCATCTGCACTATTTGCTGCAGCACTTGCTACATCATCTGCACTATTTGCTGCAGCTCTTGCTACATCATCTGCACTATTTGCTGCAGCACTTGCTACATCATCTGCACTATTTGCTGCAGCACTTGCTATATCATCGCTTGCGGCTGGTAATGCTCTAATGGCATCATCGGCAGTTCCACCACCAATTCTTAATACATCGTCACTAGCACCAACACTGGCACCCGCTCCTGTAAAGTGCTCTGCTACCTTTCCGGCAACAACAACGGTTGCAGCTTGAGCAGCACCTTGTTTTACACCCTCAAAAGATGCTTCATTAAATGATAATCCCTGTTGTAACCCAGTTTGGGTACCACTTCCTAATCCACCAATACCGGCAATACCTGCATTTAATGCAATATTACTCATTGCCGCTGTTGCTCCTGCGGCTGCAGAACCTCCACCAATAGCAGCTCCTGCTCCACCTGTTGCCGCTGCTACTGCGATATATCCAGTTGCTACTCCTACACCTTTGCATATGTTAGCTGCTGTACTTGTGTGTGAGAAAAGAGAAGCATCATTAATTCCTTGTAATACTCCATTTTCATATTGGTCATAGAAGAAATCACCAACATGGTCTTTCTCAATGAAGTCTGCAACTCCTGCTTGAAGATCTGTTCCGGCAATCATATCAATAGCACCACAACCCCATCCAGTGATTGTCGCAAGACCATCTATTAGTTGCTCTCCTGCAGTACCAATTCCTTCTATGAATTTTGTTCCAATCATTCCTAGAGTTGCCAATGCTTTTTCCCACCATGGAAGGGCATTATATTCCTCAATTTCTGCTTGTTGATCAGAAATTAATTTGCTAAGTTCATCGATACTATCCGTTACTTGTCCAGGAATTGCTGGTAAAGTTGAAGTGTCAATTTCTAAATAACCTTTTGCAGCAGTTGTAATTTCAGTTAAAGCCGAACTGAATTCTTCTGCTGTCGTTGATAGCTTTTCCTTTGATGTTTTTAACATATCTAACGTCGTATTTACTTTATCAGAATCATATTGAAATCTAGCCATTGTTTGCTGCCTCCGCTTCTCTTCTTAACATTGCTTGGTATTCTTGCAGTTCTGCATTTTGCGCATTATACACTTCATTAGCTACTGACAAGATACTATCCGCAAGTTCTTCTACCGAACCTTTTATACTTTTTATTTGTTCTGCCAAATCATCCATCGTTGGTTGCATTGTTTGTCCTTCTACTTCTAGTGCTTCTGCATCACATTCTGCACTTGCATCACTTATTGCACTTGCACAATCAGTAAAATCAATGGCTGCCGATTTTATTTTTTCAATTGCTGATCTTATAGTTGCTATATCAATTAATTGACTTTCTGATGTTATACCATATGCCATATATTACTCACTCCCTCTTTACCTATAATTTAATGCATAGCAAAAGAAAAATTTTATATTTTTCCTTTGCTATGCATTGCATTTTGCAATGCTTAGTTTTATACGATTGTATCAATGTTTTGTCCAGCTGCAGCTACTGATTCTAAGTTTGTAGCAGATGTTATAATATCGCTCTTTGCTTTTTCTACATCATTTTTAGTATATTGAATCCAATTAGCTTTTAAATCTCTTGCCCATTTAGTGTTAAGACTTTTACCTCTTTCATTAGGGTCATCAGCTATATTATTATTAATAAATGAATTTAAGCTTTCAATAGCTTCTCCGATTTCTTCAACAGCTGTTTTGATTTGTTTAGCTTTTTCTCTGTCATCTTGAATATTTGTACCAAAATCCATTATTTTTCACCTCACTTATATTTGTATTAACGTAATTTTAAACTAGATAATGTTGCTTCTGTTTCTGAATCTGCTTTATCTAGATTATCAATAAATTCTTGGAATGTTTGACTAACCTTTTGAAAAATTGGCTTTTTATCTTGGAAAAGATTTTCCAATTCTTCTGCTACAGGTCCAACGATTGAACTTCCTTTCAATCCTGCAATCAACGTTTCAACTTGAGCTAATTTTTGATCATATTGATCTTTTGCTTGAATAAAGTTTTGTTTTTGGTTTGTTATTGATCCATCTTCTACATTTAGCCAGGCCATTCTTTTCACCTCCTATATTATTAAGAATATCTGTACCCTTTATATTCTTATATAACAATTATAGTTAATTTTTCGTGTAGTCGTCAAGATGCTTTACGAATTTTAACATTATTTTATGTTTTTTTACATATTATTTTATAGGTATATATAAACACCATTTGATTTATTTAGAATATTTTATATTAGGTATCGATAAGAGGTGGTAGTGTGCAGTATAATCGTTGTATTTTAAACACTCTTAAAGTTATTGATTTACTACAAAGAAATTGTAATACTTATTTGCCGTCTTATTTAGGTCCTTATAATAATTGTTGTTATAACACTCGTCCTATTTCTTTGTACCAAAAAGATGGTAGTATTTTTTCCTTTTGTAGTTATCAAATTTTTCGTGTTGAAAAAGTTTCTAATCTATGCGTTTTATTGCAAGCTCTTACGGATTCTTTTTCCGCCACTGGAGTTTTTGTAAATGTTTCTCCTAGTTGTTTTTGTGTTATACGCTCTTTTCCTGATACTTCTATCACTTGTATATAGAAAGGAGGAGATGATATGAGTTGTGTAGAATCTAACAAAAAAGATTGTGGTTGTCTAGCTGATATTTTAAAGAAAATTTTATTGTTACAGCGTCAAGAATATGACAATGAAAATTATAGTGGTTGTGATAAACCATATCTAGGACCTATTTGTAATACAATCTGTTATAATACTCGTCCTATCATGTTATATAATTGTTGTACTGGTAATCCTTGGAGTTTTTCTTATACTGCAAATGGTCAAACTTCTACTTCTGATGTTTTTAGAATTGAAGCTATTGATGATTGTTGTTGTACATGTAGAATTTTGTATTTGGATCCTACTACGAATCGTTATTTAGGCACTTCAGAATTTTTTACAATTAATCTAGATTGTGTTGGCGCTCTTCGTTGTCTTCCAGATACTTTTATTGATTTATGCTAATAAAAAAACAGGAATGTGTATCGTTCCTGTTTTTAAAATCCTCTAGTACTTCCTCCACCTCCAGAAGAACCTCCGCCTCCAGAAAATCCACCAAAGGAAGAACCTCCTCCACCAAAGAAGTAAATTCCATTAATTCCAAATTGTCCAAACATGGCTAGTATAAATTCTACCCCTAGTCCAGTTATTAACATTTCTGGTAAAGTATAAAGACAATATCCAATTAACAAAACATTTAATATTCCTAATATAATTACTCCTGGTGTTAGAGTTTTCGTTTTTCGATAACTTCTTCTTTTTATCATTAGAACACTGGCCCAAGATGCTCCCAGTATAGTAAAGGCAAATAAGAACATTACTTCTTTCGTTGATAATTCCTTTTGACCATTTGCATTTTCTATTTTTATGTTACTTACATCTAGGTTATAGTTTTCTCCTATTTTTTTATAAAAAGCGTTATATCCATTTTTTATTCCTTTATTCCATTTGTTTTTTTCTAAATAAGGAATGATATAAGTATCTTGATATCTACCGGTTAAGCCATCTGGTAATAGTCCTTCTAGTCCATACCCAACTTCTACTCTAAACTGTCGTTCTTCTTTGGCAAGTAAAAGTAATAATCCATTGTTTTCTTCTTTATCTCCTATTCCAAATTCTCTAAATAAATCTGTTGCATATATTTCAATACTTTCTCCTTCTAAATCCGGAACTGTTACTACGACGATTTGAGCTTTTGTTTCTTTATCTAAAGCAGTTGATTTTTCCATAATATATTCTTCTGTTTCTTTTGATAAAATATCGGCATAGTCATTTACATAAAAATCATCTGTTGGCTTTACTAATGCTTCTGTATTTAGGGGATAAGTTAAAAATAGTACTAAAGAAAATAATATTATTGCATTTAATTTTTTTCTTATTTTTTTCATTATTTTAAAAAAGAAGAATTTTTATTCTTCTATTCTCCAAAATTCACTTCTGGTACTTCTTGTTTTGCCTCATCTGCTTCAAAGTATTCTTTTTCTTCAAAGCCACTGATGGATGCAATAATATTAGTTGGAATTCTCTTAATTTTGGCATTATACTCTTTTACAGCTGCATTATAATCACGTCTGGCGGTTGAAATTCTATTTTCTGTTCCAGCTAATTCATCTTGTAAATTAACAAAGTTTTTACTTGCTTTTAAATCTGGATAGTTTTCAACTATAACCATTAAGCCATTTAAGGCAGAAGTCAACTCTTCATTTGCTTGTGCTTGCTCTTCTATTCCTTTCGCATTTATCAAGTTTTCTCTTGCTGTTGTTACTTTTTCAATTGCTGCTGTTTCATGTTCTGTATAACCCTCTACCGTATTTACTAAGTTTGGTATTAGGTCAGCTCTTCTTTCTAATTGTACTTCTACATCAGCATATTTATTATCTACCGTTTCTTCCAATGTAACTAATCCATTATAGCTACTTATAAACATTAATACTATTGCCAGTATAATTACTAAAATTACACCAATAACTATATATCCTTTTTTCATATTTACCTCCTTTTATTATTTTAACATAACTACATTCATTTTAAAACTTTTATAATCTAATTATATCAATAATATCTTTTATTAATATTTTATCATCATCAATCGTTAATACTATTTCCTTGTTTTTAGTAACTAAACTTGTATAATAAGTTTTTTCTTTTGTCATTATCTTTACAGGTATATTGTATGGATAACCTAATGTTTGAAAAATACTATTTATTTTTTCTATTATTTCTTCTTTTTGTTGTTTTTTAATATAATCTACTTCCTTATTATTATTTTTTGCTCTTATATTTGTATTTTTATACAATTCTGGTAATCTTTTCATATATTTTCACCTAGAATATTTTATGATTTTAGATATAAAATTTGTACTTTTTTGGTATAATATATAGCGAGGAGATTATTATGATAGTAAAAAAACTAAATAAAAAGATTTTAATTCCTATTTGTATTATGGCAATTATTAGTATTATTACTATTTATAGTGCATTGACTTATACATCTAGTGATTTAGGTAACTTAGCATTAAAGCAAGCTATATGGTATGGGATTGGGATTGGTTTAGTGGCTTTTTTAATTCATATGAAAAATGAGTATTTATACCGACATACTGTTTTTCTCTATATCCTGGGTAATATTTTACTTTTAGGATTATTACTTTTTGCCGAGCCAGTCAACAATAGTAAATGTTGGTTTACGATACCAGGTGTTGGTACAATACAACCTAGTGAGTTTATGAAAATATTTATTATGCTGATGCTTGCGACTATGATTCATAATTTTAGAAGTGATTATAAAGATCCTAGTTTAAAACAAGAATTTGTTTTTATATTAAAAACTTTAGTAATTGTATTAATTCCTTCTATTTTAACTTTTTTACAACCTGATACAGGAGCGGTTATTATATATATGATTATTTACTTTTGTATGATGTTTGCATCCGGTATAAGAATACGATGGTTTTTAATTGCTGGTGGGGTTTTATTTTTACTCATTGCTTCTATTTTTGGTTTATTCTTTTTAAAACAAGATTTATTTATTGATATTTTTGGTACTAATTTATTTTATCGATTTGAACGTATTTTTAATTGGCAAGATGGTGTTGGTCTACAATTAGAAAATGCTTTAGCAGCCATAGGATCTGCGGGATTCTTTGGACATGGTTTTAATCAAACGCCAATTTATTTTCCTGAAAGTTCTACAGATTTTATATTTGCGGTATTTGCTTCTAATTTTGGATTATTTGGTGTTATTATTTTACTTGGTGTTATTTTGTTTTTTGATATTCAAATTATTTTACTGGCCAAAAGAAAGTTATTAGATACCGATAAATATATATTAGCTGGTATTGTTGGAATGCTTTTATTTCAACAAATACAAAACATTGGAATGACAGTTGGACTTTTACCTATTACTGGAATTACACTTCCGTTTATATCTTATGGTGGTTCTAGTTTATTATCTTATATGATTTTAGTGGGAATTATTTTAAATATTTCTATGGAAAAAGAAAAGCATTACAAATATAGGTAATGCTTTTTTATTGTTGTCTTGTTCCACAGTTAGAACAATAATGTCCTGTTACTCTTTGTCCACATTTTGGGCAGAAATTATTAGGGTTTAAATTAATTGTTTGTTCTGATAATAATCTAATCTTTTTAAAAGATATAATATATAAGTATACAATAAATATAATAAAGACAATTAGTACTAAATTAGAATTCGTTAGGCAACAGAAATCATAGATACCATGATATAGTGCTGGTACTAAAATACTTTTTATCATATTTATTTTCATTTCTTTTGTATTACCTAGACGTTCATGGAATTTTGCAAGTGATAGATAGTAGCCCATGGCTATACCATCACAGACATGACCAGGTATTGCTAAGAAAGCTCTCATCATTCCTACTTCTATACTGTAGTTTCCGAAGACATATAAAATGTTTTCAAAAGCGGCGAATCCTAAAGCTACAAATACAGAGTACACTAAGATATCATATACTTCATCAAAATATTTATTTTTATATCCTATATAATAGGTCATTAACCATTTACAACATTCTTCTGTTAATGCGATAAAGATAAATGTATAAAACGTAAATTCAAAGAAGTTCATGGTGTTATATGCTTTATCTAAGAATGGAAACATTAGTGTCAGTAGACTTGATATTGCTAAAACTAGGAAACAAGAGACGATTCCTGATAAAAATAGACGTGCTAATAAATCCGTTGGTTCTTTGTGTTTATCACGTTTGTAGATATAAAATCCTAAGATAATAACAGGAAGTATTGCGATTACTAATAAAATACTACTCATAATACTCCCTCCTATTCTATATTAAGTATACTCTATCTTTTTTTCTTTTTCAATTGCTTTGGGTGATAAAATATGGCAATTATTTTAGCAGACTCATAAATTATAATATTACTTTTGTTAATGGCAAAAGTTTTTCCTATTGCTTTTCCACCAATTGTTAATGAGGCAACAACAGCAGCAACTGTTAAACTTGTAAAAAACAAATTAAACTGTAACGTGTTAGAAATAATTACGGCTATACTAGCACTGGCTGCTCCAGAGACTACTCCACAAATATCCCCAATAACATCACAACAAAAATTAGAGACTTTTTCAGCACTTTTTACCATTTTTACTGCAACGTTTGCTCCAAAGACTTTTCTAGAATTCATCGAATGAAAAACTTTTTCATCTGCGGAAGTTACTGCCATTCCTATAACATCAGAAAGAATGTTTATTAGAATAAATAATAATATTAAAATGATACCAAATACTAATGATAAATTAGGTATCGTACTTTCTGATACAAAAGATAGACAGAAAGAAATAATAAAGGCTATGGCTGTTATTTTTACAATCCATTGTACATCTACGTTTTCTTTTTTTATTTTCTCTTTTCTTCTTGTTTGTATTTCTAAGTTAGCAAGTTCTGTTACTCTTTTTTCTTTTCTACTTTTTCGTTTAAAAAACATAATTCCTCCAAAAAAAATAATTTGGCTATAGTTTGGTAAACTTTGAATCTTAGGTCAAGTTGAATTTCTCTAATCCTTGCATTTCCGTTACCAGAAATGTGGTTCCCCATTATAAGAATTAATACAATGTCACCATTTGTATGACTTGACTACCACTTAGTATTCACTGCAATCCCAAACTATTTACGTTCTAGGAGATTTCCTCACCAAGTTCTTATTATTAGTTCTTTTTTGCAAAGATAGTTTCATAACGCAGTTCCTTAAATTCGCCAATTTAAGAAAAAGATCATTAATTCCCATATCTTCACGCAAGACAAGCTACACTATACCTAACTTTCGCCACGTATAGGTTCTTCCTAGGTCGTAGCTGGTCCATCAGTGTTGTCCGTATAGGCCAACCACAAATCTAGGTCTCCTAGCGAGTACTGGGTCGATGACGTATGCCATTACGGTCGCCCAGTTACCCTTCCTCTTCAACATCCACCCCAAGCTGGGCGCAAGAAGCAGACACCAAAGGTTTCACAGATGTGCTCTTAACGGTTGTTTAATCCCGTCTTCCTAATAAGTTCTTGGACTAGAATAACGCGCCAAATTTTAAGAAAACTACCTAAGTATAGGTAGTTAGTTTGCTCTTATTTGTTCTACATAACTCCTAATTTTACCAGGCCAAGCAGAGCTTGCAGCATATTTAGGAGCAATTGTTTCAATTGTGTTTAACCCTTTTGAGTAATAATTTCTTTGTAAGTTACTAATAAATCCTATAATTCCATCATCTAAGGTAGCATATGCTTTATATGCTCCACCATTACATCCTGGAGAACCTTTTTGTCCTCCAACATTGTTACAGTTTCTAACTAAACTGGAACAGTTATGTTTACATCCAGTCTCATGTAACATAATCGCAACAGCTACATAAGGATCTACTCCTTTTTCAATACATTGACTAGCAATCAAATAACCTTTTCCGGCGATATACCCGTTTCCTAAGTTTCTATTTATTTTCGCAGCTAATTCATCGATTGTCATTCCTTCATATACTTCTATTCTAGGAGGAATAATTACAGATGCTGGAGCTACTTCCATTTTAATAGGAACTAGTTCTTCACTTTCTTCGGTTACATTTTCTTCACTGCTTTCACTAGTTATTGTATTGACAGATGTTGCCATATTTTTTAATTGTACTTTATTTGTATCGCTTTTAATTACTTTATTATTTTCAAGTTTTGTATCACCTGCTTGTATTACTAAAGCGATTGCTATCATAATCATTCCTAGTGTTGCTAAAACCGAGCTGATTATTTTTTCTTTTTTCAAAACTCGTCACCTCAAATTTTTTGTAACACCAACATTGTAGCTTATTTTTATTGACTTGTCAATTTAGTTTTTATTTATGAAAGATAGACAATAAGGAAATATTAATACTATAATACTTAAAAATACTAGAAAATAAACCATATAATTTAGTCCTAGTAAACTTATTACTAATAATAAAATAAAACCTGTTACTCTACCTATATTTAAAACAAACTCACTAATTGCCCAGTACTCTATCTTATTGTCACTATCTATTTTTTTGGCAGTATTAAATAGTCTTAAAATATAGACAAAGAATAAAATACCAGTTCCTAAAATACCATAAATTACATTATAAGATACGATTGTAATTGGTGAAGTTTTTATTGCTAATAAAATCATTGATAAAAATATAATACTACCAGATATTAGAATTAGTCTTTTATCATCTTTTGTTTTATAAAATTTATTATATAAATATATTGCTAGAAGACTTAGTAATGTTGTAATAGAATTAATTATTCCAAGATTAAAATCTGTTTTAAAAGATAACATAATTAGTATTGTAATTACAGTTCCTAAAACACTGTCTGAAAAAGTTAGTCCGTTTAAATATTGTATTATTAGCATTTTTCTATGTTGTTTTTGTTTTAATAGTTTTTTTAGTGTTTTTATTACATGATAATCTTTACTAGTTTGAGGGATTGGTTTTAGATAAAATGAAGCTATTATTTGACAAATAGAAAATAATAAAATCATGATAGCGGTCATTTGATAATTCATGATTGTAATACTGGTTCCTAAGAATACTGGTCCAATGATACTAACTATGTTTTTGATTGCATTTAATTTAAATTCAAAACTAGATCTTCTTTTTTCATCTACTGCTTCTGCATGAACAATATTAAATGGTATATAGAAAAACATAGAAGAAAATCCATAGATAAATGATACTAGTCCATAGTAGGAAGTGATTTTTTCGTTTAATATAATAATAAATAATATACAAAGAAATCTAGCTATAATACCAAGTCTTAAGACAAAAAGGGTGTTTTTCTTTCTTACTACGTATCCAGCTATTATTCCAAATGTTGCTAAAAAGAAATAAGTTAATATATTAAAGATTGATATATCAACAATACTTTCTGTTGACACTTTTATAAAATAGGCTGTTAAAAAGGGGCCAAGAAATATATTAATTAATTTTATGAACCCGTAAATTATCATGATTGCTCTTTCGTTTTTCATATTATACCTCTTTTTATCTTATTTTAAATGTTTTAGGTGCTTGTTTATATACTAATAATAAAGCTAATATGATATAAATAAATGTTACTATTATTGCAATAATCGTAAATGATAAAGTGGACATACTAAAGTCTGTTAAATAGTAAGCTACTAGGTATGTTCCTAAAGAAATTAATGAGTATGGTACGCTTTTCATGGCCATACTTTGATCATATGGTTGAAATAGATAGTAAATTACCAAATAATGAACAGAAAAGAAAACACATAATACCAAGATAAAGATTGGCATTGTTATATAATTCACAATATTGGTAGTTCCTCCTGATAAATATAATAATACTGGAAGTCCTAGTGCTATAATAATAGCTGGTATTAAATTTACTTTGGTAACTGTTAATACTCTTGTTTTAAATACATTTAATATTACTTTAGGACTACGATAAAAGTTAAATGTTAACATAGAGTGATCACAGTTAAAAAACATTGCTTGTGTAATAATTGCTCCTCTATTTACAAAATACATTATAATTACAAACCAAGCTATATTATGTGATAAGAAATGATTGATTGTAGTTGCTATAGATTGGTTAGTAGCCGTTAAATAAGCTAGGACTACTATTACAATTAAGGCAATCATAGCGAAATACTTAGCACTTCGTAATAATATTTCTTTATGTCTTTCAAAAAAGATAGTGTTGAATAAATCATATCCTTTTTTACCTTTTAATTTTCTTTCATCAATCACTTTATCTTTTTCTTTCATTTCTACTGCCATTTGTCTATTATATGCTTTACTTTGTTCACTATTCATCGCTGTTATTTTGGTATTTAGTCTTTTATACATCAATTTATAGTTATCTATTTTATTTAATGAACGATAAGATATTATGGCAATTGGTACCATAATAAGCATTATAATTGCTACTAATGATGTTGGTATTATGATATTTACTTTTGGTAAAAATACTAATAATAAACCTAATATCACAACAGTCCAATAGATTGGATAATTATAAGTTAGAATAATCTTATATTTATTATAATGAGCTATATTTAGTCTTTCACCAAATATTCTACCTAAGAAACCAAATACAGTATAAATTAATACTATTGGATCTTTAACTATTAAATATAATATAATGGTATGTGTTACTAAGTTAATAAGAGATTCACTCCAAAGAAGTGATTTCATATAGTTTTTGGCATTCATATTAAATAAACAAATAGAAAAGTATTTCTTAGTACTGGTTGTTAATACTTTATTATTTATAAAAATACCAATTATTGTGAAAATAAAATATACATGTAATACTGCCAATAATATATTCTTAGGTGCAAGATAAGAAGCGATTACATAAATAATATAAAAATATAATATTTTAAATACTAATAATCTTAATGTTGATAAAATTAAAGCTAAGATACTTATAAAAGATTTGGCTCTTTTACTTTTATATAGACTATCACCTGGTAATAAATCTTTTAATATTGGTAATCGTTTTATATTATAAATAAAGGAATTAATAGCGTAGGTAATATCTATTTTAAAAGACATTTTTAAACTATTAATCATTGTTTTCATCCTTTAGACAAGCAATAATTTTATTTTTATATTTTTTAGTATTTAAATTTTGTTTTTCTATTAATTCTAATTGTTTATTATTTAATATTACAATTTCATCACATAAATCAAGGGCTAGTTCTAGTATATGAGTAGAAAAAATTAGAATATGGTCTTTTCTCATATTTCTTAATACTTCTTTCATTTCTTCTTGAACAACAATATCTAGCGATGTTAATGGTTCATCTAATAATAATACTTTAGGGCTAGCAATAAAGTTAATTAATAGTTGCATTTTGTTTTTCATACCATGTGAGTAATCTCTTAATAATTTATCTTGGTCTTCTTTATTTATTTTTACTAAGTCAAAGTATTCATCTATCGTTTTTTGGTCTGTAATACGCTCTTTATTAATTTCTAAAAAGAATGTTAAAAACTCTTTTCCTGTTAAGAATTCTGGTACAGTAGGTGTTGATATGACATATCCAATATCATCTGTAGATAGTTTATGTTCTCCATATTCATCTTTTAATAATACTTCTCCATCATCTATTTCTACATCTTCATTAATACAATTAAAGAATGTAGTTTTACCTGCTCCATTACGACCTATCAAACCATATATTTTACCTTCTTCAAATGTAAAATTAATATCTTTTAATACTTCTTTTTCTCCAAAGGATTTTGTTAATCTTTTAATTTGTAATTCCATAGTCTTCCTCCTTTATAGATATTATAACATTTTTTTAAAAAGAAAAGAATTAGGATATCCTAATTCAAATTATCAATATTAATTTCGATATAATCTCTTACATAAGTATTATCGCTTTTTACTCTAGCTTTATCACTTGCTACATAGTTTTTAAATGTTGGTAATTCTTCTTCTAGTTCTCGTTTTGTTTCTAAATCATTTTTCTCTTTATCTGTTATTGTTTGATCTAGTTCTTTTTGTTCTAGTTCACTTATATCTTCTGTAGTTCCAATTCTTACTAGAGAATTATTCTTTTCTTTTATTTGATATTTTACTATAAATTCTTTTTCTGTATTAAACTCTTTCGCTGTCATTATGATGTAGTTATCTCCCATATTACATCCAATATAGGTAACATCATACTGGGCTTCGTAATAGCTTTTATTTACTGCCTCTGCATATTCTTTACAAAGTCTTTTGTTTTCTCCATTTTGTACCATCGCATTTACTTCTGCTTCTTCTTCTTTTGTCCTTGGTACATCGTTTTTAACACTTATATCTACAAAACTTAGTAATAGTATGGCTATTACAAATAAAACTGTAACTAGTATGGCAGCATAAATATTAGTTCCACCTTTTTTCTGACACATGGTAAGGAACTCTTCTAAGTCTAGATTAGAATTGTCGTCTTTTAGTTTCTGGGTCTTCTTGGTTGCTTTTTTGATATAGAAAGAATTAAATTTCAGACCTGATATAACGGCACATATAATCATTACAACAATAGCAACAATTCTTAAAAATGGCATAAAGTTTGCTGCTAAAAACAAAACTAAAACAACCAATATTAAGAAAATTGCTAAAAGATATTGTTTTCTATATATCAAATATGGAAAGTTTAATAGGCAAGCGGGCTTAGAAAAACCTTCTCTTGATATTACAACGTAGTTTGCTCCTACGTAGGCCATTCTTCTCTGTTCGGCTGGTATTGAGTTTGAATTCATGATTTCTCTTGGTGTCATGATTTTCTTTGGTGTTTTTCCTATAAAATATAAAACTAAAACAATAATTACGATTGGTATTGTTGCAACCAAACAAACGATTGCTGTGTTATATAAAAAGATACTTAATTCTTCCGTTATTAAGTTTACTGCTAGTTCTGATGTCAAATAAAATATTCCGGCAATAAGTAGAGATAAAATTGGTGCTTGCCAATATAATTTACGTCGTTTTTCATCTTTTGAATTTGGAGATGACATTAATGCGTTATATTCTGCATATTCATCGTTAAAAAACTGATTGTTATAATTATTATTATTTTTTTGTTTGTTCTTTTTTCTACCACCTGTTGATAAGCTATCTTGTTCCTCATCATTTTCTGGTGCATCCCAGAATTTCATTGGCTGTTCTTGTTCTGATGAATTATCTTCATCTGATACTACATCTAAGAATGCCCCACAGTTGGTACAAACTCTATCATGGCTTTGTAAAGGTTCTCCGCAATTTGGACATCGTTTCACTTTATTCACCTCTACTTTCCTATTAAAAGTATAACATCTTTTTTTTTATTTAGGAATAACTAATTATCACTTGACATTTTTTTACAAAAAAAAAGAAAGAACTAATTATTAGTGTTCTTTCTTTGTGTTTTTATTTTTAATGATAAAACCTAAAATAAGGATTCCTATTATTAGTGTTGCAAAGCCAACTACTGGAATATATTTAGCAGTCATACTTGTATCTGGTACATTGACAAGTGGTGTATTTTCTAATACTGCTGTTTCGGATGATCCAGATGTAACTTCTACTCTTTGTTGAATTGTAATTGGTTCATAGTTTGGTGGAGTTACTGTTTGTTTTACTACATATTCTCCTGGTGGTAACATAACCGTTAATACTTTAGCTGCTGTTGTTTTACGGAATACGATATTTCCAGCACTGTTATATATGGTTACTTCTGCACCTGATATACTTTCATGAGTTGCAGCATCAATAACATTAACTGTTATCGTCCCTCCACTTACTTCATAAGTCGTATGTAATGGTTGGTATGTTTCTACATCTTCATAATCCCCATTACAGTTTACAACCGTTCCTGGTGGTAGTGGTGATGTATAATAACCTGGTTCTTTCTTTACCTCCATCATAGGAAAATACACAAATGTTTGTTGATCTCTGGTGATTCCTTGAACAGTAAAGTCGAATTTTACTTTATTGTCATTTACTTGATCAGCTGGAATTTGTACTCTAAATCCTTCCATGCTCTTAAACTCTGTGCGTTCATTTCCGTCTTCATCCACTACTCTAAATGGAGAATCTACTTTTACTTTATAATGTGTAAATCCAATTGCATAGTCATCTACACTTGTTGGATAAATTAGGCTTGTTTCAAGATAACTATCTTCAATACTTAATGTTATTTTGCTAGTGTCTATTTCATTTAAGTATAATTTTGGATCTGTTGTGTTTTGTCCTTCCTCTGTTTCTAGCCATTCAAAGTAATTAAAAATCTTATCTAAGGTATCTACTACAATTTTACCATTTTCAGATTCTAATATGGCTTTCTTTTCTAATGCAGATAATGCGTTATCAAATATATAGTTTCCGTATGAATCATATTTTTCACTACTATTTGACTCCATTGGTAATTCTTCACCATCAATATAGTTGTGTTCTAAATCCATTCCATTCATCATATCCATATAAAACCATAAAATAAGTTGACGATAATATCTGTTTTCATATGGATCTGTACTTACGTCTGGTATAAACATAGAAATATAGTCTGTTAAGTTATCAAATTTTGCTTGTTCTTTTAACTCATTATATTTTGTGGTGTTTCTATTAAGTAATAATCCTTCGCTATCATAAAGTGAACCATTTCTATTGTAAGTATTTATTTCTTTTGGCAATGATATTTCTTCATAATCTGTTTTTATTAATGTTATTTCTTCATCTGAAGCTTCTACCTCTAATGTTGTTGGACAAGATGGATTTCCTATTGGTGAACTATAACTAGGTTTCGCAACAAATAGTGTAACTGCTACTACAAGTATAAAAACAGATGTAATTATCAATGCAGCCTTTTTCTTCATCCTATTTCATCCTTTCTTAAAAAAGATAAGTCGTCTTTGGCCTATCTTATTTTTATATTTTTAGTATACCATTTAGTATACCATCATTCTACTAACTTTACAACAAGTACATATGTAAAATAATGTAAACCATTTCTTCTTTTGTAATTTATAACTATTTATTAAAATTAATACTCCAGCAACAATAATTAAACTACCAATAACAATAAATATTGTGGCATTTTTATTTGTATCTGGAACATTTACCAAAGGAGCGTTTTCTAAGACTACTTCGCTTTCTCCATTACTATCTACAGATACTCTCATTTGAACTGTAATCGCTTCATAGTTTGGTGGAGTTACTGTTTGTTTTACAATATAGTTTCCAACTGGCAAAGTTACATTAAAATCTTTTTCTGTTGTTTCATAACGATAAACAACATTTGATTTTTCATCTTCTATTTGTACTGTTGCATTTGTTAGGTTTAGACCAGTTGCTGTATCAATTACTCTTATGTTTAAATCTCCTACTTTTTGTTGGAATTGTAAGTTGATATTATCTGTTAACCTTTCTGTTGAACTGCATGGTCTTATAGCAATAGCGTTCTGATACATTTCATATAAATATTGTCTTCCAATGGATGGTTCTTCGTATCTTTCAAGTCTAAAGTTAAAAAGATTTAATACATCAAACGCGAAGTTTCCTTTGATTCTAATAGAATAATTTAGGGTTTTATCTTTAATATCTTCGATTGGTATTCTGACTTTAAAACTTTCCCCTGCGTTAAAAGTGGTTTTTTCATTTCCTTCTGCATCTAGTACTGTCATTGGAGAACTAACGGTTACAGTGTAGGACGTAAATTTATCAGAATATACTTTTCCAGTACTTTTTGGAGTAATTGGTTTTGTTTCAATATAATCATTTGTTGCGTAATAAGCAATATCATCTTGTGTAATAGAATCTAATTCTACATTCGCACCACTTAAATACCAATCCACATAATCTTCCCAGGTATTTAAATATTCTATAAACTTATCTTTATATTTTGATTCTTTTAGTAATTTCTTGTCTCCTGCAGATAAGTTATTTTCATATTTCCATTCATAATAGCAGTCACTATAATATTCACAATCTATGTAATATTTGTCTTCATAACTATCCTCTATTGGGCTTTCTATTAATCCATAATCACTAGACCATTCATAGTTTTTGTCATCTTCAAAGTTAGCTAGACGATCCATAGCCCATAACACTAATAGTTGTTGGTAATAATCGTCTTCATTTTCATCATCACTAAACTTTGTATCATTAATCAAATAACTAATTAAATAGCTTTCAACAGGTGTTTTATCAGCATAATTACCATTCAAATAGTAATAATCAGATATACCATCAGAATCTACTTCTTTGGTAAACAAGTCATATCCTTTCATTACAAAGAATCGATAGTTTTTAGGAGAAAGACTATTTCTTGGACGATTGTCTTCATAAACCATAAAATTTCTTCCATATGGTAATGTTATTCTATTGTTTTCTCCTTCTAGGTATGTTTCTTCATTCATGGCTAATAACTTTATTTCTTCGGAGCAAGTGTTTTCTAGTGGTAGAG
>CALVSC010000022.1 GCA_944358855.1 uncultured Bacilli bacterium | reverse complement strand
TGAAAAACAAACGTTTTAGAAGCAAAATTGCCATCATAAAAAGCATTAGGATTCTGATATAATAAATCAGTCCATGAATCAGCATCAATGAAAGAAACTTGTTCACTATTAAGCAACTCTAAATAAAAAGATTCATTTTCAATAAAACTAGGAGCATACAATCCATCATTTATATCATAGAAATAATAATCAATAAATTGACCACATTCGTCATTTAAAACAATCTCTTCGGAAAAAAAATCAAGCAATTCAGCTACTTCTTCAGGACTATTAATTTCCAAATCCATCATACTTAATGATAAATAATTAAGAAATCCCATTTTAAAGCCATGAAGTTCCTCAGGCATATCCGTAAAACGATACTTAACATTAACAAAAACAATATATCCTTCATCAGCAAAATAATCAAAATCATCAGTAGATAATAAATATTCTGTAATTAAATCGTCAATCATATCATTATCAAGATTGATATTCAAATTGACAAACGTTCCATCTGACGAACTACTATCACCATACACATTATCACTTATAGCAGCCTCTGGTTCAATAGTAACACTAGAATCCGTAATAGGAATAACATAATCCGGTTCAATTCCTGCAAAAACATCAGCATATTCTAAATCATAATAATTATATAACTCTAATTCTAAACCTTCAATTGTATAAGAGTACTCACCAGAAGTATATGTATATGGAAAATCAGCTATAGAAACTTCTAATTCACTTCCCTCTCTATGAAAAACAGAATTATTTTCTTCAGTACCCAAAGCAGAAACATGCATAGTTCCAAAGAACATAAAAGCGACAAAAACAAAAAATAATGTACTTATCTTTTTCATACTCATCCCTACCTTTATTTTTAGTATAAAAAACAAAAAAAGGTTTTGTCAAAATAAAAAAGGGAAAAGTCTAAAATTTTACTTTTTCCTTTACATATTCAACAACTTCTTCTACAGGTAATACAATTTGTTCCATGGTATCACGATTTCTTAAAGTAACTGTACCGTTATTTAATGTTTCATCATCAACTGTAACAGCAAAAGGTGTACCAACCACATCTTGTCTACGATAACGCTTACCGATAGAACCAGTTTCATCATAACTAGTAGAAAAATTCTTAGAAAGATAAGCATAAACTTCTCTTGCTTTTTCTCCATGATATTTTTTATTTAATGGTAAAACAGCCACTTTATATGGTGCTAAAGCAGGATGAAAATGCATAACTTCACGAATATCACCATTTTCTAGCGTTTCTTCATCATATGCCTCACATAAAAAGGCAAGTACAACACGATCTAAACCTAACGCTGGTTCTATACAATAAGGAATAAACTTTTCATTGGTTTCTAAATCAACACATGTAAAGTCTTCTCCACTACCTTTCATATGATTTTTCAAATCATGATCTGTTCTATTTGCAATACCCCATAATTCATCAAAACCAAATGGATATAGATACTCAATATCTGTAGTTGCTTTACTATAGTGAGCAAGTTCTTCTTTCTTTTGATCATAAAAATGTAAATGTTCTTTTTCTATACCCAAATCCAACAAAAAGTTCATACAATAATTCTTCCAATATTGAAACCACTCTTCATCTTCACCTGGTTTACAGAAAAACTCTAATTCCATTTGTTCAAACTCACGAGTACGGAAAGTAAAATTACCTGGGGTAATTTCATTACGAAAACTCTTACCAGTTTGCCCAATACCAAAAGGAAGTTTTGCTCTCATACTTCTTTGTACATTTAAGAAATTAACAAACATACCTTGAGCTGTTTCAGGTCTTAAATAAATAGTACTTTTCTTATCCTCTGTAACACCTTGGAAAGTCTTAAACATAATATTAAAATCACGAATCTCTGTAAAATTCTCTTTGCCACAATTAGGACACTTAATATGTTTTTCTTTAATAAAGTTTTCTAATTGTTTATGACTCCACCCATCAGCATGTTCACTACTACCATGACTACTTAAATACTGATTAACAATCTTATCAGCACGAAAACGTTCTTTACATTCCTTACAGTCCATTAAAGGATCTGTTGCCATCGTTAAATGTCCTGAAACCTCCCATGTTTTAGGATTCATTAATATAGCAGACTGAATACCATAATTATAGGGACTTTCTTGAATAAACCTTTGCCACCAAGCACGTCTTATATTTTCTTTTAATTCAACTCCTAACGGACCATAATCCCATGTATTAGCAAGACCACCATATATTTCACTTCCTTGAAAAATAAATCCATATTGTTTGCAGAAACTTGTAAGTTTTTCCATTGATAACTTTTCCATAACTTCTTCCTCCTTATAAAAAAACTTCTAGAATATGTAAGGACGAGTTTCCCCGCGGTTCCACCTTACTTATTCTAGAAGAATCTGCTTTCATCATATACTGCTCGCGGCTTTCCACACCGGTCATCACACTTATTGAGATAACTATATCTAACTTTTTAAGCTCTGTCAACCCTAATTTTAACTAAAGGATTTTTAATAACTATCTTCTTCTTATGAAACACATTTAAAGATTCTAAAAATCCGACAAGTTGAAATACAGTATAAATAAAAAACACACTAAATAATAGAAAAAACAAAGTTGTTGACTGTACTAACACAATCATTAAAATACACAAAGTAATTAATGATAAAATAACTCCCACAACATCCAGTACTTTTAAAATACTATCATACTTTTTCATAACCTTTTCCCCCTTAAATTGCGCTTATTATAACATAAACACAAAAAAAAGTAAAGAACTTCTTTACTTTACGTTAATTTATTCAACTGTTTAATAAAATCTTTACTCTTTAAATAAATACCCGTATATCGATCATAATAATCATCTAAAAAACGATTAATTTCTAAAATAACAGAATCACTAATCGATAATTTAGAAATACTATTAATATCAACATAATAAAACATTCGGATTAACTTAATCATCTTATCAGATACAAGCGCTTCATTCCCGCAACAATTTCTACATAAATAACCTCCTGCATTAGAAGAAACTGTTACAATTCCCTTATCACTTCCACATACACTACAACAATCAATACTAGGGCGAACCCCTAAAAAATCCAAATATTTTAACTCTAATATTTCTGTTAATACAATAGGAGATAATCCTTCTTCCATCTTACGTAAAGCAGCGGTAATTAAATCTAGAATAAGTACATCATCATTCTCTCTAACAACCTGTAAAGTTAATTCTAATAAGTACGAAGCATAACTTACTTTTTCTAAATCTGTAAGAAGTTTAGAATAACTATCAATAACATCTACAGCACTCAACGTAGATAGTCCATCTTTCTTATAATAAATATGAAATTTTCCATATAACAGTTTACGACTAACGCCTCGTAATTTACACTTCATATTACGACAACCCTTAGACATGATCCCTATTAAACCATGTTCTCTTGTAAATACATTTAAAATTTTACTAGATTCACTATAATTTGCTTCACTTAAAACAATTCCCTCTACACATTCTATTTTCAAAATTCATCACTTCTTCTTTATAATTGCTTGATAAGCCAAAAAATATCGAACTTCTCCCGTTTTTTTAAACAATTCCCATAAAATATCTTTCATTAAAATCACCTCTATATTTCTATAGTGGTGATTTTCTATTTATTTTATACTATTCATCATCATCTTTTAATCCAAGTTCTAAGAAATATCTTTCTTCATCTCTCCAATTTTTTAATGTTTTAACATAAGTTTCTAAAAAAACTTTTTTACCAAGAAACTTTTCCATATCGTAACGAGCACGACTACCAATTTCTTTTAACATAGCGCCACCCTTACCAATAATAATCTTTTTAATATTTTCTCTATCGACAACAATTAATACTTGAATATGTACAATATCTTTATCTTCTTCATAATTTTCAACATAACAAGTAACAGTATGAGGTATTTCTTGTCTCGTTAATTCTAACACTTTTTCTCTTACAAACTCTGCCATAATAAATCTAGTAGAAACATTTGTTAAATCATCATCAGAATATATCTTAGGAGTATCTGGTAAATACTTTTTAAGAGTTTCTAATAAATTATCTAAATTACTTTTCTTTTTAGCCGAAATAGGAATAATTTCAGCAAAATCATACTTATCTTTTAACTCATTAATTTTATCTAATAAAATACTTTTATCTTTAAACTGATCTACTTTATTTAATAATAGAAAAACAGGAACATGATGATCTTTTATTTTATTTAAAATAAATACATCTCCTCTACCAAATCCCTTATAAATATCTACTAAAAATAAAATAACATCCACCCCTTCAGTATGATTATAAGCTTTCTTATTCATTAAAGTACCTAATTTATGTGTTGGTTTATGAATACCAGGGGTATCAATAAAAATAATTTGTGAATCATCGTCGTTATAAATTCCTTGAATAACATTACGTGTCGTTCCACTAACATTAGAAGTAATTGCTAATTTCATTCCTAATATACTATTAAGTAAAGTACTTTTTCCAACATTGGGTCTACCAACTAAACTAACAAATCCACATTTCAATTTAAATCATCCTCACCAAATGGATAAGGACATAATTCCTTAACCATATATTTTTTTACTTCTCCCTTAGTAGAATAACAATATACATAACTATCTTCCGAAAAAACTTCCGAAATCATTTGACGACATACAAAACAAGGCATTCCTATTTTTCCACTAGAAACCATAACATGTATTTCTTTAAAATCACCTTTAGAATAACCCGCAGTAATAGCACTAAAAATAGCATTTCTTTCAGCACATACACCAGCTCTCGTACTAGCATCTTCTACATTAACACCATAAAATTTAACACCATCATTCATAACAACACAACTAGAAACAGGAAAATGAGAAATAGGTACATAACTATTTTTATGTAATTCTAACAACTTTTCAATCATAACAAACCTCCTACTGCCTCAACTACTTTAGGTACAAAAATAACAAGTCCAATAATAGCAGAAATAATAGCCATCATAAGAACACCAGCACTTGCTGTATCTTTTGCTGCTTTAGCCAAAGGATGAATTTCTGGAGATGCTAAATCAACAACATATTCGATTGCAGTATTAAAAAACTCTGCCATTAAAACAAGACCAATAAGTACTAAACAAACTAACCACTCTGTATAACTAATTTCTAATATAAAACCAAATATTACAACTAAAAAGGCTATAACAGTATGTATTTTTAAATTTTGTTCACTCTTATAAGCTTCTACTATACCACAAAAAGCATAACGAAAACTATCGATTAATCTCTTATGATCTAAAATAACATGCTTTTTCTTATCGTTCGATTTTGCACTCATGTAATACCTCCTCTTGTTTTTGAAACATAATTTCTTCTTCCTCTTTAACCATATGATCATATCCTAACAAATGATAAAAACCATGAACGGCTAAAAAAGAAAGTTCACGAAGTAAAGAATGCCCATACTCTTCTGCTTGTGCTTTTGCTTTATCAATAGAAATATAAATATCTCCAAGCATTCTCACCCCATTAGGTTCTGAAATGTCCTCTTCATCTTCCAAAGCAAAAGTAATAACATCTGTTTCTCTATCAATACCACGATAATTCTTATTCAACTCATGAATATAGGGATTATCCACAATAATAACATTAAACACAACATTGTCTAACTTTTCCTTAGAACAAGCATACTCTAAAACCTTTCTAACAGTATCTAACTCTCTAATCTCTTCTTCTGTTTGATTAAAAATTTCTAACTCCAACGAAAACACCACCTATATCAAAGTAATTAAACCAATTAATAAAACAATCGCTATTATATTTAAAAACACTTCACTTTTCAAGACATCAGGTAACTTTTTTGCCACCCTAGAAAGTCCATAATAACAAAGGAATCCTAAACTACCACCTAATAAATTTAAAATAATATCATCTACATCAAAAACTCTACCTATAATCATCTGAACTGTTTCAATAGAACAAGAAGCAATTAATGTTAATACCAAAGGAATCCATATTTTATGACACTTTAAATAATAACTAACAAAGAAGCCAAATGGTAAAAACAACAACATATTTCCTACTACATTTTTAATAAATAAACGACTTCCAAAATCATATCGAAAAATCTCTTTAAAAGGAATAAAATTATTACTTGACCAACTAACCGTATCCTGAAAAGTAACCACTTGGAACAAACACAAAACATAAATAATAAAACATAACATTAATAAATCTTGATATAAAACAAACTTACTATGATTTTTCAAAAGATAAGCAACACGAAAAGAAACAATAATAATCGTTGAAATAAGGACCATTGGCCATGTGAAATTAACCACTCCTTGAATTGTAGATGATAACGGTCCAAACATCTTATTCCTCCTCACGTTGATTAGAAATATCATAATTTTCTATATTTAATGTATCTGTAATATCTTCTTTCACTTTAAAAAACACTTCTACTATTATTTTACTATCTTTTTCATACTTTTTCAAAATTTTTTTAGAAAGAATTTCTTCATCATCATCTAATTTCTTATTAAGTTTTTCTTCTGCTAAAGACAATGCGTATTGATTAACGTTAGAAACATTATAATTTTTATTTATCACTTCTGTTTCCATATAAGTAGAGTAATAAAGAGAAATAGGTAATATTTTAGATTGTAATAAAGTAACACTTTCTTTTTTATAAGTAGAATAATGAGAAAACAAATGATATGTATGATTCAAGAATTGAATTTCCAATAATGATGTCTTTTTACCCGTTACATTTTCTTCATAATATTTTTTTGGTATTTCTAAATGAACTTGATACCAAACTTCTCCATATACTTTCCCTCTAGCAGCTCTCTTACTTACAATATCTTCTTTATTATAAATAAGACCACTAATAATAACATCACCTTTTTCTACATAATCATACTTTTTCTTAACAACCTCCCCTTCTTCTGCCTCAATATCCAATATCATAGCATCTTTCTTTGCCACAATACTCTGATATGGATAAGTTACTTCTTTAGCATTTCTCTTTCTTTCAATTACTTTAACAATATACTTAGTACCAGACTCTTCAATAGATAACCACTCGATATTATCTTTTTCTTTAGCTAGTATTTTATCCACAATTTCTCCTCTTTTTAAATAATTAACCTTAAAACGAAATCTAGAAATCCCTAACTCTTTTAAATCTTCTATTACTAGTTTTTGTATTTTTTTACTAGGATGAATAACTTCAATATGAAAGATAAGATGAGACAAGAAAAAAAGAACAAAAAAGAAAAATAATCCCCCTAAAATAAGTCCATAATATTTAGACAATAAATATTTTATTTTAGCAATCCCATATCGATTTAACACTACAATACTACAACTACTTGGAATAGAAGTAACAAGTAAATAACCCTCTCTATCAAGAACTAAAATAATCCCATCTAAAACCTCTTCTTTTTGATAAATAGAAATACCTTTAGATAACAAAATAGAAAAAAAGGAAGAAGCTCTTTTCCCACGAATAAGTACTCTATATTCCTTACTCATAAAAAACATCAATCCTCTCAATACTTCCACCTATCAAAATTTCTTTATCTAAAAGCCGAGATAATAAAAACTTCTTTCCAGTTAACACTATTTTTCCATAATTAGTAACAAAAGAGACCCTATCTTCTTCTAAACTTATTAATCTCTTAAAATTAATAACTAGAACTCTATCTTCTAACAAAACCAATCTAAATTCATCATCTAGAATATAATCTTTTATCTTAGAAAGCATACGCCTCACCTAATAAAAGATATGAAAAAAAAAGACTTTTTAGTCTTTTATTGTAATCTAGATTTTATAATTGTACTTACTTCTTTCATATCTGCGCGACCCTTTAATTTTGGTTGTACTTCTTTCATAACTTTACCCATATCACGAGGACCTTCTGGATTAACAGTATTAAACACCTCGTCTATAATTTGTTTTACTTCTTCTTCACTTAATTGTTCTGGTAAATAACTTTGTAAAATATCAATCTCAGCTTGAGTCTTTTCTACTAAATCACTTCTACCACCTTTTTCAAACTCTAAAATAGAATCTTTTCTTTGTTTGATACCACGATTAACAACCTCTATTAATAAATCATCATTAATCTCACGTTTTTTATCAATATGTTCCTTATCAAGATCCCCTTTAATCATACGAATGGTAGTTAAACGATCTTTATCTTTCGCTTTCATTGCCTCAATCATATCTTGTTTTAATTTTTCTACCATAATCTCATCTCCTTAACCATATTATACATAACTATAAAAAATTATTCAAATAATTATCGATGATATTGACGAACCAATTGATATGCTCTTTTAGCTTGAGAAACATTTCTATTTTGCCAAGCATCATCAACTGCTTCTGCTAATTCATAAAAACTATCACGACCCACTCTACTATCAAAGTTATCTGTAATATCACGAATATTAGCAGAAATTCTTTCTTCTTTTATTAAATAATTAAATTCACTATCACAATACAATGGATAAACAATAGGAGTAATGGTTTGATAACCTAATCCCAGATCACCAACTTTATAGTTAGCTAATGAGCGAATACTAGAACGAACAGTAGGATCTTTAATATTATAATCACCAAGCATCATTATTTTCTTCATAATTTCTCCAGTTTGTATAGTATTAATAGCTTCTTCTAAGTATTTTGCTTCTTCCTTACCAGAATCCAAATAACTAACATTAATACCATTACGATATACTGGCAAAGAATTTCTACGACAAAAAGGATGTCTAATAGAATTAATACAATGATTTATTTCATGACATAATACCTCAACAAAATGGCCATAGTTTTCTCCTCTAAAATGTGTATGATAGATAGTCTTTTTTATAGAAAATTTATTACCAGGTAAAGGAACTGCTTCAGTCTGACAATAAGCAGGAGAAAAAGCTCCATTAGAACAAGTTTCAACTGGACCAGTATTAGAAACAAAAGCAGTTTTTTTAAAAACATCATAAATTTCTTGAACATGATCAAAACCATAATAAGCTAACATACCAGCAAATATAAGATACTGTTCGCTAATAAAATCGTTAGGTATTTTTTTATTTTTAGCAATTTCATCTACCATGCTCTTAGCATATTGAACAAGATAATTAGCACCTTCGTCTGAATAAAACACGAATACTCCCCCTTTAAAGTTCTACATATTGTATCACTATTTTAATAAAAAGTAAACGAAAAAGAGACCTTAGTCTCTAGTTTTTTGATATACTTTACCAAAATCATGATTAGAATCAGTTTTAACATCATGATTGTTTACATAAACTGTTGTTTCAAACTCAAAATCTTGATTATTATCATAATCATAATCAAGAACTTCATAGCCCTCTGGCGCATCTATTTGTTTAGTACCTTCATAACCAAGGAGAAAATTAAAATCACGATTAATATCAACCAATACATGTTCATAAGGAGCATAACAACCATCATCATGACTATCTTGACTAACATCTTCTAAAGGAACTCCATACTCTGTATCACTTTCTATTTTAACAGGAACCACATTCTGATATACAATCGTTTCAAATTCAAAAGTATCTGTTTTATCATAATCATAATCAATCACTTTATATCCAGGAATACGTTCAACTTCCTTCATCTCATCTTTTCCCCAGAAAGGATTAAATCCCCTATGGATAACAACCATCATATCTTCTCCAACATCACATATATGAGAATTCTTTTTTCCCTGATTGTTGTTAGAAACACATTCACCAAATTGATTAATATCTTCTACCTGTACTGCCTGATTATTCGCATAAGTTATATTTTCAAATTCAAAACTATTTGTCTTATCATAATCGTAATCTAAAACAGAATATCCTTCTGGTGCTGTTAAATGAAATACTTGGTCATCTTTTCCTATCCACAAATTAAAATTACGATTAATATCAACAAGCACATGTTCTCCAGCCTCATAAACATCATCTTGCCTAGAAACTTCTTCAACTGGAACTCCTAACTCATCAGGATTACCTACTTCTACTGGAGTAATATTTTCATAAACAAAATCACTATATTCAAAACTATCTGTTTTATCATAATCATAATCTTTGATAATATAACCATCTGGTGCTGTTAAACCATATAGTCCATCTTTTCCAAATAAGGGATTAAAAGAACGATCAACTTCAATAATTTGATGCGTACCGATATCATATTCCTGTTGTTCATAACTTACTTTACTAGCACAACCAGTAATTGGCACAATTTGAAATACCAACGCTCCAGCAATAAGTGACCTAGAAAATCTTTTGGAAATCCTAATCATAATACTCCTCTCCTTAAATTAATTAGTTAAAAAAAAGAGACCTTAGTCTCTATTATCTTTACGATTTCTTTTTTTAGAGTTTTTAATTCCTTCTTTTTTAGCTGCTCTTCTAGCTACTCCTGGTTTGATATAAGATTCACGCTTTTTGCACTCTGAAGGGACACCGTCTCTAGCGACTTTTTGTTTGAACTTTCTTAGAGCCAAATCCAAATTACCATTTTTAACAGTTACTTGTGTTGCCATCAATTATCCCTCCCTTCGCATTAACTACAATGAATTATATCAAACCTTTCCTTATATTTCAACAATTTTTACCTATTTTTTAATAAAAAACGTAAGTTTCATACCATTTTTTTCAAAAATTAGAAAATTTTACTCTAATGGGCACAAATTTCCTTCAGATACTCTACGTATAGCACTACCCACTCTTCTACCAGCATCTAACAACAATTCTATAATGTTCGCAAACGCATTAATTACTGTTCCAGAAATTGTATCTCCTCCTATAATATTATCTAACTCTCTATCTTCTATCCTATTCATTTACCACATGGATTGGGACTAGTAATACCTTCAAAAACACCTGCTAAAAAAACAATAACAGCACAAATACCAACCATAGCCCATCCAGATACACCTCCTTTTATTTTAGCTAATTCCAAATTTTCTACTACCCTCATGATTCTCCTTTCCAAATATGAAAAAACAAAGAACTAAAAGACTTCTTCTGTTGCAAAAGACCAATTAAGATGGAATCATTAATCTCATAATTAGAAACCTCTAGATGAATAACAATTTGATGTTGCCAACCACTTTTATTTTTCATCACTTTTCTATCAACCGAAGAAATAGTAAATGACTTTTTCTCGCCATCTACCAATAAATACTTATTTTTTTCTAGCCACTCTAATTCTAAAGAAGAAACAATTCCCATAACTTCATCTTTACCACCGACTACAAAAGGTAACATCTGATAAGTACGTACTTCTTCTTTACAAAATAAAATCAAGAAAAATACTCCCAGTAACAAAAAAAGAAAAAAACACAAAACATAAATCCAAACAAAAGATGATTGATATTTAAAATTCATACATAACGCCATCCTCTAATCGGTATCTTTTATCATAACTATCTAAATTATGTAAACGATGACTAATCACAATAATAGTCTTTTCCTCTAGATACTGAAAAATATTTTTTAAAATTACTTCTTCTTGCACTATATCAATTTGATGAAATGCTTCGTCAAAAATATAAATATCACTTCCCTTTAATAATGCCCTAACTAATAATATTTTTTGTCTTTCTCCTCCGCTAAAATTAAAACCATTTTCTTCCACCATAGTCATCATTTTTAATGGTAACTTCTCCACTACTTCATCCAACATAACTAACTTCATCACCATCTCTATTTTTTCTTTATCAATCTCTTTTCCCAATGTAATATTATAAAGTAATGTATTAGAAAACAATAACTCACTACCCGTGACATAAGCAACATTTCTTCTAATAACATCTAAATGAATATGATTAATATCGATATCTCCTATTCTTAAGACTCCATATGGAACATCCAAATAACGCATAATCATCTTAACTAAACTACTTTTTCCACAACCGGATTTTCCAGTAACAAGAATTTTACTATGAGCAGAAATAGTAAAAGAAAAATTATCAAAAAGCTTTTGAAGCCCATAAGCGAAAGTCAAATGAGAAAAACAAATATTACCATCCAGTTTTACTAATTGATAATATCCTCCTCCCTCAAAATTCTCTCTGAAAATAGAAAACAAATCCTGCAATCTAGAAATAGAAAGTGGAATTTTATAACTATGAAAGAAAAATTCCGTAACTTCCATTCCATATTGCATTAAATACTGAAAAATCTGCTGACAAATAATAAAACCAGAAATAGATATCTCTTTTTGAATGAGTAAATAACTACCCACCCCATAAAAGAAAAGAAATAAAAAATAATAAAGTCCTCGCTTTAAAAAGCCTTCAAAAGAAAGTAACTTTTGGTACTGATAATTCTTTTCTAAATAAATATGATAATATTTTTCTATCTGTTCTAAAAAATCATACTCCAAATGTAATCCTTTTATTGTATCAACATTCTGAAATGTTTCTACCAAAAAAGATTGAACAAAATCTTTCTTTTGAATTACTTTCTTTAACTTCTTTTCTTTCTTTTTAAAAAAGAGAAAAGATAAAAAAAACAACAACAAATAATATCCTAACAACAGCATTAAAAAGAAAGGATGAATACGAAATAATAGAACAAAAAATAAAATAAAAAACAATAAATTAGTAAGTAAAGTAGCAAACAACTCTAAAATAAAATTTTTCACTTCACCAATATCACGTAATCGTTCTAATATTTCTCCAAGTGGTCTGTTTTTAAAAAATAAATATGGAAGTAGAAGAATCTGTTTATAAAAATAAATACTCATTTCTTGATCAAAGACTAAGTGAAGTTTTATGAATAAAAAATTTTTTAAGGTTTGAAACAAAAAAAGAAACAAGTAAAAAAACAAGAGAAAAAAACTGATAATATAAACATTTTCAACTAAATTAAAGGATACTGCATAATCATATAAATATTGAAAATGAAATGTAACAACAATTTGAATTAATATCAAAATAATCGAAAGGAAAAAAATAATAAAAAATGAAAATTTATTTTGGTTAATAAACAAAGACAAAAATTTAAACACCGTTTTTTTCTCGTAATAAATTGGAAGTGTTTTGTTAGGAATTAAATAAAGAAAATAACCACTAGATAACAGTTGAAAAGAAGATAGTGAACAAACAACTTTTCCTTTTGCTGGATCCATCAACAGAACTTCTTTTTTAGAAAAATCAATATGATAAATAACCACGAAATGTTGATACTTCTTCTGATATACAATATGTGCAATACAAGGTAATTTAGAAGAATCTAAAAAAGAAACATCCCCCTTAACTCCTTCACAAGAAAAGCCAATTGTACTAGCAGCTTCTTTCAATTGATAAATAGAAACGCCATTTTTATTAGTACCTGTAAGACTCCTTAGATATTCTTTCGATATTCTTCCTCCATAATATCGAATAATAGAAAGAAGGCAACTGATACCACAATCTTTATTTCCATCTTGCAAAACAACTTTCAAGATTTCTTCCACCTCCACCTTTATTATTATGAAAAAGAAATCTTTTCCGAGAAAAACTATAAAAAAAACAACTATTTACAAAAAATAAGCATCTGTTATAATAAGGGAATGAAGGGAGAACCAGAAATGCCTGAAAAAGATATATTAAAATTATTTAAAGAAAGTTTAAAAAACAAAAATTCATATCTACCAAACTTATTAACAGCATCTAGATTAGTTGGAGCATTTGTAATTCCTGCCCTATTTCTATCAGGAAACATCCCTGGAGCAGTTGTTGCTACAGCTGCCTTTGGAGCAACAGATTTCTTTGATGGACTTGCAGCAAGAAAATTAAATGGATATAGTGAATTCGGTCGTATATTAGATCCAATTGTTGATAAAGTTTTTGCAACCGTTCCTGCTTTAGCAATATTACCAACGATGCCAATATTAACAGCAAATGTTGGATTAGAAGCATTAATCGCTTATATCAATGCAAAATCATATACAGGAAAAGGTAATCCAAAAAGTTCTTTCTTAGGAAAGTTTAAAACTTTTTGCTTATTTCCAACCATTGGATTAGCCTACTTAGCAGCTACACTAAAAACACCAGAAGCAACTCTTTTAGCAACAGCAGCTAGTTTATTAACACTAGGAGTACAAGGAGCTGTTGCAAAAGATTATTATCAAAAAGCAAAACAAGAACAACAAGAAAATATAACAACACCAGAAATAGAAACACCAAAAGAAGAAGAACAAGAAAAAGTATTAGAAAAAAAACAAACTGCAGAATATACTAACACCAAACAAAAAGATTCAGGAGAAATAGCTTCATTAGAGCAACCATTTGATATAGACTCTATCGACATAGAAGCTTTAGCAACTACAATGCCTGAACTAATAGATGCACCAATAACAGAAAGAAAACAACCGAATGGAAAAGTATTTATGAAAAAGTCAATAAATAAATAAGGAATTTACAAATTCCTTTTTTTGTGGTATAATATGCCCAATTAGAAAGAAGGATAACTATGGATACCGTAAAAAGTGAACAAATAGTAAATGAAATACTGGATCACTATGAAATATCAACAGAAGATCAAAAAAAATTATGGGAAATAATAAAACCGATATGGTCTCATCCAGAATTTCAAAGAAGATTAGATAGCGAGCAATTTCCACATCACGATACCATAAGTCTTGGTGAACATATTATTAGTGATACCGTTGTAACTTTCTTATTAGCCCAAAAAAAGAAATGGGACAGGCACACGACTAAAACAGCAATGACCATTGCCCTATTCCACGACTTATATGAATTACCATGGCAAAATACAGGCATAAAAAAAGATAGATTTGTAAACCTACACGGCTTTACCCATCCATTAGAGGGCGTAGTTAATGCTGCAACATGGTATCCGGAATATTTTAACGACGATTATGAATCAGAAATCATTGTCGATGGTATCGTTCATCACATGTTTCCATTTCCAGTACGAAGTATGGATAAAACAGATACTGAATTAAATACCAAAGACAAAATACATTACATTCCAAAATACATTAAAGGATTGATGGTAGCATCAAGTACTAGATGTCAAATAGGACCATTATCAATTTGTCCTAGTAAATTTCCAGAAGGAAAAATAATGAGCCGTGCTGATAAAATAGTATCCTTCTCTAAAGACTTAAAATCAATAAACGGTCTTACTGCTTGTGTTACAGGTCATAATAAAAACTTAGAAGGACATTCATATACAAAAAAAAAGGAGCTAAAGTTCAACTTAGCTCTTTTTTTAATCTACTTTTGTACCACCTGGAAAATCTTTTGTAATCGTTAACAACTCTACATCTTCATCATTAGGCAAAGAAGCACAAACTAACATACCATCAGAATCCATACCACGAAATTTTGCTTTAGCTAAATTAGTAACAACGACCACTCTTTTTCCAATAACTTCTTCTGGAGTATAAAATTCCGCAATACTAGAAATAATTTGACGAGGATTTTCTTCACCTACATCAATTTGAAAAACCAACAAACGATCAGCATTAGGATGTTTTACACATTCTTTAATAACTCCAATCTTAAATTCAACCTTACTAAAATCTTCATATTTTATCTTTTCTTTCATATTTTCACCTCAACAAAATTATACCAAAAAAAAGACCTAAAACCTAGGTCTTTATTTTTATAATGGTGTCCGCGAGGCGACTCGAACGCCTGACCGATCGCTTAGAAGGCGATTGCTCTATCCAGCTGAGCTACGCAGACATATTCAACTGACAACTAAGATTATACAACATATTTTTATTTGACGCAAGTATTTTCCCATGAAAAAAAGTATATTTTCATATACTTTCTAAAAAACCTCAACTGTTGTTCCCATTGGAACATTATCGAATATCCATTTAGCATTATAAGTATCCAATCTAGTACAACCCATAGATTGATATTCTGGAGTACCAGTATATCCAGCATGGAAACCTTGCCCATTTTCAGAACCATCCGCTTCCCAACATGGAATAAAACAAGTCCACCAATCACATGGTCCATCATATGCCGATTTATGATCCACTTTAAACATACCAGTAAATGTATGAGACTCATCTCTATTTTCTAATCCCCAAATACCAGTACCACAGTCATATGTTTTAGCAACATGCCATTCACCATCAATTTGTTTTAGAATCGTTGTTCTAAAATTATCTCTATCAACAATACAATACCAATCTGTATCACTTCCGTTTGTTTGAGCTTTTTGTTTCATTTGATCTAAATAAGCCGTATCATCAGAAAATAATGCTCCACTTGGTCCTAAATCTTCTATTCTTTCTCCTGTTTTAACATCATAGAAAACATCTTTACCATCTTCTACTTTAGCTGTAATTAAAGCAGTACCCTCTTCATCAGTAAAGTTTACTTTCATACCACCATCATTTGGTAAGGCAACAACTTCTCCATAACCTTTCAAAGTATACCGATCACCACCCCAACCAGTAGTATCAGCAGGACCTGCATGATGACTACTAGTAGAGGTTCCATAATACCCACCATCTACCATTCGATCTCTCCAGTTAGTACCACTACTTGCAGCTGCACCAACAGCAGCACCTACTGCAGCTCCACCAGCATAATAGCCTCCACCATTTCCACCAGATGAATAACCATTACTACCAGATTTTTGTTCTGTTTCTTTTTCTTCTTCTGCATCTTTACCGATTAACCTATTTTGAGTATCTGTATGATTAGAAACTAATCTTTCTAAAATCTTCGCTGTATTTTGTACTTTTGTCGTACATGCCTCTAAATTATTAACAATACTATTTTTAGCAGACGTAAAATCAAACCCTTCAGAATTTGACGTATCATAACCAGAAACATTAGAACTTACTTGTGATATTTCACTTCCTAAAGTAGAAATAGAACTTCCTATTGAAGTAACAGAATCACAATCCAACATAAACTTCGTCATATAATTCACCAACCTTAACTATAATCATTTTATCATAATAATAGAAGACTTAAAACAAAAATTATTGTATTTTTATACTCCCATCTTGAAATACTTGTCCAACATACTGATTATTAACTTCAAACATTACCTGAGATACATCATAATTATCAAAGACAGAATAAGAAATACTATATAAAACTTCTTCTAAAACCTTATCATCACTATCAAACAAATAATCATTAAAATTTAAAAACATAACACCACCTTCTTCATAATAATCAATTAATTTTATATTACTATGTAAAAAACTCATCAAATTATCTTCATATATAACACTACTGGCTAATTCATCAACAATTATTTTTATCTTATCTCTACTATCATTAACATATTTGGTTACAGGAACATAATATATTTCATCTTGCACTCTAGACAAATAATAAACAACAACCTTCGAAATATCTTCTCTAGAAGTAAGATTATATTCTTCATTAATACCAATATCTTTTGTAATAGGACTATTTATTTTTTCATGAGTATTAGGATATTCTTCCAAAACTTCTCCCTCAACCAAAATAACAACACCACCCAAATTAGAATCAAGTTCTAATACACTATAAACAATACCCGATATAATTTGTTTTTCTAAATATACTTTCATATTTAAAAACTCTTTCGAAAAATCAATAGTAACAATACCATCTGCTATTATTACGCTCAATACTTCTGTATTTTTAGGAATATAAACAGAAAGTCCCTCAGGTAAATAATCATTCTTTTTAACAGTTAATTGTTCTAAAATATCATAAACTTTATCTTCTAATTCCACCTCATCTAATAATACTTTACTTTTTACTAATAAATTACGTTCATTAAGTAAATAAATAGTATCCGTCGAAAGCCCTGTTGGACTAGCTATTTCTAAATTTGTACGAAGAGTATTTTCCGAACTATTGAATTGAAAAAAAGTAGAAACAAACAAAAAGATAAATAAAGATAAACTAGTAATAAATATTTTACGTATAGCTCTTGATTTAATCATTCAATCACCTAAAAAAGTATATGAAAAATCGTACTTTTTTAGTACGATTTATAAAGTCAATTCATGTAATTTTAATAATTCAACAACAGCTGCCGCTCTACCATTTACTCCTAACTTTTGCATTGTATTAGATATATGATTTCTAATTGTTTTTTCACTAATATGTAACTCTTCAGCAATTTCTTTTGTCGTCTTATTTTGAATTAACAAAAGAAAAATTTCTCTTTCTCTTGCCGTTAAAATACCACTAGCCATATCACACCACCTAAAGTATTCTATGATTTGTATAGATTTTGTTGTGTGCTTTTTACCTACTTTTGGAATTTAACAGTAATATACATCTTTTCTTCATAATAAGACTGGATAAGTCTCATAATATTATTAGCCAAAGTATTATCATGTTCTTTAGAAACACATACAACAGATACTGTATGATTATCAATTTTAACAAAAGAATCTAATTTAAACTCTTTTTTTATTTGTTTTTCTAGTTCCTCTTCCCTACTTTGTAAAGTATTTAAGTATTTTAACTGCTCATACAAATTATTCTTTTCTTCGCTACCAATCGTATCACTAGTTAATTGCTCTTGTAAATCGTCCATCTTATCCTGTCGTTCTTCTTCTAAACTAACTCTCATAGCCGTCAAAGAGGACACTTCTTCTATCGTTTCCTTAGACTCTTCTTTCTCTTCTACTGCATCTGTATCCATCGCTTTTGTAAGTAAATCACTAGGCATTGTAATATAATAAACGCTAAGTACTAAAATCAAACTAAATAATGTTAAAAACCACAAATTTTGTTTATTTATCATCTAACTCCTCCTTGTTTT
>CALVSC010000021.1 GCA_944358855.1 uncultured Bacilli bacterium | reverse complement strand
TTAGGCCCATTACCGTCATAAGTAACTTTATAGTTATCAGAAAGAATTGGAGTTTTAGTACTTACTACATCTTCATCAGGAATATTTACTATTTTACTAATAATCTCTTCACTTTCATTTGTTGGATAGATTCCACCTTGCCCAATATATTCATCTTTCAAATTAATATCCATCGTCAACTTTGCATCTCTACCACTTTTAAAAGATGGTATAGTCCAAGTGATTTTTTGTTTATCATTTTCTTCTTCTAAATTAACATTACCTTGACTGACAGTAATATCATCAACACTATTTAAATTAAAATAACGATTATCAATATAATCCACTATTTTGAACTCATCATAAGGAATTGGTGCGACACTTGCATCAAACAAGACATTATTTAATGTTTCCATATCAGCAAAAAATTGATTATCACTTATCTCTTTAATAGGATCTAATATAGTTTCTCCCATTTCGTATTGAATACCATTAACAGTAATATATGGATAATTTTTCTTTAAAGTTTGATATTGAGCGATTTGATTTGGCACATCAACATTTGGATAACCATCAGTCAAAAATAATACAATAGCCTCTTTATCATCCGTCTTAACATAATCTTTTAAAATTGTATCAACATTAACTAAAGGCTGATAATAATTAGTACTTCCAGTATCTTTTAAAGCGTTTATTTGATTTATTAACATCTCTTTATCATTTGTAAAATCAGATACAATAGTAGATCCTGTATCAAATGTAATAAGAGCAGCATTATTATTTTTATTAGAAAGTAAACTATCTATTAGCTCCGTAGAATCTGTTTTAACTCTCTCCAACTTATCTCCACTCATAGAACCAGAAATATCAAGAACAAGTATAATATCCGTATCTTTATCTTCGGTCATTAACGTAGTATCAACATCAAAAGTAACTCTGGCTTTGCCTTTACTTATCCATTTTCCGCTTTTTTCTACTTGCCAACTACCTGGTTCATTATTTTCGAAACTAGTTTTTTGTGATGTAATAATGACACTCTTTGTTGGTGTTAAAGCAGCAAAAGCATTACCTATAAGAAATATTGTTATAGCAACAACAAAAATACCTAGAGCCATTACTACTCCAGTGCTTTTTTTAATATAAGATTGTATTTTTTCCCAAATGTTTTTTATCATTTTCTCACCTATTATACTATCTATAAAAATTATAAACTCACATTATTGAACTGTCAATGTATTCAATCCAAATGAAAAGGGTCCAAATTTCCTTGGCCCCTTTTCTATTAAACTAGTTGATACTGCACGAGACGCGATTGTTACTGTAGCATTAGTTTTACCAACCTCATCAAGACGTGCTCTAATAAAGCTTTTAACAGTACTATTTTTAACAACAACATTAATATTATTATTAACTTTATCAAACATAGCAACATAAACTTCTGCCGAATCAAAACTTGCATTTCTAAAATCTAAGTATGTTAAACTAGTACATTCATAAAACATTCCATAATGATCTTCATCATCAGCAAATTTAGTTACTTTATTAGTAACAAAATTGCTTAAATTTAAACTACCTAAAGAAGAACAGCCATTAAACATAGCACTCATATTTGTTACATTAGAAGTATTAAAACTACTTAAATTTATACTTGTCAATTGTTTACAAAAAGCGAACATAGCTTCCATATTTGTTACTTTCGAAGTATTAAACATTGTTACATTCAAACTATTTAATGATTTACAATTATTAAACATATAACTCATATTAGTAACAGAAGAAGTATCAAAATTATTACCAAGCGTAATATTTTTCAAATTATAACATCCAGAAAACAACGCATTCATATTTTTCACTTTTGATGTGTCAAAATTACTTATATTTAAATTTGTAAGACTTCTACAATCAGAAAACATTCCTAATGAAGACAAACCATGTCTAGTCAAATTGCCTCCCATCGTAGTAACAGAAGAAGTATCAAAATTACTAACATCTATGCTTTGAAGCTTCCAACATTCTGCAAACATAGAGGACATATTTGTCACTTTTGACGTGTCAAAACGACCAACATCAATACTAGTTAAGTTTCGGCACTCCCAAAACATTCCATACATAGTTGTAACTTCACTTGTATTAAAATTGCTAAAATCTAAGTAAGTTAAATTATAACAGTCTCTAAACATTTCACTCATTTTTGTTACTTTTCTTGTATCAAATCGAGAAATATCTATAGTTGTAACCCCTTCACAACCATAAAACATTGCACTCATATTAGTCACATTAGAAGTATCAAACTTACTAAGATCAATAGTAGTTAAATAAGTACAATTTTCAAACATAGCACTCATATTTGTTACTTTAGAAGTACTCCATTTATCACCAAAGATTAAATATTCAAATTTCATGTCTACTCCATTCGCATGAAACATAGAACTCATGTCTGTTACATTCCGAGTATCAAAATTACTTAAATTTAACCCCTTTAACGCATAACAATCATAAAACATAGCATGCATATTCGTAGCCTTAGAAGTATCAAACTTATCTAAAGCAACGATAGAAGTTAATCTATTACAACGATAAAACATAGAAGAATACGAAGTTATTTGACTTGTATCAAAATAAGTTAAATCGATAGTTTCAACATAATAAAAGCCAGAAAATAAACTACTTCCCGTACTACCAATAACACCACCTTGGCCACCAATAGTTATTTTATATGTTCCATTACCTCTACCATCATCTTCAGCATATGCAATTACACTTCCATCTTTGGCATTAGATACATCCCAATATTTTATTGCTGTTGCAGGAATTGTAATATCATCTTTCGTTACAATTGAAGTTACTGAATCTTGTTCAAGACCAGAAGCTCTAAACCAACTACTTCCCATCATAATAGGATCACCCATATCATTAACTACTCCATCCATAGATTTAGATACTTCAATCTTACTCCATTTTGCCTTAATAACCACATTTTCATTTGGCATTATAAAATAATCTTCTCCTACACGAGTACTGGCTTTGTTAACAATCTCCCAACCTTTAAACGCATATCCTACACAACTAGGCTCGTTTGTTGATATTGGAACTGTGTCATAAACCGAATAATTAGCAGCCTCTGGCACATTCGTGACCTTACTTCCATCAGGACTATTACCATCATAAGTAACTTTATAATTATCTGCTAAAACCGGAGTTTTCGTACTTACCACATCTTCATCTGAAATATTTGATATTTTACTAATAATTTCTTCACTTTTATTTGTCGGATATATTCCACTCTGCCCAATATAATCACTAATTAAATTAATATCCATCGTCAACTTAACATTACTGCCAGATTTTAAGTTATCTATAATCCAAGTTATCTTTTGTTGTTCATTTTCCTCTTTTAATTTTACGCTCCCCTGACTAACAGTAATATCATCGACACTATCTAATGTAAAATATCTATTATCAATATAATCTATAATCTTAAATTCATTATATTTTACAGGTACAACACTAGCTTCATATAATACATCATATAATGTCTCTGTATCTGCAATAAACTGATAATCACTAATTTCTTTTATAGGAGTTAAAACCGAATCACCTAATTCATATTGAATACCATTAATTGTAATATAAGGATAGTTTTTCTTTAAAGTTTTGTATTGAGCAATCTGATTTGGAGAATCAACATTAGGATATCCATCTGTTAAAAACAAGACAGTAACTTCTTTATTATCTATTTTTTTGTAATCTTTTAATAGACTATCGACATCAATAAGTGGTTTATAATAATTAGTACTTCCAGAAGGTTGAATATTATTAATCTCATTAGTTAAATAATCTTTATCATTCGTAAAATCAGATACTATTGTTGAACCTGTATTAAAAGTTACTAAAGCTATATTATTATTTTCATTAGAAAGCAAGTTATCAACCAATTTAATAGTATCTCTTTTTACGCAATCTATCATAATACCATTCATAGAATCAGAAGTGTCTAACACTAATATAATATCCATATTTTTATTTTTTTTCATCAAAGTTGTTTCTACATCAAAAGTAACTCTAGCTTTTCCCTTCGCTATCCATTTACCACTTTTTTCTACTTGCCAACTACCAGGTTCACTATCTTCAAAACTAGTTTTTTGTGACGTAATAATAACACTTTCAGTTGGTGTTAAAGCTGCAAAAGCATTTCCAATGAAAAAGATAGAAACAGCAACGACAAAAATGCCTAGAGCCAATACTTTTCTAGGGTTTCTTCTTATTAACATTTTCATTTTTTCAAATGTTTTCCCAGCTGTTTTCATCACGCTATCACCTATTATCTATAAAAATTATAATCTTACATCATAATTATGTCAACGTCTCTAAATTGAAAGAAATTTAGTTTTGTGATAAACTATTTTAACAAGAAAAGAGGGATACTATGTCTAGTGTAGGAATTATTGCTGAATATAACCCATTTCATAATGGACACTTATATCAAATAAAAAAAATAAAAGAAAAATATCCAGATGCAACTATTATAATTGCGATGAGTGGTAACTTCACTCAACGAGGAACACCAGCTATTATTGACAAATGGGAAAGAGCAAGACTTGCCATTGAAAATGGTGCAGATTTAGTAATAGAAATACCATATGCTTTTGTAACACAAAGTGCTGATTATTATAGTTATGCAGGAATCACATTACTTGAAAACTTAAAAGTAGATAAACTAATCTTTGGTAGTGAATCAAATAATATAGAAGATTTAGAACTAATTGCCAAAACACAATGTCAAAATGAAGACTTTGATAAACTAGTAAAAATATATCTAAAATTTGGAAACAACTACCCTACTTCACTATCTCTTGCCATAAAAGATTTAACAGGAAAAGAAATAACTTTACCAAACGATATCTTAGGTATTACCTATATAAAAACCATATTACAAAACAACTATAAAATTAAACCAGAAACGATAAAAAGAACCAATAACTATCATGATAAAAACATCACTTCTTCTATTTCCAGCGCAACATCTATTAGAGAAAATATAAATAATTTAGAACTAATAAAAACAAGTGTTCCTAAAAACACTTTACAATCTTTAAAAACAAATAAACTACATAATATAAAAGACTATTTCCCATTATTAAAATATAAAATAATTACAGAAGATAATCTTGATAAATATCACTTAGTATCAAATGATTTAGCGAGTATTCTAAAAAAACAAATCTTATCAGCAACATCCTATGATGATTTAATTAAAAAAGCAAAAGGAAAACATACAACTTATACTAAAATATCAAGAGCCCTACTTCAAATACTTTGTAACTATACAAAAGAAGAAAATAAATTAGGAAAAGAAATAACTTATATTCGTCTATTAGCTTTTAATGATATAGGAAAAAAATATTTAAATAAACATAAAAAAGAAATAACTTTACCAATCATTAGTAAAATAACAAAAGAAAAAGATTTTCTACTTTCTCTTGAATTAAGAACAACAAAGATTTATACTTTACCATATCAAGAAGAAAGTGTTTGGCAAAAAGAAATAGAAAATAATTTATATATAAGAAAGGATAATGATAATGATTAAATCTAAAAAAAGTGGACAATTAATTGTAATATCTGCACCTAGTGGTAGTGGTAAAGGAACCATCATTAACAAACTATTAGAAGAAAATAAAAACTTATGGTTATCAGTTTCTACAACTAGTAGAAAACCAAGAACGAATGATATTCCTGGAACAACTTATAATTTTGTAACAAAAGAAGAATTTGAATCTTTAATTAAAGATGATTACTTCCTAGAATATACAAATTATGCAGGTAATTATTATGGTACTCCTAAAGGAGCCATTAAAGAAAAACTAGATAAAGGAATTGATGTAATTCTAGAAATAGAAATAGAAGGTGCTAGTAATATTAAAAAATTAGTACCAGAAGCAATCTTTATATTTATTCTTCCACCTTCATTAAAAATATTAGTAAAAAGATTACAAAAACGAGGAACGGATTCTAAAGAAAAAATACTAGAACGTTTCCATCAAGCTTATAAAGAAATCAATGAAGTAACAAAATATAACTATGTTGTTGTAAACGATGAAATAGATGCCGCAACAGATAAAATAGATGCTATTATAAAAGCTGAAAAATGTCGAGTAGATAGAATTGAAGAAGTATTCGTAGATACAAAAGAAGAAGAAATCCATGAATTATTAATGGAAGATGATAAGGAATTTGATAATGAAAACTTATCAGAAAAGATCGATTAATATGAAGAAAAGATTATTAAATTATATAAAAGAAATAGATAAAAAAATAGAAAGTAATGAAAAAATTACCAAAGAAGATTTAGAAAATCACTTAATACAAATTAAATTCTTCCAACATGAAAGACTAATTCATTTATTAGTTACCATCTTTGTTGGAATATTAACTATTTTATTTTATCTATCTGGTATTATCATAAATAATGTTTATTTACTAATCATCTTCTTTTGTCTACTATGTCTATTTATTCCTTATCTACTGCACTATCGAATGTTAGAAAACAATACTCAAAAACTATATACCCAATATGATATATTAAGAAAAAAATCAAAGTAACCCTTTGATTATTTTTTTATATATTGAAAAACTCTATTTGGTAAAAATCTTTTTGCATGTTCTTTTCTAGCAAAAGATAAAATATCTTCTTTAATTACTTCCATTTCTTCTACAGAACAAACACCATTATTTTTTAAAGAAGTACACACCTCAATTTCTATAGGTAAAGAAGGAATCTCCAATCCATCATATTCTGAATTTGTTCTTATCTTACGATACACAATATCGTCACTTTTAGGAATATAAAAACTTTGATAAATAGATAACCTATTAGAATCATTTCTATCGATATAGTATGCATTAGTTAAAAAAAGACCAATATGATAACTCTTATCACATTTTACAAAATCATACATAACATCACCTAAAAAAAAGATATCATAACGATATCTTTTAGTCAATTTTTTCTATTTTCATTAAGTTAGTTGGATGAGAAACTCCTGTATTAGGGAAACTTCCTGTTAATATAATAATGTCCCCAGACTCAAGAGGAAAAACCTCTTTTGCTCTTTTAACACTTTCTGTTAATATTTCATCTGTAGAATTACAAATTGGTAAATAAGTTGGTTCAACCCCCCAATTTAAAGCAAGTCTACGAGCAGCTTTTTCATCTGGACATAAAGCTAAAATAGGAGCACTTGGTTTTAAGTTACTAATCATTTTAGCTGTAGTACCACTAATAGTAGAAGCACAAATTAATTTAGCATTTAACCAGTTAGCAGATTCTACTACACTCTGAGCAATAGTAAATGGAATAGAATTAGTACCTTTTGTTTCATCGATATAATCAAACTTAGCATATTGTTCTGTAACTTCACAAATACGAGCCATAGCAGCAACTGTTTCAATTGGGTGTTTACCTACTGTTGTTTCACCACTTAACATAACAGCATCTGTACCATCTAATACAGCATTAGCAATATCACTTGTTTCAGCTCTTTTTGGACGAGTATTTTCCATCATAGTTTCAAGCATCTCAGTTGCAACAACACAAATCTTGCCCATCTTACGACAAACTTTAATAATATGTTTTTGGATAATAGGTAATTTTTCACTAGCTACTTCTGTACCTAAATCTCCTCTAGCAACCATAACACCATCAGAAACTTCAAGAATATCCTCTAAGTTTTTAATACCTAATTCACTTTCAATTTTACAAATAATTTTTAAATCTAATCTATCATGTTCCTTTAAAATCTCTTTTATCTCTAAAACATCTTCTTTAGTAGAAACAAAAGAAATAGCTAAGAATTCTCCACCATGTTTGCATGCATAATCCAAATCAGCTCTATCAGCATCACTAACATATGGCATATTTAATTTAACACCAGGAACACTCATACTCTTACGATTACCTAATACACCACCAGCAACAATTTTACAAGTAACGCCATCTTCATCTTTATCCACAACTTCTAATTTCATCTTAGCATTTTCAAGTAAAATAATAGAGCCTACATGTAAACTATCAATTGCTTCTGGATGATTAACACTAAATCTTTCTTCATTACCAAGAACTTCTTCTTTCACAATACGGATAGTCTTACCTTCTACTAAATCAATACAATCTCCTTCTAACATTCCACTACGAAATTCAGGACCCTTTGTATCCCATAATAAAGCAATATTTTTACCAGTACGTTTTCTAACCTCACGAACAGAAGCACAAACTTGTTCTCTTTCTTCTTCCGTAGCATGAGTAAAGTTAACTCTCGCAACATTCATACCAGCTAAAACCATTTTCTCCATTACATCAGGATTACTAGAAGAAGGTCCAATACTACATATTATCTTCGTCTTTTTCATAAAATTACTACTCCTTTCGACCGAATACAATTATACAACAAAAGAATACCTTTGTACACACATTTTTTTACTTTTTTTACACGTTTTAACAATAAAAAATAAGTATAATTCCTATACTTATTTTTGACACTTAGAACAATAATAAGTTCCTCTTCCACCAACTTTAATTTTTAAAATATCATTTTGACAAACAGGACACTTTCCCTTTTTACCATGAATTGCTAATTTATTTTGAAAAAGTCCATGAACACCTTCACTAGAAGTAAAACTTTTAATAGTTGTTCCACCCATTAAAATTGCTTCACTAAGTACTTTCCTAGTATTAGAAATAATAAGACCACATTCCTTCTTAGTAACCTTACGCCCTTTACGAAGAGGCGAAATATGACTTAAAAACAATATTTCATCATCATAAATATTACCAATACCAGCAATAATACTTTGATCTAATAAAAGTGTCTTAATTGGTAAATTCTTAGTATGTATTTTCTGATATAAATAATCTTCTGTAAGAGCACTATCATCAAACTCTAATCCTAATTCACATAAAGGCTTTTTCGTATAAGCATCTTTTTTATCTAATAAATACATCTTTCCAAATTTTCTAACATCATGAAAACGAAAACTAATAGAATTATCTAAAGTAAAAAATACATGCTCATGCTTATTTTTTTCTTCTCCTACTTCTCGAAAGAAAAACTTTCCCTCCATTCGTAGATGAATTAATAATAAATATTGATTTAATTCAAATACTAACCATTTACCTCTTGTTGTAATATCTAATATCTTTTGTCCAACAATATTTTTAGTAAACTCTAAAACACTAGGATAAGCAATAATATTATCCCAGTATACAGAACAATCTGTAATTTCTCTACCTAATACTTGTCTTTTTAAAGTATTACAAACCGTAACAACCTCTGGTTTTTCTGGCATAGAACACCTACTTCCTATTTTGCTTCATACCAATTATCACCATACTCAATATCTACTTTTAATGGTACACGAAGTGTTATCGTATTTTCCATAATACCTCTAACAACCTCAATTACTTCCTCTAACTCTTCTGAGACAACATTAAACACCAATTCATCGTGTACTTGTATTAACATCTTACTTTTTAAACCACGCTTTTTAAATTCATCATAAATTTCTACCATTGCCTTTTTCAATATATCAGCAGCAGTACCCTGTATTGGAGTATTTAAAGCCATTCTCTCTCCACTACTACGAATCATATAATTCTTATTCTTCAATTCTGGAATAACTCTTCTACGATGCATTAATGTTGTTACATAACCTAACTCATATGCTTTTTTCTTCTCTTTTTCCATATAATCAGAAATACCTGGATAAGTCTTTAAATAATTATCAATAAATTTTTTTGCTTCTCCTATATCAATTCCCAAATCCTCACTTAATCCAAAACTACTAATTCCATATAAAATACCAAAATTAACAGCTTTTGCTGTTCTTCTCATATCTTTTGTAACTTCTTCTATTGGAACATGATAAATATCAGAAGCTGTCTTAGCATGAATATCTTTACCATCTACAAAAGCTTGTATTAAATTAACAGCATTAGACATATGAGCAAACACTCTTAACTCTATCTGTGAATAATCACTAGATAACAACTTAGAATCTTCATCAGGAATAAACGCTTTTCTAATTAACTTAGAATATTCTTTTCTTGCCGGAATATTCTGTAAATTAGGACTAATACTAGATAATCTTCCTGTACGTGTTAAAGTCTGTGTAAATATAGTATGAATTCTACCATCTTCTCTAACTTCTGCTTTTAATCCAACTGCATAATTAGTATATAACTTTGCTAAAGTACGATACTCTAATATTTTGTCAACAACAGGATGTACAAAACGAATCTTATCTAAAATATCTTTACTAGTAGAATACTTACCATCTTTTACTCTTTTTGGATATGGTATCTCTAACGTTTCAAACAACACTTTAGAAAGTTGTGCAGGAGACATAATATTAAAAGTAACACCAGATAGTTCATATATTTCTTTTTCTAAATTATCCATCTGTTCTTTTAACTCTTCACTTACTTTATCTAAATAAGAAACATCCACTTTAATACCAGTTAACTCCATATCAGCTAATACTCTAGATAAAGGCATCTCTATATCTTGAAATAATTCTAATTCTTGATTCTTACTTAACTTTTCTAACAATTCATTTCTAGTATCATAAATAAATTTAGCTTTACGACAACAAACATCTTTTAATACATCCAAACTAACTTCTTTAGGTCTTTTCTCAGTACCAAACAAATCATCATATAAAGGAATATCTACATCAAAAGATTTTGCTACAAAACTAATATCATCTTTTACAACATAATCTAGTAAATAAGCAGCAATCATAGTATCAAAATTAACATTTTCTATAGTAATATTAAAGTTATTTAAAACTACAATATCTTTTTTTAAATCATACGTATATTTAAAACTTTTATTAGAGAATAATTCTTTATATTGTTCTAACTCTTCTTTACTAATAAAGTATCCATTTACACCATCATAAAATCCCACACCAAGTACTTGACTCTTACTATATACACTACCTCTAGTTTCTACATAAAAAGAATAACTATTTGCTTTTAATAGAGATACGGGTAATATATTTATTTTATTTTCTACAACAGTTTTTTCTTCTTTACCATTTAATAAATTATATTTTTTTAATAAAGAATGAAATTCAAACTCTTCTAGTAATCTACGAAATTCTTCTTTATCTTCTCTCGTATATTTACAATCTTCTAAAGTAAAATCTAAAGGAACTTCACGATATATAGTAGCAAGGTCATAACTCATATAAGCATTATCTTTATCATTAATTAACTTTTCTTTTGTTTTGCCTTTTACTTCTTCAATATGTAGATATAAATTATCTAATGTTTCATATTTAGATAATAAATTAATAGCTGTCTTTTCACCAATTCCTTTTACTCCTGGTATATGATCACTACTATCTCCCATTAACGCTTTTAAATCAATCATACGAATTGGTTCTACTTGATAAGTTTTCATAAACTCTTCTTTGGTCATCATAATATGTCCACTAGTCTTTAACATTTTCATAACAACTTTATCACTAACTAGTTGCAACAAATCCTTATCACTACTTACAATTAACGCTCTAAAATCATCTCTTTTTTCAACTTCTAATGACAAAGTCCCAATAATATCATCCGCTTCATAATTATCAATTTCAAAATGTTTAATACCTAGTGCATCTAATATTTCTTTTGCTTTAGGAAACTGTTCTCTTAATTCATCTGGCATTTCACTTCTACCAGCTTTATATTCTAAATACTTGTCATGTCTAAATGTTTTTCCTTTATCAAAAGCAACCATTATATAGGTAGGAGTTTCCTCTTCTATAATTTTATGCATCATATTAATAAATCCATATAACGCATTAGTAGGAAACCCCTTTGAGTTTCTCATAATAACCCCTTGATATGCTGTAGCATAAAAACTACGAAATAATAAATTGTTTCCATCTACTAAAATAATTTTATTCATTAAAAATCACCTAATAGTAGTATAACACAAATTATAACTTACTTTGAAAAATTAATAGAAACACTTTGATTCGTATTTCTAAAATCATCTCCTACTTGATCTAGGCGCTCAATTCTATCAGCACTCATAAATAAACATAAAGTAAATAAAGAATAAAGAAGAAATAAAAAGAACCCCTCTTTTGCAATTTTTTTCATTTTCATATTCATATACATCTCTCCCTTCATTACAATCTCAGTATATATCATACAATTGTTCGTGTCAATACATTTTTAAAACATTTGTTTGACATTTGACACAGTACATGGTAAACTGGATTTATATAAAAAGGAGGAATACTATGGAAAAACTTACTACGAAACAACAATTAATTTTACAGATTATAAAAAAATGGATTGCCAACAATGGTTATCCACCTACAGTAAGAGAAATTGGTGAGGAGGCTCATTTAAATTCTCCTGCTACTATCCATTTTCATTTAACAAAACTAGAAGAAAAAGGTTATATATCAAAAGGAAATGGTAAAAACAGAACAATTGAAGTATTAGTACCAAATGAATATATTGAAAAAGATGAAAACGTCGTAGAAGTTCCTCTACTTGGTAAAGTTACTGCCGGAAATCCTATTGAAGCAATCGAAGTTCCAGACGAATACTTTGCTTTACCGGCTAATTTATTTACTACTCGAAATGAAATATTCACTTTAAAAGTAAGCGGTGAATCCATGATTAATGTTGGTATCTATGATGGTGATATTTTAATTGTTGAAAGAAAAAACACTGCAAACAATGGAGATACAGTTGTTGCCATGAATGATGATAATGAAGTAACAGTAAAAACCTTTTATAAAGAAAACGGATATTTTAGACTTCAACCAGAAAATGACACTATGGAACCTATTATATTAAAAAATGTAACTATATTAGGAAAAGCAATTGGGCTATATAGAAAATTCTAAAAAAAGAAATAGCAACAAAACTATTTCTTTTTTTTATCTAATAAATTTCTAACAACAAAACTAGCTATCAGTAACCCTGCACTACTTGGAACAAAAGAACTAGAACCTAATCCATCACAAGAAATAGGTAACTCACTAGAAAACAACACATTAACTTTACTAGAAAGATGACTATCTTTTACATATTTTCTAAGAATTCTTGCTAAAGGATCATTAAAAGTCTTATCTAATTTTGTAATTTCTAACTTACTTGGATCTAACTTTTTAGCAGTACCTAAACAACAAAGAAAATCTTTTCTCTCATCAAAATAAGATAATAAAGCTTTCTTCACTCTCACATCATCACAACAATCAATAAAATAATCAAATGAAAATTCTTTTAAAATTGACAAATCATCCTCTAAAAAACAATTGATTGTTTCTACATCACACTTAGGATTAATATCTAAGATTCTTTCTTTCATAACATCAACTTTTGCTAATCCAACTGTAGAATATAAAGCAATGATCTGACGATTAATATTAGTCTCGTCTATTACATCACCATCCATCAAAATAATATGCCCTACACCACTTCTAGCCAATGCTTCGCATAAATATCCACCAACGCCACCAATACCTAAAATGAAAACAGACTTTTCTTTTAAAGTCTGCATACCATCCTGTCCAACTAATCTTTCAAATCGTTCAAAATTAAGCTGTTTTTCTATATTCTTGTCCATTTTGGAAATTAATAATTTCTCCTAAAGCTTTTTGTTTTTGATATCCATTTTCATCACTTAGTTGACTTCTTTGTTTAGAAGAATGAATTAATTGATATGGTTGTTGATAAATACTATGATAAACTCGTGATAACTTTGAATAAATATCTTGATTATCCTTTGCCATTTGATATACCTTATTCAAGTTATGATATGCTTGAATTTGTAATGGTTCTAAAGAAGATAAAACTGATCTAAGTTCTTCTTCATTTATTTTAGTAGCAGGAATTACTGTAAAATCAAAGTGTTCTAAAAACTCTAAAGTTTTTGGCATATCACCAACACCTGCTCTTTCCAATAAGCCCGGCCATAAACTACTATTTCTTTCACTTGCAATAACATTTTGTAAAGTTCTAACTCTATCTTCACTTAACTCGTCTTTAAATCCTAGTTTATCAAAAGAAATACATCTTCCTTTTTTAGCACCAGGAATTTGTTTTCTCATATCTGTAATAATACTAGCATATAAATTATCTAATGCTTTGTTTACAAATTTAGGTGGTTGTTTTACTTGGTACACATCATATCTAGATGACTCCGCTTCTTCTCTTGTTGTTACAACAAAATCATTTCTACTAATTAATGAAGTATTACGTATAAAATTAACAACACTAGAATCATCTTTATCCTTAGCATAACTAGATTGTGAATATGCTTGTTGATTAACAATTACTTCACTTTCTGGTACACTTTCAAAACAAACACTACTATGAATTTTTTGAGCATCTTTTAATGTTACTTCTACAAATAAAACTCTATCTTTATTAGCAATTGGAAGTACTACCATTGCGCTCACCTCACGTGTTGTTATTATAACATAAAACCCTTGAAAAATCAACAAAAAAATCAAGGAAAGCGTCTGTCCAACGATAAAACCTGCATATTTACAGGTGGGTGTTCTTACGCCATCTTTAGGATCCCTACCTGCACGGCAGAAGGTCTTCAACACCGATAGCTGATCAAAACTCCCGTATCGTCACTTTAGTCGGTTTTATATGAGAACAGGTCTCGCATTTCCTTGACACTTATATTATACCATACTGACCAATTATTATACAAGCTTTTTAACAGAAAAGAAGAATTAGAATAAATTATAACAGGTGATTTTATGTTTGAAGACTACTCTATTCACTATGAAAAATATGGTCAGGGAGAAACAAAAATATTAATATTACCAGGTTGGGGAAATACAAGAAAAACATTTACTTATTTAATTAATATGTTACAAGATAAATATCAAATATATATTGTAGACTATCCAGGTTTTGGAAAAAGTCCATGGCCAAATAAAGATTTAACAATCTATGACTACGCCAATATGATAAGAGACTTAATGGAAAAAGAAAATATAAAAAACCCAATTATCATAGCACACTCATTTGGAGGAAGAATTGCCATACTTCTAAGTGGATATTATAAAGAAAATATAAAAAAACTAATATTAATAGATATCGCTGGTATAAAAAGAAGAAAAAAACTATCTATATTCTTAAAAGAAAAACTATATAAGTTTCTAAAAAAACTAAATATTTTTCTACCAAAGAAAATAAAAACAAAATATCAAAACATTCTAACAAAACACTTTGCCTCCACTGACTATAAAGAATTACCAAATACAATGAAAAAAACATTTCAAAATATTATAAAAGAAGATTTAAAATACTACCTCCCCTACATAGAACAAGAAACACTTATTATCTGGGGAAAACTAGATAACGATACACCTCTAAAAGACGGTAATTTAATAAAGCAAAAAATAAAAAACGCAGAAATTATTATTTATCCTAATAGTAAACATTACTCTTACTTAGAATGTCCATATCTAACTTATCAGATTATCATAAAATTTATTCACTAAAAAACGTGGCTAAGCCACGATAGATTTAAAACTAATCTTTCTATGTAAATGATAATTAACAAATTCACTAGGTAAATTTTCATCTACCCAGAAACGTATTTCTAACGTTTCTTTTTCTTTGGCTCCAACTTCTCCTTGATATAAAACAGGAGAACGCTTACTATCATCCAACTTCATTACTTTACCATCATTAACCTGATAATATACATAACTAAGTGGTATTTGATAATCACTACAATTATCTTCTTCAATCATCGCAACATCTCTCATAAACTTTATTTGATAATATTGCGTACTATTAGCATTATTTTCAATTTCTATTTGATAGCTACTCGTCTTCTTTCCTTCTTTATTAGACATCGCATCACTTGACGTTAACTCTACGATATTCCCCAACAAATTACCCCTATCCTGATAAGTAACATCAAACTTACCAACATGAATAGTATTATAATTAACAGGTTCTCTAACAGAAGAAAATACGAAGTATAAACATATTAATACAATAGATAAAACGATTACTACACCAAAGAAAGTAATTTCTACTTCTCTAGCTTTTAAATGATGAAGTAAGTGTCCTACATGAGCACCTTCACTACGCTTAATATCTGAAATTTTTAATTTTTTAGCTTTTTCTCTTTCTCTCTTACGACGTTTTCTCTCTTCGAAAATAGCTCTAACAATCTTACCATCATTCGATTTTTTAACTTCTTTCATTTTCTTATCCATAGTCTCATATCCTTCATATAAAGTATATCAAAAGAAAATATCAAAAACAAGAAAAGAAAAAAAGAATTATCAAAAAGACAATTCTTATTCTACAGTTTTAATAGCTAAATCTTCTAATTGACTTTCACTAACCTTACTTGGACAATCACTCATTAAACAACTAGCACTAGTTGTCTTAGGGAAAGCAATAACATCACGAATATTATCCGTTCCAGATAGAATCATTGTCAATCTATCTAACCCTAAAGCTAATCCCCCATGAGGTGGAGTACCATATTTTAAAGCATCGACAAAGAAACCAAATTTCTCTCTTACATCATCATCAGACAATTCCAATGCTTGAAACATTTTTTCTTGAACTTTCTCATCATGAATACGAATAGAGCCACCACCTGCTTCATAACCATTAATAACGATATCATAAGCTTTTGAATAACAATGTGCTTTATCCGTAAGTAGTTTTGAAACATCACTATCAAGAGGAGCTGTAAAAGGATGATGACATGCTAAATAACGTCCCTCTTCCTCACTCCACTCAAAAGATGGAAACTCAACTACCCAACATAAAGCATACTTACTATCATCAATAAGTTCTAAGTCTCTACCTAATTTTAAACGAAGAGCTCCTAGTGCTGTATAAACAACTGAATTCTTATCAGCCCCAAAGAATAATAAATCACCATCTACTAAATGAAATAGATCGATTAACTGTTCTTTTTCACTATCAGATAAGAATTTACTAATACCAGATACAAACTCATTATTTTCATATTTTACATAAGGAAGTCCCTTTACTTTATAAGTCTTAACAAACTCTGTTAAACTATCTATTTTCTTTCTAGAAAACTCATGACTCATACCATCTACTTTAATACATACAACACTACTATCTTCATCCATAGCATTTAAAAACACTTGAAAAGTAGAATTTTTAAAAATATCTTTCACATCATGAATCTTCATATCAAAACGTAAATCAGGCTTATCAGAACCATAATATTTAATTGCATCATCATATTTCATACGTCTAATTGGTAAAGAAATATCAATACCCTTTACTTCTTTAAATATATTGGCAATTAATTTCTCTGTAAGACTCATTACATCTTCTTCTTCAACAAAACTCATTTCCAAGTCTATTTGTGTAAATTCTGGTTGACGATCACTTCTTAAGTCTTCATCACGAAAACATTTTGCAATTTGAAAATATCTTTCAACTCCTCCAACCATAAGTAATTGTTTAAATATTTGAGGAGATTGTGGTAAAGCATAGAACTTTCCTTTATTAACACGACTAGGTACTAAGTAATCTCTTGCTCCCTCTGGAGTAGACTTACATAAAACAGGTGTCTCCACTTCAATAAACTCTTCTCGATCTAAAAACTTTCTAACAGCCATCATAATCTTATGACGAATGATTAAATTGTTTTTAATTGGATTACGTCGAATATCTAAATAACGATATTTTAAACGTGTATCTTCTAACGCAGTTGTATCATCTACTATTTCAAAAGGTAAATCCAAAGAAGAATTTAATACATCGATAGACGTAAGTTCTACTTCAACATCACCAGTATCAAGATTTGGATTTTTACTTTCTCTTTCACTGACAACACCAACAACTTTTAAAACAGATTCACTTTTTAAACCACTGGCAATATCATACACTTCTCCCTCACGTGCAACTAATTGTACAATACCACTTCTATCTCTTAAATCAATAAAACAAACTCCACCTAAGTCACGTTTCTTTGATACCCAACCATATAATGTCACTTCTTTTGAAACATCACTAAGTCGTAAACTATTATTATTTATTGCCTTCATAAACATCCCTCACTACTCATCGTGATGGCAATGACATTCTCCACCATGTTTACAATGTCCATCTCCACCACAACACTCATCTTTTAACATTTCTTCATTAATATCTTCATAACCAGTATTCAACTGTTCATCTAAATAATAAATCAAAACATCTAAACTAATAATCTCTTCTTCTTTTGTTTTATTATTTCTAATCTTTACTTCATTATTATTTAAATCCTCACTATTAAGTATTGCTAGATATTTAGCCCCTAATCTATCTGCTTGCTTAAATTGTCCTTTTAAACTACGTCCAGTATATTCCGTTTCAACAACAAAACCTGCCATACGTAATTCTTGTGCTAAATATAGTGCATATTTCTTTTCTTCATCATTTACATACATTAAATATAAATCTACATCATAAGAAATTGGTAATGGTACTTCTTCTAATTCTAGTGCCATAACAAGTCTACCAATACCAGAAGCAAAACCAATACAAGCAGTTTCAGGTCCACCTATTTCACTACATAATTGATTATAACGACCACCACCACCTAATACATTATTAGCACCAAATCCTTTTACTTTTGCCTCTATTTCAAATACAGTATGACTATAATAATCAAGACCACGAACAATATTAGGATTTACTTCATATTTTATTTGTAAAATATCTAAATACTCTTTTACTTGTTCAAAACGCTTCTTACTTTCTTCATTTAAATAATCAATTGTTTTAGGTGCATTTTTAAGTAATGGATTATCAGCATCTACTTTACAATCTAAAATACGTAATGGATTCTTATCCAATCTTTCTTGGCAATCTTCACACAACTCATCAATATGAGGTTTAAAATAATCGATCAAAGCCTTACGATACATATCACGAGATTCTTTATCACCTAGCGAATTAATATTAACTTTAATCTCTTTTAATCCCAACATTTTATAAATATTAACCGCAAGTGAAATAACTTCAGCATCTGTAATAGGATCATCACTTCCTAATACTTCCATACCAAATTGTGTAAGTTCACGGTCACGTCCTGATTGTGGTCTCTCATAGCGATACATCGTACCATTATAGTAAACTTTTACTGGTTGATTAGGATCACCATACATTTTATTTTCAACATAGCTACGACATACTCCTGCAGTTCCTTCTGGACGAAGTGTCATCTTTCTTCCTCCACGATCAACAAAATCATACGTTTCTTTTGTAACAATATCAGTACTTTCTCCAATACCTCTATGGAATAATTCAGTTGATTCAAAGATTGGTGTACGTATATAGTTATAATTATATTTTTCCATAGTCGCATCAATAATACTTTCTACATACTTCCAAATCTTTGCTTCCCTTCCATAAATATCATTACATCCCTTTGGTTTTTGAATCATAATATCCCTCCTAAAATAAAAAGATGGTCACCTACAAAGGACGGGATTCCCGTGGTGCCACCTTAATTTCTACTCTTATAACCAATAACGAGGTTAATCGCTTCTCATTTATTTGGATGTCTTCTATCCTACTCATTAAAGTGTTTTCACCAACCACACTCTCTCTAAATAACTTATAAAATATACTCTTTCCAAAGAAGTTACACTTATTATATAGTAGTTTTTTTATTTTTGCAATACAAATTATAAACGAAAAGTTCTATCTAATCGTTTTTGTAAACTCTTGACAGCACTATCACTAGAAAAACCAATACTTTCTAACTGAGAAAATGAAAAATCATCATTTTTAATTCTCATAAATTCAGAAAGTCGGTCTTTATTTTCCAACAAATAAGTAGAAAGTAAAAAACCATACCCATACATAATAGAAGAATCAAAATCAGTCAAGCGTCCACTATAACTCATCTCTTCTTCTGCTAACAATCCATCTTTTACCAACTCTTCTTCAATCATAAAAAAGAGTGTGGGATTACGAAATTTTTCTTCTAATGATTCACTTGGTAAATTAGAAAAATAATACCCCTCTTGCAGCAACTTTAAGTATTTATCATAATAATGAAGAATAGATAAAAACGCTTGATCTTTATATTTACTATTTTCTAAAAAGAAAAATAAAAATTCTTGCTCAAAATAATTAGATAACACTTCTTCATAAAAACCAAAGCCCGTATTTCTACCAAT
>CALVSC010000020.1 GCA_944358855.1 uncultured Bacilli bacterium | reverse complement strand
CTTGGCTAAAGCCCCACTTGCACTTATGATTATATCAAAGCTACTATAAAATTTCAACAATAATTTTCAATTTTAATATATGAAAAAAAAAGAGGATTATTCCTCTCTAATAAAATTATATATATTTTCATAATTATAAGAAAACTCCATATTTCTAACAACCGGTTTCAATCCCATAAAATCTGTATATAAATATAAAGTATCTCCATCAATAAAAGAAACACCATCATCATGTACTTGCCATTCTAAAATATCTTGAAAATTACCAATTAGAACAGGATGTTTATAATCATTTTGAATAACCCTATACATAGAATTATCCTCTGTTATAAAATAATAATTATCATTATCTTTCTTTATTCTCTTAGTATGATATAAATCTGTAATTTTATCATTTTTAACAATCATATCATCAACAACACGTGAATGAAAAATAGAATCATCTGTTTTTCTCCTATTATTATTTTCTATTTCATAAGTATCATTCAACTCTTCCATCTTTCCATTGGCAGGATTTAAAGCATATTGTTTTTCGTTTTTTTGATCAGTAATATATAATTGATTTTGATAAATACCATTAAAATAAGAGCTTTGTGATATTTCCATTTCAACAACTGATTTTTTATCATCAACCATATCATATATAATAAATTGATTATAATTTAACTTCTTATTTTCATCATCAGTATTAACAGTAATATAATAATTTCCAACAACACTTGATAAAGTGTTTTCATAATAATCAGAATTTAAAAAAGTTAAATTTTGAATTTCTCCATCTTTAAGCAAATAAATACCACGATAATTCCATATAGGAATAATATAATTATCTGGTATATTTTCAAAATAAGCTTCTACTTGTTTCTTCTTTACAACATTATCACTAATTTCATAAAACTTCTTATCATAATCAAACTTACCAAACTTTTCAATCATATAAGAAAACAAATCTTTTTCATTTTCTAACAAATAATATGTACTTACTTGTTTTCCATCTAATAAACAACTAACATCATATACTCTATCTTTTTTATATATTGGAAATATACACTCTAAATTATCATTTTTATAATATTTTATATCAGTAATAAGCCTTTCGTCTTTTTTAAAGTTATCCTCAATAGAAGTAACATAATGTTTCTTTTTATTATCTTTATTTTCTATAACAAATGAATAATAATGCCTATCATCCTTCTTTTGGTATTCTTCTGATATTGAATACTCACTCTGGTCACTAGCAATTAAACTATAATTAACTTTATGCTCAGTAATAAAAAGAGTAACAATAAATTGATATAAAAAAGCAATAATTGCTAAAAAGATCAATACTGGCAAAACTTTTCTCATATCATCACCCACATATCACATCAAGTTTGAATATTATATTCTTGTAAAATAATTTTATCACAAAACAGAAAAGAAAGAAAAGGAAAGTATTTCTACTTCCCTATTTTTTTTGAGTAATACCATATTTTTTCTTTTCTTCCATCATATATCCAGAGATATGTGTTTCTATTTCATCTAAAGCATCTTTAGAAATATTAGATAAAGCAATAAACTCTTTAACTGTATCAATATATATTTTTCCCCAGATAATACCACCCGTAACTTTCAAGTCATTAAACATATCAGGCGTAATAGAATTTAAAAAATATCCTACAACAACTCTTTTTCTTCCAATCAAAATTCTTTTATCTGTAATTGCTACAACGGCAGTTCCCCAAATATTAAATTGACTATTATTTTTTTGAGCTGCAAAAGCATATAAGACTTTCTCATCAGGATTTACATGATTATCAACAACTGCTGCATTCTGTCTTAATCTCCAAGCAACTGTCATTGGATGTCTTTTTTTAAATTCTAATGCATATTCGTACGCACTCTTCATAAGAATTCACCTCTAATCTATAAATCCATTATTAGTAAAGAATTCAACATAACTATCAGTGGTAACTAAACCATTTACCATGTCTTTAATTTCACCATTAGATACAATAAGTAATAACGGAGTACCAAATCCATCACTAAAGAATTCATCAGAATCTATCAAATTATTCTGATCATCTCCATCCATTTCGTCTGTATTAATATGATTAATAGTTAAATCATACTCATAAGCAATATGATGTAAAATTGGTTCTGCGATTTGACAATATCCACATGTTGGTCTAGATAATAAAACTATACTATCCTCATCTCCATCATACATATCTAAATATTCATCTACATCAATATCATTAAAATCTTTCTTTTCATCATCAGAAATATTATTTGCTTCTTCCTGAGCAATTTCTGTAACACTATTTCCTGTACTAGTATCAGAACTAGAACTTGTAGTACTACTAGATTCTGAATATTTATCATTATTATCACTAGCAGAAACAGATACTAAGAAACATAATAAACAAAATAAAATAATTCCTACTGTAATACCTACTCCAATTAATATATTTTTAGTATTACTTGAACTTGTATTCGAATTCATAAAACATCCTCCTTAACAAAATTATAACATAAACCTTAAATATTTCTAGCTTTTAAATTAATTTTCACAAATTAATCACGATTCTTTTTTTCTATATACTCTTCATATGGAACAACCCTATCGATAATACTACCATTATCTAATATCTCTATTACACGATTACTAACTGTACTATTCAACTCATAATCACGAGAAGTAAATAAAATATTCCCCTTAAAATTAACCATCCCTTTATTTAATGAGGTAATACTTTCCAAATCCAAATGGTTAGTAGGTTCATCTAAAATCAAGAAATTTGGTTCTTCTAACATCATCTTAGACAACATACAACGAGCTTTTTCTCCACCTGATAAAACTGAAACCTTCTTAAAAACATCTTCTCCAGAAAATAACATTCTACCTAAAAAACCACGTAATATAGTTTCATCTTTCACATCATAATATTGACCAATCCATTCCATAATATTTTTATCAGAATCGAAATACTCAGTATTATCCTGTGGTAAATATCCATAACGAATTGTTTTTCCCCACTCGATACTACCACTATCATAGCTCTCTTTACCTGCTAAAATATTAAATAACGTAGTCTTCACAAAGTCATCTTGTGCTAAAAAACAAATCTTATCACCTTTCAATACAGTAAATGATACATGATCAAGAATCTTTTTTCCATCGATAACCTTCGTCAAATTCTCTACTTTCAAAATTTCTTTACCAACTTCTTTTTCTATTTTAAAGTCAATATACGGATACTTTCTAGAAGAAGGAACTATTTCATCTAATTGAATCTTATCTAATAGTTTTTTTCTAGAAGTTGCTTGTTTAGACTTAGATGCATTTGCACTAAATCTAGCTATAAACGCTTGCAACTCTTTTATTTTTTCCTCTTTCTTCTTATTAGACTCTTTCATTTGCTTTTGTAAAAGTTCACTAGACTCATACCAAAAATCATAATTACCAACATAAAGTCTAATCTTACCATAATCTATATCAGCAATATGAGTACAAACCTTATTTAAAAAATGTCTATCATGAGAAACAATAATAACCGTATTATTAAAATTAATTAAAAACTCTTCTAACCACTGAATAGCATCTAAATCCAAACTGTTAGTAGGTTCATCCAATAATAAAATATCAGGATCTCCAAACAAAGCTTGAGCAAGTAACACTTTTACTCTAAGTTTAACAGGTATATCTTTCATTTTCATAGAATGATATTCCATACCAACACCTAAACTATTTAATAAAGTAGCAGCATCACTTTCAGCATTCCAACCATCAAGTTCCATAAATTCTGCTTCCAAATTAGCAAGTTTCATACCATCTTCTTCACTAAACTCCGTCTGCATATACATCTTATTTTTTTCAGACATAATTTGATATAATTTCTCATTACCCATAATAACGACATTTAATACTTCTTCATCTTCATATTGATAATGATCTTGCTTCAAAAAAGATAATCTTTCGTTTTTACCAATAATAACTTCACCAGTAGTAGTTTCCACTTCTCCAGACAATACTTTTAAGAATGTACTTTTTCCTGAACCATTAGCACCTATCAATCCATAACAATTACCACTAGTAAACTTAATATTAACATCTTCAAATAAAACTCTTTTTCCAAATTTTAAACTTACATTATTTACTTGTATCATATAATCACTCCAAAACTTCTTAAAGTGTACTATAAATGTGCACAAAAGACAAGTTATAAAATCTTTCTTTTTATATATTTCTGTAAATTATCATCAGACAAATCATCTTCAATACTTTCTAAAAACGAAATGTGCCTATCTCTAGCTACTGTATACAAACTATATAACTTAGAAAAATTATAACCAAACTCACCAAATTCTTGATGACAATAAGAATTAAACACTCTAAAAAAAACAAAATGGTCAATCAAATCAATATTACTTTGAATAACACTCTCTTCATCCATATCATTTCTTCTAAAATACCTTCCTGGATCAACAAAATATAATCCGTCATGAAAAGAATGATTTCTAACTCTTAAATCTTTAGGCATAAAATCTGAAACCAAAACTTTATTTTTTCCCAATACCACTGCATCATTTTGTAGTAAATGAAAATTAGAAATAACATTATCAGATGGTAAATTCACAAAATGCAACAATCCAAGATTTTCAATATAACGAGTTGTGTACCCACAGAAATCTCCGAAGACATTATATAAGGTCGTTTGTGGTAATAAAATACAATCCGTTTTTATTTGCTCTAAAAAAGAAACATCCTCTTTGGTTAAACACTGACACCATCGAAACAGATGATAACATTTATATGCAACATCATTCTTCCGATAAACTTTAGCCTCTTGACCCTTTCCTATATAATCAAAAGAAGTTAACATATGAATACCATTTTTATCAGTAACAACTTTCATACATTACCTCCTTTAAATAAAAAGATGAAAAAGGATATTTTTCATCTTAAATATAGTATTAAAACGATATGAATAAATACCTATATATATAATAACATATTATTTTATTATAAAGTTTCAAAATCTTTTAATACTTCATAAATTTTTTCTATTTCTACCGACTCTTCTTTTTTCTTACCTAATAATTTTAAAATGCTTGAAACATCAAAGCTTTTTTTCTTAGTTGTCTTTTTTTCCATTGCTTTTTCAACTTTCTTTTCGACATAAGTAATACTTTCTACATCACTCATAATCTTTTTACTATCAACTTGCATAATCCCTTGCTTTTTTGGAATATGATCAAATTGATAACGAAAATAATCAAGCTGTCTAAAAAGCGAAGGCTTCTTATAATTCTCATAAATCATAAGAGCATAAATAAAGAGTCTTAAATCATTTTTTAATTGAATATATTTACCATATTTTTGTCTCATTTTTGTATACTGAGAAATAATATAATTTTTTTTACTTCCTAAATCATTATGTTTTTCCACTTTATCCTTTAAAACAGAAAAGTCATTTTTCTTATAAAAGAAATGGTAAAAGAACAAAATTATAAATATCCAAAGCAAAAATTTTAACTGTTCAGGGTTTAAAAATACCATATCAACTCGACTAATAATAAACTGATTTATCAAATAACTAACCACTAAATTACCTAAATAAACAACTAAATTTCCATCCTCTTTAGCAAAGAAATCGTTCTCTAATATATAAGTTGTATAAAGCATTCGAATTAAAAACTCAAAAACAATAATAATAAACAAATTATCACAAAATGCACCAAATTTAAAATAACTGGCAACACTTGCTATAAAAATTAAAAAAACGTTACTAAATAAAATATACTCTGTTTTGGTTAAAGAAAATCGTTTCGTTAAAAAATTAAGAAACAAGAATAAAATAAAAGCAAAAAAGATATAGCTAGCAAAAACTAAAAATTCCATCTTAATCCCCCCTAAAATCATGCTTATTATACTATGAAAGAAAAAAAAAGACAAATATTATTTTGCCTTTTCTCTAAAAATGAATGAAAAAATAAATCTTACAAATGGCCCAGCATAAAAAAGTTGAAAACACATAGCCATTGGAAAATTTAATACACAGCATTTAAGCCATACAACAAAAATTTGGTCTAAATCTGGTCTAGAAATAAATAAAGTTGCAATTAAACTCATAATAGGACACATAAAGCATACAATAACAATCGAAATAGCATATGCCACAATAATAGGTGGTTGCTTTTTAGGATCTATTGCTTTAAATGCTAACTTATGAGCAATTTTACCAATAACAAAAAACTCTAATAATCCAGCAACAACCCACATGAAAGGAAATTCCTTAAAAGCTTCTAAAAACACCCCATTATTTAATTCTCCAATATTTAACGCAATATTAAAACAGACCATTGCATAAACCATAACTGCCGCCATAATAACAGTATAAACAGCATCTTGTAACCTAGTTTTAGGCATAAATATACACTCCTTTCCAAAATAAAAACAGCACAATAATCTGTGTTGTTCGTTAATCATTCTAAAAGAATGTACGTTTCCAATAAAACCGATTAAACTGTTTGCACATAAGATTATAACAAAATAAAAAGAAAAAAATCAAGTATTTTTTTATTTACTCATTTCTTTTATTCTTTTCTTTACCATAAACACTAATTCCATAGGAGCATTTATTTTATATAAAACTAACAAACAATCCTGCAATTTAGTCTTTAACGACATAGTATCTTTAATCTTTTCCGCTTCTTTTACATAATCATAATCAGAAATTGGATTTTCTGCAATAAAAGCTCTAATATAATTCTCTATATCTTTCATAACATAAACCTTTAAATCATATTCATCCATTTCCATAACACCATAATATCCACCAACTAAATATTTAAACTCATCTTTTAATGTCATTACTTCACCTCTTTTAATATCCACTTCATAATTACAAAAACAATATAATCAATCTGCTTTGAAGTCAAATCATGATTTTTTGAAATATGATGCCATTTATAAAGGCAACCTCTGCAACAAGTAGCAGTAGCATGTTGAGCAATAAAAACAGGATGACCACGCATTGGTGTCTGCTTACCATCGTTTTCTAAATTAGCAGGAGCCAATCGTTTTTGAATAAAATCATAGGCATGTTGTCTAATAATATCTATTCCTTTACTATGAATATAATCAATATCTTTTTTTGATAAATGAAAACGGCTACGAAATTTAGATTTAGATAATCGATAAAATAGCTTTTCTACTTCCCTATCATAATATTCATTAATAGTCATAATTACTCCCTAATATCAGCATAAGTAACAGGTAAAAACTTCTCTAAATCCGAAAGTTCTACCTGAACTTGATATCCAATCTTACCTGCACTAAAAATAATACTAGAAAAATCTTTTGCACTACTATCAATAATAACAGGAAATTGTTTTTTTAAACCAATTGGAGAACACCCTCCATGAACATAGCCTGTAGTTTTCAATAATTCTTTAGAAGGAATCATAGACAACGACTTTTCAGAAACTGCCCTAGCACACTTTTTTAAATTCAATTCCGAAGCAACAGGAACCATAAACACATAATATTTTTTAGAATCTGCAACTGTAATTAATGTTTTAAAAACTTGATTAAAATCTTCTTTTAAAGCAGTTGCTACTTCAACACCACTTATTGCATCAGTATCACCATAATAAAAACTTTGATAAGAAATATGATGTTGACTTAAAATTCTCATTACATTTGTCTTTTCCATACTTTACACCATCCAAACTAATTGTATCATAATTTAGTTAAGATATAGGCCTTTATTATAGAAATAATAAAAAAATAAGACTATATTATAATGAAAGGAATGAAGTATATGTACGGAATGTATCCTTATCCATATTACAATTATGGAACAAATGACAACAATGGTTTTGGTTGGTGGTGGGCAATACTAATTGTAATCTTTATTATCTTCTTTGTTTTCAACGGAAATAACAACTGTAACCATTGTGGGAAATAAAGCACTTAGTGCTTTTTTTTATGAAAAATAAAAACGTTGATTTCTCAACGTTAATTTCAAATGGTGGAGCATAGCGGGATCGAACCGCTGACCTCCACGGTGCAAACGTGGCGCTCTCCCAGCTGAGCTAATGCCCCAAATATCGTCCTTCTTTTGAAGTCGACAAATAAATTATAGCAAGCGCCAACATAATTGTCAACAATTTTTATATCTTTTTTCTAAATATTCTCGTTCTAAATAATAAATATTCCCTATTTTTATCAAATGTCTATACCATCTTTTAAACGAATAAACAGAAAATACAACTTTTGATTTTGAAAAATTACTTGGATGCAAATATCTTTCTAATAAAAACTTTTCATACAAATAAGTATAATTTTTTATTTCTTTTATTAACTTAACAAATAAAAAAACAGTAAAAAACATAACATTGAAAGAGCACACTATTATAGCATAGAAGAAAAATAATATTAATATGCAAAAACTAATAAAAAAAACTAAAAAGTATGCTTTTCGAAAAGAAAAGAAAAGTTGCAAAAACAAACAAAAAATTTTTCCACCATCTAAAGGATAAATAGGTAATAAATTAAATATTAAAATAGAAAAATGATAAACAGTAATTAATTCTTTTTCAAAAGGAAAAATAAAAATTAATATAAGCCAAGCAATAGTTTGAAATATAGGGCCAAAAAGTAAAATAGACAATTCCATAAAAAAACTAGTTGCAAAAGGAATTGATGTTTTTGAAATTCCTCCTAAAGGAGTAATTAATATTTCTTGTACCTTTCCTCCTAATAAATAAGTCATAATAACATGACCAATTTCATGTATAAAAACAAGAACAGTAATAACAAAAAAAGAGAAAAAAGAAGCAGAAAAGATAGCAGCAATTGCCACCAAATAAAAAAAAGGATGAATTTTAAATAAAGTCTTTATAATCTAAATATTCTCCATCTTTTTGAAATACCAAATATAACTTTTTATTTTGTGCCTCCCCTAACAATTCTCCTTTTTCAACATAATCATATAATTTAATATTAGAAACTGAAATATTAGAATAATACACATCCACACCATCAATTTGTTCAATAACTACTGTATTACCATATCCTTCTTTTTCTCCCATAAAAATAACAATACCACTTTCCAAAACGGGAACCATATATTGCTTACTAACAGATAATGCTACTCCATCCTTATACTTCTTTTGTTTGTCATAACTTAACGTTTCTTGAAATACAGGTTGTTCTTCCACTAAAATCTTATCAATAGATAAAATATTCCCAAAATACTTCTGATAAACTTCTTTTAATTTCGTAAACTGAAATTGCTGATTATAAATATGAGATATAAGTTCATTTTTAATATCAACATCACTTTTAACTAAAATCATCCCAAATAAAAAAATCACAATAGTTACTAAAACTCTGCTACAAAAATTACGAACACTTTTCTTTAATACTAATCTTTTTTTTATTACTTTTCTTCTTTCCATATTAGTCTCCTCTACTTCATAATATGAAAAAAGAAAAGCGAATATGTCACTTTTCTAATTAATAGAAATTCTTTTAAACCTTTTTGGTAATAGCAACACAATAAGATAAAGAATCTCTCCATAAATCAAATTCAATAATAAGCTATGACTAATTTTATAAATTAATCGACTAAAAGTCATAGGAACAAGTTGAAATATTAAAATAATAATAGCATTTAAACATTCATAGCTAACAATAACCAAAACTATAAATAATAAAATGGTAAACCAATTAGGTTGAATATACTTATATAATATAAAAATCACGAAACCAAGAATTAAAAACAAAATAGCATTATAAAACAATAAATTGGTATACATAAAATCATAAAACAAACCTGTTATAAAACAACATAAAAAATAAATGCTTTTTCTTTTTACAAAAAAAGGATAAATAATAACAAAAGAAACAATTGTAATCATTGGCGTAAATAAAGATAAATCACCTACTATATAAGGAAAAAAATTTGATAGTATTCCATCTAAGAAAAAGGATACAACTAAAATAACAATAGGAACTATCATCTAAATCTTCTCCTTTAATACAGTAACGTAATGAATATTATTAAAGTCTTGAGATGTCTTAATATAAAGTGTTTTACTTAAATCATATTTATCATCCTTAATATCTTCTACAACACCAATATAAATACCACCAGGAAACATTCCACCCAATCCACTAGTAGTAATAGAATCTCCTTTTTTAACATCACTCATCTTATCTACACCAGTAACAGTAACATATTCTTTCTCTGCATCATAACCATTTAAAATTGCATAACTATCGCCACTAGAAGTTTGAATAGCAACACTAACTTTAAAATTAACATCATCAGACGTAATCAATTTAATTTCACTTGAATTAGAATAAACACGAGAGATTTTACCTACAAGACCATGCTTTGTAATAACTGCCATATCCTTTTTTATACCATCTTTTGATCCCTTATCAATCATAATTTGATTAAACCAATAATTCTTATTTCTAGATAAAATTGTAGCATTAATAGGCGTATATTCAGTTAGGGTACTATTTAAATCCAACATTTCCTTTAATTCTTGAATTTCTTTTTCCAAAGAAGCATTTACATTTTTTTGAATAATATAACTTTCAGACTGATCTACATTTTTTTCACCATTTAATGCTGTAAAAGGATACATAACAACTTTATCAATAGTCATAATTACACTTTTAATAATTCCTTCACCAAAAAAATTAGACCGATTTAATTGAATTGAAACAACAAGAGCAACAATCATAACTACTATAGCAATTAAAACAATTAAATGTTTACGTTTATTCTTTTTATTCTTGTACATAACATCATCCCATTCCAACTTATTATAATATAAATAGAATTCACCTGCAACTATAGATTTAAAATATTATGATGTTCAAAAAAACTATAATAACTATCTTCACAAACAATAATATGATCTCTAACTGGAATTCCTTGAATTTGTCCAATCTTTACTAAATGATCAGTAAGTAACACATCCTCTTTACTTGGTAAAACGCAACAAGAGGGATGATTATGAACACAAACAATACTAGAAGCACTTAATCGATAAGCCTCTTTAAAAATCTCCCTTGGATGTACAATACTACGATTAATAGTTCCCATAAACAATAATTTCCTTTCCAACAACTCTTGTCTATTATTAAAATAATAACAATAAAAATATTCTTGTTTTAAATCCACAATAAAATATTTAACATCCAACCAAATATCTTTAGGATTAGATAAAATTTTAGAATTATTAACAACATTTTTTAAAAAAATTCTTTTTCCCAATTCAATAGTTGCTAAAATATCAATTGCTTTTACAATGCCCACTCCTTTAATAGAAACAAAATCTTGATAACAACAATCCCGAAACTTAAATAATGGGAATTTTTTTAAAATATCCATAGATAATTGAATAGCATTTTTTTCATGATAGCCTCCTCTTAAAATAATAGCTAATAGCTGAGCATCAGTCAGACTAGAAGCACCATAGGTAAGTAATCGTTCTCTTGGTTTTTCATCATCTGGCAATTCCTTCATTCGATAGCTAATAACACATCACCTCATGATTATTATTATCAAACTACCATTCATTACCGAGAATTTGTTCATAATTTGCTAAAACAACTTCTTCTACGGTCAAAATATCATTAGTTGCATCACTTTCTTTCACCAATAAATCAAATTGACTAACATTGCTAGCAAACTCCTCATTATCCAACTCAACCAATTTAATATAAATATCATAACCTAAATCCTCATATATTTTTTGAATTTTTTTAGCATTATCTTCATCTAAAGTAATCCCCACATAAACATAATACTTATCATCTTCATAAGTAACAAGTTTATTTGTAAGATCTTGAACATTTTCTTGCATAATATCCTTAGATGAATAAACGCCCTCTTGTAAAAAATAATATGTAGTATCAGGAGAAAAAACAGAAACGCTAACTGGGGCTTTATCATATAAAAAATTTCCACAAATAGCACCAATACCAACAAAGATTATTGCCAATAACATAGTCTTTTTCATAACAATCACCACTAATAAAATATCAAATTCACTTAGCATAATATGTCGAAAAAAAAAGATATTAAAAAATATCTAACGTTTTAATTGATAAACATACTGGGACTGCTCTTCAATTGCGTCTGAAGTAATATAAAATCTATCAAAAACAAAAGCAATAGAGTCGGAATCAACATCTGTAGACATAACTACAAAACCTGGTCTTCCCTCTAAAAAATCTCCATAATGCATATCATCACTTAATGTCGGCAACTTTAAAAAATCATCTGCAAATCGACACTTATGAGCATGCCCTTGTATAGAAAAAACTTCTGGCAATAAACGATACTGTGGGCGAACTGTATAATGATGTTCTAAAGAAAAAGGAATACCATCAACAGTAAAATAAGCTTGTGCATAGCCAATAGGAATAATATTTTTCTTTTCACTAGCTAATATCTTTATAAGATCAAAACCATGTTTATGATACTTTGAATCATGATTTCCTCCTAAAATATATTGCTTTATCCTCTTATCATCAGGATAAACATCAACAACATGTTCCATTTGTTTTAAAGGTGTATGATAACCCTTTTTGCACTCTATTAAACCAGCACCAATATCTCCACCATGCATCAAATTAGAAATATGATTATCATGGCAAAACTCCATAACCATAGGAAAATAATCTAAATTTTCATACTTACTGCCAAAATGAGTATCCGCAACAAAAACAATCTTTTGATTACGAAAATCCACCATACTACAACTTTCTAAATAAATATTTTTTAATTGCTGCTTTTCGTCTTCTTCAAAATTTCTCCTATAGGAGAGCGCCTCTTTCCTTAAACCTGATAATAACTCAAACTTATCCAACTGATATTCATCCAAAACTGTATCAAAATCTTCACCATCAAGTAATCTCTCCAAGGCATCTCTCACTATATCACCGCCTATTATCATACTCTACTATCAGAATACTAAAAAAAGTAAAAAAAAACAATAGGTAAAATCCTATTGTTAAAAATTATAATTGTATTTCCAATGCTTTTAATTTTTCCTTTTCCTCAGCCAACTTATTTCTATCTAAATCAACAATATTCTTAGGCGCTTTATTTACATAATTTTCATTGGATAATAATTTTTCTCTTCTAGCTATAGAAGCCTTGAGTTTATTTACTTCCTCCTCAATTTGTTCTTTGTTTATTTCATTTTCAAAATAATAAGTAATTTGAACTAAAGAAGATTGATATGAAACAGATTGCAATTTATTAACATCATCTACATTTGCAATAATGTATTCATCACTTATCTTTAATTGTGAACAATAAATAGAACGCATTTCTGGAGAAACTTGAATATCAACTTTAGCATCTTTTTTTATTCCGTTAGAAACTTTTAAATTACGTATTTCTGTAATATCATGTATTGCTTTAACAACATCATCAAAATCTTCATCAAAAACTTGTTTTTTATTAAATTTAGGATAAGAGCTAATCATAATAGATTCACTTTCTTTAATTGGTAATTTTTGGAAAATTTCTTCTGTAACATAAGGCATAAATGGATGTAACAATTTTAAAATAGTTGTTAGCACATCTAATAAAACCGTCTTTGTAGTATCATTCATAGAAGCTTTACTTAATTCAATATAATTATCACAGAAGTCTTCCCAAATAAACTGATATAAATTACTTCCTACATAATGAAAATCATAGCTATCCATATTTTTAATTGTTTCTTTAACCAAACGATTCTTAGCAGTTAAAATCCACTTATCAGCTTTACTTAAGTTATTAAAAGTAATTTTCTCTTCTGTTAAATCATCGATATTCATTAAAACATAACGAGATGCATTCCACAATTTATTAACAAAATTCCATGTAGATTTAACTTTTTCCTCATCATAACGTAAATCTGTACCTGGAGCAGTACTTGTAGTTAAATAAAATCTCAAACTATCAGCACCGTACTCTTTAATAACCTCCATAGGATCAACACCATTTCCTAAAGATTTACTCATCTTAACTCCATTTTTATCACGTACTAATCCGTGAATCAAGCAATCTTTAAAAGGTCGTTGATTAGTAAACTCTAATCCTTGGAAAGTCATACGATTTACCCAAAAAGGAATAATATCATATGCTGTTACTAAAACATTGTTAGGATAATATCTTTTAAACATTTCTGTATCTTCTGGCCAACCCAATGTTGAAAATGGCCATAATGCAGATGAAAACCAAGTATCTAAAACATCTTCATCTTGTACCCAGTCATCACCCTCTGGTGGTTGAAGCCCTACATAAACTTCTTCTCCGCGATACCAAGCTGGTATCCTATGCCCCCACCACAATTGTCTAGAAATGCACCAATCATAAGTAATTTCCATCCAATGATTCATCGTTTTTTCATAACGCTCTGGTACAAAATTAACTTTAGTCTTTTTGTTTTTCTGATTTTCTAGGACTCTGTCTGCAAGAGGTCTCATTTTAACAAACCATTGTTTAGAAAGTGTTGGCTCTACAACTGCATCACTTCTTTCACTATGACCTACATTATGAACAATTTCTTCAACGCTAATCAATAAATCAGCATTTTTTAAGTCTTCTACTAATTTTTCACGGCACTCTTCTCTAGTCATTCCCTCATATCCTGGAGCATTTTCATTCATAGTAGCATCCAAATTCATAACAACAACCTGCTCTAAATCATGACGTAATCCAACTTCATAATCGTTAGGATCGTGAGCAGGAGTAATCTTAACTACTCCAGTTCCAAATTCAGGATCTGCATGTTGATCAGCAATTACTGGAATCTCTTTTCCTACAATTGGTAGAATTACGTTCTTACCAATAATATCTTTATATCTATCATCCTCTGGATTAACAGCAACGGCCGTATCACCAAACAAAGTTTCAGGACGAGTTGTTGCTACATCCAAATATCTATCTGTACCACTAATATAATACTTAATATGGTAAAAAGCCCCTTTATCTTCTTTATAAACAACTTCCTCATTTGAAAGAGCTGTCATTTGTACAGGATCCCAATTAATCATACGAGTTCCACGATATATTAATCCTTTATTATAAAGTGTAACAAAAACATAATTAACAGCATCATTTAATCCTTTATCCAACGTAAATCTTTCTTTAGAATAATCCAAACTTAATCCAAGCTTAGCCCATTGCTCATGAATTGTATGAGCATATTCATTTTTCCAACTCCAAGCTTGCTCTAACCAATCTTCCCTAGACATACTACGAGGATCAATTCCCATATCACGTAATCTTTTATCAACTTTAGCTTGAGTAGCAATTCCAGCATGATCCATACCTGGTACCCATAATGCATCAAAACCTTGCATTCTTTTATAACGAATTAAAATGTCTTGTAAAGCTGTATCCCAAGCATGACCCAAATGTAATATTCCAGTAACATTAGGTGGGGGAATAACAATACAATAAGGTTTTTTATCACTTTTTGCATCCGATTTAAAATAATTATTACTTAACCATTCTTCATACTTGCCTTCTTCAACAGCAAGATGATTATACTTTTTATCTAACATATTAACACCTTCCTATTAAATTAATTTTTTATATTTTAACATTTATAAATCTATTATGAGACTCGTACATAATCACCCTTATACATATATTTCATAAAATTTACCTCCAAAAAAAAGAATTTTCATCCAAAGGACGAAAATTCGTGGTACCACCTTTATTTATAGAATATAAATCAATTCTACCTCAATGTCTTAACGTGACAAAACGGAATAACTTACTAAACTTCAGAAACTCTGCTCCATTGCTACCTTCAAAATAGATCCTTGATTATTTTCACCAACCATAATCTCTCTAAAAATTCACTATTTTTACTCCTCAACTTCATCGCATCTACAAGATAGTATAAAACATTTATAGAATTTTTACAAGTATAATTATTATTCTTCTATCTTTTCAACTTCAGGATAAGTTTTACCATTTAAATCAACAACAGCTTTTTTTATAGTTAAATTATGTGTAAGTTTACCAGAATTAGAATCTGAAATACCTTCTCTAGCAATAATGTGTTCAATATTTTTTTTACCATCAATAACCTTTCCAAATGCAGCATATTGACCATCTAAAGAAGAAGCCTGTCCTAAAACGATAAAAAATTGACTACCAGCCGAATCAAAGTCTTGACTTCTAGCCATAGAAACAACCCATTTATCATGTTTCAAATCATTTTCAAAACCATTCTCACTAAACTCACCTTTTATAGTATAACCAGGTCCTCCTGTACCTGTTCCATTAGGATCTCCACCCTGTAAAACAAATCCTGGAACTAAACGATGAAAAGTGTTATTATCATAAAAACCAGATTTTACCAAAGAGATAAAATTATTAACTGTATTAGGAGCAACATCTGGATATAATTCCATAACAATAGAACCATAATCCTCAACATACATAGCAACAACAGGATTTTCAGTATCATAATTTTTCAAATCAACCTCATGTTTATCTCCATCATAAGAAATACCAAGTAAATCCTCTTCTATTCCACAACCAGATAAAAATATTGAAATACAAAAAATAACAACAATACAAAATAACTTTTTCATAATTAAATCCTTTCTAATATATCTCTTGCTGCAACCAACCCTGTAGCAGCAGCAATAACAATATTTCCTGCTTTACCAGCACCATCACCAATAAAGTAAATATCCTCATCATTTAATTTAAAATGATTATTAGTTTCTATTTCATTACTGAAAAACTTTATTTCTGGACCATAAAGTAAAGTTTCATCATTATTAACACCTGGAATAATTTTATCCAAAGTTTCTAATCCTTCCAAAATATTTGTAACAATACGATGAGGAAGTACCAAAGCTAAATCACCAGCAACACAATCTTTCAAAGTTGGTTCCACAAAGCCTTGATTAATTCTATGCCATGTAGAACGTCTTCCTCGTTTTAAGTCTTTCAACGATTGAATTATTGGTTTAGAATCTCCTAAAACATTAGCAATACGAGCAATAGATTCTCCATAAAGTCTTGTGTTAGTAACAGGTTCTGTCAAATGAACTCTACTTATAAATGCAAAATTACTATTGTTAGATTTTATATCTTTCAACGAATGACCATTAACACAAATATATCCATAATAATTTTCTTTTGCAACAAATCCTCCTGGGTTAGTACAAAAAGTTCTAACTTGATCTCCATAAGTCTTTGCCCTTATAAAAATTGTTGGATCATAAATAACATTAGTAATAGCCTCAAGAATTTCTTTTCTAACTTCAACTCTAACTCCAATCTCAATACTTTGAGACAAATATGGAATTTGATATTTATCAGCTAACTCTTGAATCCATTTAGCACCAGTTCTGCCAGGAGCAACCACGACATTTTTACCAAATAACTTTTTTCCCTTTCCATATAAAACATCATAACCATCTTCCGTTTTCACAATATCTTTTACATCAGTATTATCAAATAAAGACACGCCATTCTCCTCTAAAAACTCCGAAAATGAATTAATATAATCTGGTAAATGATCACTACCTAAATGTTTTTGACGAATCAACAATAATTTTGCACCTTGAATCGCAACATCATGTTTTATCTTCAAAGCCTCTTCCATGTTAGTAGGAAAAACTTCACTATCCATGCCAAATTTAGTGAATATTTTTTCAGTATCATCAATTAATCTGTCTGCTTCACTTTCGCTCATATATTTAAATAAGTCACTCTTTCCTAATTTTGGAATAAAATTTAACTTACCATCAGAAAAAGTTCCAGCTCCACCATAACCAGATAAAATACGACAAGGATTACAGTTTTTACATTCTGTATTATTTTTATTCATAGGACAAAATCTTGTCTTTACTTTAGGACCTTTATCCATTAGCGCTATTTTTAAATTTTTATTTTTTGTAATTAACTCATATGCAGTAAATAATCCTGCTGGACCTGCACCTACAATAATAACATCATATTTCATAATAATCACCATACTAATTATAACACAAAGCAGAAGAACTTTGTAAACAGTCAGAAAAAATAATAATTGAAATTTATAATACTCCAAAATTATGATACAATAAAATTGGTGATAATATGGCAACTCGTACAGAAAGAAACGAAGAAAAGCAAAAAGAAATAATAAGAGAAGAAAATAGAGAAATTCGTAAGAAAATAGTAATAACAATAGGAAAAATCACGTTGCTAATAATAATCATTAGCCTACTTTTCTATTTATACACAACATACATTTCATCTAAATTAATTACCGTAAAAGAAGAAAGAATAATTAATGAAAAAATACCAAGTTCATTTAACGGACTTAAATTAATACAAATATCAGATATTCACTATGGTTCAACAATTTTCAAAAAAGACATAAAGAAGCTAGTTAATGATATAAATGAGCGAAATCCAGATTTAGTTGTTTTTACAGGTGACTTAATCGATAAAAATTACAAGCTAAAAGCAAATGAACAAGAATATCTTATAAAAGAATTAACAAAAATTAAAACTAGCATAGGAAAATATGCAGTACGAGGAGAAGAAGATAAAAATCAGTTTGATACTATTATGAATCAAAGCCAGTTTACAATATTAAACAATTCTTATGACTTAATATATAATAACAGCAACAACCCTATTTTAATTGTTGGAATAAATTCAACAGATGCTAAAATAGATGAAGCTTTTAAATATTTTTCAGAGCCTACACACAATTCAAACATCTATACGATAACACTACTTCATCAACCTGATTTAGTAGACGCAATTATAGATAAATATAATTCTGATTTAATATTAGCTGGACATTCACATAATGGTCAAATCAACATTCCAAAAATTGGTGGAATTATAAAAAAAGAAGGTGCCGAAAAATACATAAACGAATACTATCAGTTAGGAGAAACACAACTATACATTTCTAGTGGAATAGGAACAAATGGGATTGGATTTAGACTTTTCTGCAGACCAAGTATAAATTTTTTCAGATTATCATCAAAATAGAGATAAAAACTTTTGGAAGGGCGACTTTGTTTTCTCCCTTTTTTTTACATAATAAATTGGTAAAGTACCAATTTTTTTATCATCTAAAAATATATTTATATTTCCTGCTCTAGAATCAGTTCCGCCTTCCAAAGCAACGATTGTCTTCACATGATTAATCTCATCCTCCATTAATGGGTAATAAAAGGACCTTTTTATATAAACTTCTCTAGAAAATAAATTCTCATCAATATTAAAATTGTCCTTGTCAATAATTTTATATCTTTTATATTTATCAAATAATTTTTCATATAAATTTTCGTGTGTACCATAAATATTTCCATCATTTAAACTGACAATAGTAATATTAAAATTATTCTTGGTAGCAGTAGATACCAAAGATTTTCCCGCAGCTGGAGTATATCCATTCTTTCCACCTGTACAATACTTATAATTAAATAATAATTGATTGCGATTATACCATAAATACGTCTTCTTTCCTGTATTACACTCATATTTTTTAGTAGAAACAATTTTGCGATAGGTTTTGTTATGAAATGCATAAGCTGATAACAAGGCCATATCATATGCTGTAGAATAATTCTTAGAATACTCATCCAAGCCATGAGGATTCTCAAAAACAGTATCCTTCATGCCTAATTCCTTTGCTTTTGCGTTCATTAATTTTACAAATTCTTCTTCACTTTCAGCAACAGCCTTTGCAATAACAACAGATGCATCATTTCCACTTCTTAACAACAATCCATACAGTAAATCAAGTAAAGATATCTTTTCACCAACCTCTACATAAATATTGGTACCATACATTTTTAAAACTTCTTCTCCAACAGTAACTTTTTTATGTAATTTACCCTCTTCAATTGCAATAATAGCAGTCATAACTTTAGTAGTAGAAGCAATCAATTTCTCTTCATTAGCATTATCTTCATATAAAATTCTTCCACTATCAATATCCATTGCAATGACAGAACTAGAAGCAACAACAGTAATCGGAAAAAAGAGTAAAAATAAAAAAATCAAAAAAAATAACGAAAATCTCATAGTTTCACCTAATAATATATATGATAATGAATATCAAAATATAATAAAACAAAAGGAGTGTAGAAAATGGAAGATTTTGGTAATTTAAACACTAATAAGTTAGAGTTAAATTCAAAGTTTAACGAAATCAAAAAGAAAGGTTGGATTGAAGCTTCCTCACATGGGAACGGAAATGTAGGAATAACATTCGAAAATGAATTAGGTAAAGAAAGAGAAAATCTTCCTATAGCTGACTACAAAGGAATAGAGATAAAAACAAATTTGCAACTAAAAAGTAGAAAATATATAACTCTATTTAGTTCAAATCCAGATGGAAAGTATATATTTCAGTCAAGAATACTAATGGAAAAATATGGAAATTATGATAAAACATTTATTAATCAAAAAAACTTTTACGCAAGGGTAAATAGCAAAACATATAAATATATAAATGGATATTATATGAAATTAAATGTTAACTATAAAAAAGAAAAAGTCATCCTAGAAATATACGATAAAAAATTTAACTTAATTGATAATGACTGCTTTTGGGATTTTGATACTCTTGAAAAAAAAATAAATACAAAATTACAAAATTTAGCGTATGTTAATGCAGAAAGAAAATATCAGAATAACAAAGTATATTTTAAATATACAGAAATAAAATTTTATAAATTAATAAACTTTGAAAATTTCATCAAATTAATTAGAAACGGAACCATAAAAATATGTTTCAAAATAGGAATATATAAAAAAGGAAAAAAAATTGGAACCATATATGACCACGGAACAGGATTCGAAATACAGAAAGAAGACTTAGAAAAACTATATATAAAACAACAAAACGAATTTTAACAATGTTAAATAATTATAGTTTGGGACCAAAAAAAATACTGATTGAATCAGTATTAATAACTAAATGGTCGGGAAGACAGGATTTGAACCTGCAACCCCTTGGTCCCAAACCAAGTGCTCTACCAAGTTGAGCCACTTC
>CALVSC010000019.1 GCA_944358855.1 uncultured Bacilli bacterium | reverse complement strand
TTACTGTTATTAAAACGAGATTTAAAAATGGTAATACAGAAGGAACTCTTGCGATTATTGGGCCTAAAAGAATGGAATATGATAGAGTTGTTTCAATGCTTGAATACATGAAAGAAAATATAGAAAGGTAGGTAGTTTATGAAAGAAGAAAAACAAGAAGAAGTACAAGTTGAAAAACTTGAAGAGACTCCTATTCCTTCGGGAGTTGGAGAAAATAAAAAAGAAACAAAAAAAGAAAAAAAACATGATTCTAAGTTGAAGGATGAGAATAAGAAATTATTAGAACAAATAGAAGTTTTAAAAAAGACTAATGATGAATTGGTTAATAAAGTTAAGTTAGCACAAGCAGAACTTATTAATTATCGTAAAAGAAAAGATGAAGAAGTTTCTAATATGTTAAAGTTTGCTAATCAAGATTTAATTACAGAGTTAATTAATGTAGTTGATAATTTTGAGAGGGCAATTAAGTTAGATGATCAAGATTTAACTGATGAAGTAAGTAAGTTCTTAGATGGATTTAAGATGATGTATGCTAATTTGATGGAAATTCTAAAGAAATTTGGAGTTGAAGAAATTAATCGTGTGGGTGAAGTTTTTGATCCTAGTCAAGAACAAGCTTTAATTACTGATTCTATTCCTGAGATGGATGATGATGTTGTTACAGAAGTGTTATTAAAAGGTTATAAATTAAATGGTAGGGTTATACGTCCTGCTTCAGTAAAAGTAAATAGTAAATAAAGGAGAGATGATTTATGAGTAAAATTATTGGTATCGATTTAGGTACAACAAATTCATGTGCTGCAGTATTGGAAGCTGGTGCTCCTAAGGTTATTCCAAACCCTGAAGGTAGTAGAACAACTCCATCTGTAGTTGCATTTAAAAATGGAGAAAAAATTGTTGGTGAGAATGCTAAAAGACAAGCATTAACTAATAAGAATACAGTAAGTTCTATTAAGAGAAAAATGGGAACAAGTGAAAAAGTAGAACTAGAAGGTAAGAAATATACTCCAGAAGAAATTTCTGCTATGATTTTAGGATATATTAAAGATTATGCTGAAAGTTATTTAGGAGAAAAAGTTACAAAAGCAGTTATTACTGTTCCTGCATACTTTAATGATAGTCAACGTCAAGCTACTAAGAATGCTGGTAAGATTGCTGGACTTGAAGTTGAACGTATTATTAATGAACCAACTGCTGCTGCTTTAGCATATGGTCTTGAAAAAGATGAAGGACAAACTATTTTAGTTTATGACTTAGGTGGTGGTACTTTCGATGTATCTATCCTTGAATTAGGCGATGGTGTATTTGAAGTTAAAGCTACTAATGGTAATAACCATTTAGGTGGAGATGATTTCGATGAAGCTATTATGGATTATTTAGTAAGTGAATTCAAGAAAGAAAATGGTATTGATTTAAGTGAAGACTCTATGGCAATGCAACGTTTGAAAGAGGTTAGTGAAAAAGCTAAGAAAGATTTAAGTGGTATGGTATCTACACAAGTATCTGCACCATTTATTGCAAAAGATAAAGATGGAGAACCTCTACACTTAGATATGACTTTAACTCGTGCTAAATTTGAAGATTTGATTTCTGATTTAGTTGAATCTACTTTGGAACCAGTTCGTAAAGCATTAAAAGATGCTCATATGACTAAGAAAGATATTGATAAAGTAATTTTAGTAGGTGGATCTACTCGTGTACCTATGGTATATGATTTAATTACGAAAGAATTAGGTAAAGAACCATCTCGTGAAGTTAACCCTGATGAAGTCGTAGCAATGGGTGCTGCTATTCAAGGTGGTGTATTAACTGGTGATGTTAATGATATCGTATTACTTGATGTAACTCCATTATCTCTTGGTATTGAAACATTAGGTGGAGTTATGACGACTTTAATTCCAAGAAATACAACAATTCCAGTTTCAAAATCAGAAGTATTCTCAACTGCTGCTGATAATCAACCAGCTGTTGATGTTCATGTGTTACAAGGTGAAAGACCAATGGCAGCTGATAACAAGACATTAGGAAAATTCCAATTAGGTAATATTCCTCCAGCACCTCGTGGTGTTCCTCAAATCGAAGTTAAATTCGATATTGATGCAAATGGTATTGTTAATGTTACAGCAAAAGATCTTGGAACTAATAAAGAACAATCTATTACTATTACATCTTCTACTAACTTAACAGATGAAGAAGTAGAAAAAATGCGTAAAGAAGCTGAAGAAAATAAAGAAGCTGATGAAAAACGTAAAGAGGAAGCTGAAGTTAAAAATGATGCTGAACAATTAGTATTCCAAACTGAAAAAGCTATTAAAGATCTTGGAGATAAAGTAGATAAAGATGAAAAAGAAGAAGCTGAAAAATTAGTTGAAAAATTAAGAAAAGCTATCGATAAAAATGATATGGATGACATTAAGAAATATAAAGATAAACTTCAAGAAAAAGCAATGGCTTTAGCAACAAAGGTTTATGAACAAGCAGCTAAAGATAGACAAAGCGAAGAATCATCTGATAGTGATGATGATAAGAAAGATAAGAAGAAAAAGAAAAAATCTGATGATGATGTTCAAGAGGCTGATGTTGAAGAAGATTAGTCAAGTAGTTCATTTTGGACTACTTCCTTTTTCTATTATCTGTAAGTACTATTAAGAATAGGAAGTGAGATTATGGCAGAAAAACGCGATTATTATGAAGTGCTTGGTGTTAGTAAGAGTGCATCTAAAGATGAAATAAAAAGTGCCTTTCGTAAAAAAGCGAAACAGTATCATCCTGATTTAAACAAAGATGATCCTAACGCAGCAGAAAAGTTTAAAGAAGTCCAAGAAGCTTATTCTGTTTTGTCTGATGATGATAAACGTAAGATGTATGATCAGTATGGTCACGCTGGTGTAAGTGGAGGCCCTGGTGGAGGTGGATACTCTAACTTTGGTGGCTTTGGTGCTAGTGACTTTGATTTTGGTGATATATTTGATAGTTTCTTCGGTGGTAGTGGCTTTGGCTTTGGAGGAGGAAGCAGTTCTTCTAGAGGTAGTAGCCGTGCCCGTAGAGGAAGCGACGTTTTGATGCGTATGAGCTTAGATTTTGATGAAGCAGTCTTTGGTTGCAACAAGAAGATTAATGTCGATGTTGTGGAAGAGTGTGGCGAATGTGATGGTAAGGGAGGACATGGTGAAGAAAAATGTTCTACTTGTCATGGTAGTGGTACTATAACGACGGAGCAACATACGATATTAGGTTCTTTCTTATCTAAGAGTACTTGTCCAGATTGTGGTGGTACAGGTAAAACATTTAAGAGAAAATGTAGTAATTGTAAAGGAACTGGTAAAGTCCGTAAAAATAAAAATCTTACGATTGCTGTTCCTGCTGGTATTAATACAGGAGATCGTTTACGTGTGTCTGGAAAGGGTAATCCTGGTACTAATGGAGGAGAAAACGGTGACTTGTATTTAGAGTTTGTCGTTTCAGAGCACGATGTTTATATTCGTCAAGAAGATGATATTTATGTTGAAGTTCCATTATCTTTAACAGATGCTTTACTTGGTTGTAAAAAAGAAATTCCTACTCTTTATGGCAATGTTAAAATTAATATTGCCGCTGGTACGAATAGTGGTGATAAACAACGTATTCGTGGTAAGGGAGTCGATAATAAATATCATGGTACCAAAGGTGACATGTATGTTGTTTTTAAAGTTTATACTCCTAAGAAATTAAGTCGTGAACAAAAAATGTTAATTGATAAACTTTCTAAAACAGAGATGGATACTCCAGAGATTAGGGAATTTAATCAATTTGTTAGAGATAATGATTAGAAAGAGAGATTATTCTCTTTTTTTTTGATATAATATTTAAGAAACTATAAAATGCAACTGAAATTATACAAAAAACAACCTAAAATTGGTGGTGCGCAACCGGGTATCATTGTATGATTTCTTACGAGGTGATGAAAAAGTGAAGTTTGGTGAAAACTTACAAAAGTTGAGAAAAGAACAAGGTATTTCTCAGGAACAACTAGCAGAGAAGTTGGGTGTTACTAGACAATCAGTTTCTAAATGGGAGTCTGGTAGTAGTTATCCAGAAATGGATAAAATTGTTACACTATGTAAAATATTTCATTGTGATTTAGATGTTTTAATTAATAAAGACATCACAGAAGAAAGACAGAGAAAAGATGCAAGTGGTGTTATTAAAGGAGTATTTTTAAATATTTGTGATTATGTTAAGAAGACTATTTTAGTTTTTGAACATAAGAGTATAAAAGAAATTATTAAAATGTTTGCTCAAATAGCAATTATTATTTGTGTTATTTTATGTTTTGCTATACCATTTGTTATATTAAAAGAAATTGTAATTAGTCTATTTTATACTGGAGATAATTTCTTTAGTTTATTCTTTACTAGATTTTTTGGATTTTTATTTAATGCTTTATATGTTGTTTTAGCGATCGCTTCTTTTCTTTATATTTTTAAAATTAAGTTTTTAGATAGTGAAGAAATTGTTGAAGTAGTAGAAGATGATATTCATGATAGTAAGGAAGATAAAGATAATGTTTTAGAAGAAGTTAAAAATAAACCTAAGAAAGTTAGAGTAATTAGAAAAAATAATCATGATTTTAGTTTGTTAGATTTATTTACTAAAGCAATTACTATCTGTATTAAATTCTTTTTGTTGTTTGTCTTAATCCCTATTGTGATAGGTTTGGTATTAGCTGTTGTTGGACTTGTTGTTGGGATTAGTATTATGTTTCAAGGTGTGTTTTTTATAGGCCCTGTTTTATTATTACTTGGTGTAGTGGTATTTTCTATTGTTTTGGTAGAAATGATATTAGATTTTATTTTTAATTTAAAATTTAGTAAAAGAAGAATTATTGTTACAATAATTAGTTCTTTTGTTGTTAGTGCTGTTGGCTTAGGTCTTTCTTTTTGGTTTTTCTTAAATCTTACAGTTGTTAATGGTATTCCAAGTAATTTTTCTGTTAAAACAGAAGAAAAAGTTTATACTATGACAGATCGTTTATCTATTGAGTATTATAATTTTTATGATACGAAGTTTGTTGCTGATGATAGTTTGGGAAATCAAGTAAAAGTAAAGATTTCTTATTATCCTGAAATAAACTCTGTTCATTTAGTAAATGAAGATGATACGGTTTTTATTTCTTATGATGATGTTAATGGTGTTTCTTTACAGAAGATTACTGATTCTGTAATTCGTGATTTAAAGAAGGGAAAAATACATAATTATAATAGTTTAGGTAGTGTAAAGATGACAGTTAGTGCTACTCATGATAATTTAGTTAAGTTAAATGAGTCTTGGAATTATTAAAAGCTTAAATAAGCTTTTTTTATTTGTGTTGCATGTGCAACACGTTTTTTTTGGCGTTGATGATATAATGAGTTTTACATAGGAGGTAAGATATGAGTACATTAGATATTAAGTATATCAATAAGACATTATTAGAAAAGGGTGATAGACCATTTACATTAGCTGAATTAGAGTATCCTGAAGTAAAGACAGATGGTACTCATTTGTTAGATAAAGATGGTAATCCAGTTGGTACCAAAGGTGATATGTATGCGAAAGTAATGATGGATAAATTGCTTAGAGAGGGTTGCTATGATATTAATCCTAGACCAGTATATGAAACGGATGGAAAGCCTGCTAACACATTATCATTAAATAATCCAGGGTTGTTTACTTATGATATTTCAAAGGGAGAGTCTCCAATGATGACTTTAAGACCTATTGCAGTTAAGAAAAGTATTGCAGAAGTTCTTTGGATTTATCAAGATGCAACGACTGATTTAGATGTTTTAAGAGATAAGTATGGTGTTACTTGGTGGGATGAATGGGATTTAAAAGATAGTGAAGGGAAACCATTGCGTAATATTGGTTCTACTTATGGATCTATTATTAGTCATTATGATCAGATGAGAAAGTTACTTCAAGAGTTAAAAGAAAATCCTGATAGTAGACGACATATTATTGATATGTGGCAATTAGAAGATTTTAAAAAGCCTCATGGTTTAAAACCTTGTGCTTATTCTACGGTTTGGAATGTTCGACATGGTAGAGATGGAGTTGATTATCTAGATATGAAATTAATTCAAAGATCTAGTGACTTTTTAGTAGCTGGTTGTATTAATCAGATGCAATATTTAGCACTTTTACAAATGGTAGCACAAGCTAGTGGTTATCAAGTTGGTACTTTTAGTTGGGATTTAGAAAATGTTCAAATTTATGATAGGCATATTGCTCAAGCAATTGAACAACTTAGAAGAGATCCTGTTAATTGTTATAGTGATGGGCATTCTGAACCTTATTTACAACTAAATCCAGAAGTAACGGATTTTTACCAATTTAGCGTTGATGATATTGCTGTTAAAAATTATCCCCGTCAATTAATCAAAGAATTAAATCCTCAACAAAAATTTGATAAGGGAATTTAGTTTATGAAAAATGTAACTTTAATTGCAGCAGTTGGTAAGAATTTAGAACTGGGTAAAGATAATGATTTGATTTGGCGTTTTAAAGAGGATATGAGGTTTTTTAAAGAGAATACGATTCATAAACCAATTGTTATGGGACGTAAGACTTTGGAGTCCTTGCCAGGGTTGCTTCCAGAGAGAGAGCATATTGTTTTGACAAGAAGAAGTATTGATGTACCAGAAGAGGTAGTTGTTGTACATTCTGTTTTGGAGTTAGTACAATATATGGAGTCTAATCCAGAGGAGTTTATGATAATTGGTGGTGCTAGTGTTTATGAACAGATGTTACCTTTTTCTGATAAGATGTTATTAACGGAAGTGGATGCTTGTAGTGATGCAGATGTTTATTTTCCTGCTTTTTCACATGACGAATGGGATAGTCAAGTACTTAGTGAACAAGAAGAAAAGGGGATTTCTTATAAACATTTGGTCTATACACGAAAAAAATAAGAGGCATAGGCCTCTTTTTTATTTAATATATTAAGGTATGTAAGATTCTATCGGTATTTTTAAAATTATATTTGGCGATTTCTTTTAGTTTTTCTTCTCCATATTTTTCAACTACTTCTTCACCAACTTTATCTACATCCACTCCAGCTCCCTTTGGTAGTGGTATATGAATGGAGTCTGATAATTTATCGAATTCTTTTAAGAAAATATATCTACTTATAATAGAAGCTGATGCGACAGCTAAGTTTTTATCTTCTGCTTTGGTCATAAAAGTAATATTTCTTTGAATATTTGGTATACCATTTAAATATTCATAATATCTTTTTTCACGAGCAAACTCATCTACAACAATATAATCTACGTTTGGTTTTTCTTCTGTCATTAATTGATATAAAACTTTATTATGTAAAATTGCTTTAATTTTATTCATGTTAATATCTTTGGTATATTTTTCGTTATATTCTTTATTGGTTAAAATCATACTACGATATTTTACTATTTTTATTAGTTCTGGTGTAATTTTTTTAATCTTGTCGTCTGTAATCTTTTTTGAGTCTCCTACACCCAATTTTTCTAGTTTTTCAACATCTTCTTTTTTTACATAAGCAGCAGTAACAACAATTGGTCCAAAATAATCTCCAGTTCCTACTTCATCGGAACCTACGGAAGAACAATTGTGATATTTTAAATCTTTTTGTTTTTGTTCTTCTTGTTTTTCTTTGGTATTATCTAGAACTGTTCCCCACATGGCAGCATCTACATCGGCACTAGTTCCTTGAAACATGGCTTTTCCTGATTCATATAAAGTAATAACAGTATCTTCTTCTTGCGCTTGGAAGATAGCGTAGGGTATTTTTTTATCTCTTACTTTATCTTTATAATATTCTATCATTTTTTGTTTTGTTTCTTCATTTACTTTAATAACGATATTCATGGCCTCACCTCAAAATAATTATAGCATAAAAGTAAAAAAACGTTTATAATAAAATAGTAGGTGATGTTATGAATTTAGTGGATATTATTATTATATTGGTGCTATTAATGAGTGCTATTATAGGATTTAAGCGTGGAGCTATTAAAGAAATTGTTTCTTTTATAGGACTTGTTGTTGTCTTTATTGTGGCATTTTCTTTAAAAGGGGTATTAGGAAATTTACTATGTAAATGGTTGCCATTTTTTGATTTTGCTGGTAATTTGTCAGGGGTTACCGTATTAAATATATTATTTTATCAGTTAATTGCTTTTATTATTATTTATAGTTTATTATTTGGAATTTACTCTATTGTCTTAAAATTATCTGGTATTATACAAAAATTAGTACATGCTACTATTATACTGTGGTTACCATCTAAAGCAATAGGAGCAATTGTTGCACTTATTACAGGGTATATTACGATATTTGTTATTTTGTTAGTACTACTTATTCCATTTAGTAATACTAGTTTCTTTATGGAAAGTAAGATTGCTAATTTTATGATTTATGATACACCAATCTTGTCGAAGAGTGCTGAGGGGATTAGTTCTTCTATTAGTGAGGTTTATTTGTTAGGTGAAGATTTATCTAAAGGTAATATTGGTAAGAATGAAGCAAATTGTAGAACATTAGATATTTTATTAAAATATAATGTTGTTGATGCTGATACTGCAGAAGATTTGATTTTACTTGATAAATTAGATGGTATTTCAGGTCTTCAAGAGGTAGTAGAAAAGTATCAATGATGTGATATAATAATGAAGAGGTGATAATATGAATATGATAAAGAATGAAAAAGAATTTGATGAAGTTATTAAAAAAGATAAAGTTATTGTTGATTTTTATGCAGAATGGTGTGGTCCATGTAAAATGCTAAGTCCTATTTTAGATAAAGTTAGTAAGGATTTAGATCTTGATACTTATAAAGTTAATGTTGATGAAGTAGAAGATGTTGCGAGACGTTATGGTATTATGTCTATTCCTACTGTTATGATTTTTTCTAAAGGGAAAGAAGTTTCTAAACATATTGGATATATGGATGAAGAAGAGTTAAAAGAGTTTGTGAAATAACTCTTTTCTTTTTTTATTTTTATGTTATACTAAGGGTGTAAATAGAAGAGAATAGGAGGCAATAATTTGAAATACGTCTATTTATTTACTGAAGGCAGTAAAGATATGAGAAATCTATTAGGAGGAAAGGGTGCTAACTTAGCAGAAATGACTAATATAGGGTTACCGGTACCTAGAGGATTTACGGTTACTACAGAAGCTTGTACTAGTTATTATGAACATGATCGTAAGTTGACAGATGAGATTTTGTCTCAAATTGATGAAAAGATTCATGAACTTGAGAAAATTACTGGTAAGACTTTAGGTGATAAGAAAAATCCATTATTAGTATCTGTTCGTAGTGGAGCACGTGCTAGTATGCCTGGTATGATGGATACCATTCTTAATTTGGGAATGAATGATGAAGTAGCAGAAGGATTTAGTGAGGTTACGAATAATAAGCGTTTTGTTTATGATTCTTATCGTCGTTTTATTCAAATGTTTTCTGATGTTGTCATGGGATTCCCTAAGTCATCATTTGAAAGAAAGTTTGATGATATTAAAGAAGAAAAAGGAGTTAAGCTAGATACTGAACTTACAGCTGAAGATTTGGAGGAAGTAGTTCAGATATATAAGAGCGAATATAAAAAACATGCTGGAGTTGATTTCCCTCAAGATCCTAAAGAACAATTAATGGCAGCAGTAGAAGCTGTATTTAGAAGTTGGATGAATGATAGAGCGATTACTTATCGTAGACTTAACGATATTCCAAGTAGTTGGGGTACAGCTGTTAATGTTCAAGAAATGGTTTATGGTAATAGAGGAGAAACTTCAGGTACTGGTGTTGCATTTACTAGAAATCCGGCAACTGGTGAAAATCGTTTATTTGGTGAATACTTAATGAATGCACAAGGAGAAGACGTTGTTGCTGGTATAAGAACGCCTCAATCTATTGACACATTAAAAGAAGTAATGCCAGAATGTTATGAAGAATTTAGTAAAATTTGTAAAATCCTAGAAGAACATTATAAAGATATGCAAGATATGGAGTTTACGATTGAAGATGGTAAATTATTTATGCTTCAAACTAGAAATGGTAAGCGTACAGCAACTGCTGCATTAAAGATTGCTGTTGATATGGTTGCTGAAGGAATGATTACTAAGGAACAAGCATTAATGATGGTTGATCCTAAACAATTAGATCAATTACTTCATCCAAATTTTGATGAAGAAAGTTTGAAGAAAGCAAGTGTTGTTGCGAATGGACTTGCTGCTTCACCTGGTGCTGCTTGTGGTCATATTGCTTTTACTGCAGATGATGTTGTACGTATGCATAAAGATGGAGTAGAAGATATTATCTTAGTTCGTTTGGAGACATCTCCTGAAGATATTGAAGGTATGAATCTTGCTCGTGGAGTTTTAACTCTTCGTGGTGGTATGACTTCACATGCTGCAGTTGTTGCTCGTGGTATGGGAACTTGTTGTGTATCTGGATGTGGAGATTTAGTTATTGATGAAGAAAAGAAAACTTTAACATTAAAAGATGGACGTATTTTAAAAGAAGGAGATTATATTAGTTTAGATGGAAGTACTGGTAATGTTTATGCTGAAGAAGTAAAAACTGTGGAAGCTAGTATTTCTGGTAATTTTGAAACATTTATGGAGTGGGCTGATGAATATAGAACTTTAGAGGTTCGTACGAATGCTGATACTCCTAGAGATGCATTGCAAGCTAAGAAGTTTGGTGCTGAAGGTATTGGACTTTGCCGTACAGAGCATATGTTCTTTGATGAAGAGAGAATCTTTAATTTCCGTAAGATGATTACAGCTAGTGATGTTAGTAGTCGTGAGAAAGCATTAGAAGCTATCTTACCTTATCAAAGAGGAGACTTTGAAGAGTTATTTAAAGCTATGGATGGTAAATGTGTTATTATTCGTTTCTTAGATCCACCTCTACATGAATTTTTACCTAAGACAGAAGAAGAGATGAGACCTCTTGCTGATAGTTTAGGAATTAGTTATGAAGAATTAAAGAATAGAGTAGACTCTTTGAAAGAATTTAACCCTATGATGGGACATCGTGGATGTCGTTTAGCGATTACTTATCCAGAGATTGCTAAGATGCAAACTAGAGCGGTAATTGAAGCTGCTATTAATGTTAAGAAAGAGGGAATTGATGTTCATCCTGAAATTATGATTCCACTTGTAGGTATTGTCAAAGAATTACAATATGTTAAGAAAATTGTTGTTGATACTGCAAAAGAAGTAATGGATAAAGCAGGAGTGGAAGTTTCTTATAAAGTTGGTACAATGATTGAAATTCCTAGAGCAGCATTACTTGCTGATGAAATTGCTGAAGAAGCTGAGTTCTTTAGTTTTGGTACTAACGATTTAACACAAATGACATTTGGTTTCTCTAGAGATGATGCTTCTAAGTTCTTAAGTGATTATTATCAAAAAGGAATTTTAGATCAAGATCCATTTGCTTCACTTGATCAAAATGGTGTAGGTAAATTAGTTGATATGGCTGCTAAGCTTGGTAGAAAAACTAGACCTGATATTGAACTTGGTATTTGTGGTGAACACGGTGGAGATACTAATACCATTGACTTCTGTCATAGAGTAGGACTTAATTATGTATCTTGTTCTCCATTTAGAGTACCAGGTGCAAGACTTGCTGCTGCACAAGCTGCTATTCGCGAAAAGAGTAGTAAATAGAATATTTAGAAAACTTTATCGAAAGGTGAAGTTTTCTTTTTTTTTGACTCTTTTTCTTTTTTTAGGTATTATTTTATTTATTGGGAGTGATTATATGAATATTGCGAAAGATGCTATGAAATTAGTAAAACAAGATGCTATTCCTTTTGCGAAAGAAGGGTTTTCTACGTGTAGCCCTGTTTATTTAGCAACCACTTCTCATGTTAAGAATACCTTGGGATTATATGATGGATATCGCGATGTTTTAGCAATATGTAGTACGGGAGCACACGCTTATGAAGCGTTGTTGCATGGAGCTAGATGTGTCGATGTATTTGATATTAATCAGTTACAATTAATTTATTTTTTGTTTATGAAAACGGCTATTACTGTTTTACCATATGAAGAGTTTGTTTTATACTTTAGTTTAGGAGATAGTGAAGATTTGGATACTTCTCATTTACTTTCTGTTGATTTATATTCTAAATTAGAAGAGTTTTTAGATGATGATGTTAAAAAGGTTTTAGGACCTATTTATAAAAACTTTACTAATGAAGATATTGTATATAGTAGAATGGTAAGGTTTCATCATGATATAACGTTGTCACATTTAAAAGATATTGCCTCTTTTTATAATGAAAAAGATTATTATAAGTTACAGAGTATTTTAAGAAGTAATCCTAATTGTATTCGAGTTTATCCATTTTCTTTAGAAGATGTTCCTAAAAAAGTAGATGGGTCTTATGATTTGATTTTATTAGATAATGTTTTAGACTATTATTCTGGATTATCTATTAATACTCCTTATAAAGTAGATCAGTTTATTAAAGGGGGGTTATCTTGTCTATTACGAGATGGTGGAAGGATACAATCTACTTATTCTTATGGTTTTGATACTGATTATTTTTCTAGTGTATTGAATGGATCAAGGGAAGAAGAAGTTGATGATGAGGAAATTTATTTTGGAGCTATTCCTATGGGAAGTTTTTTTAAGAGACTTATAGATACCAATATAGATAGTTTAGAAAAAGAAAATTTAACTGTTCCTTTATATCAGGATTTTGGCGGATATCAATATTCTATTTTTGATGGGGTGGATTCTTGTGATGGTAAAAATATGGTGTTAACTTATACGAAAAAAAGTTAGATATTTTTTGTAATGTCTTTTTGTTATGATATAATGGTATAGAATAACGAGGTGATTTTATGAAAGTAGTATGTGTTGGACATTCTACCTATGATACAACTTTACCAATGGATTTTTATCCTACTGAGAATTTAAAATATAGAATTAGTGAACATATTGAATGTGGTGGTGGACCAGCGTCTAATGGTGCGTATTTGCTTGCTAAATGGGGAATGGATACTACTATGATGTGTGCGGTTGGTGATGATTATTATGGTCATCAAATTATAAAAGAATTTCAAGATATTGGTGCTAATACTGAGTGTATTGAAGTTCATTCTAATTATATGACTCCAAGTAGTTATATTATTGCGAATCAATCTAAGGGAAGTAGAACGATTATAACTTCTAAGAAAGAACCTATTCGTAAACTCGATCATGATGGAAATATACATGCTGATTTAATTTTAGTGGATGGAGAACATCCAGAAACAGCAGAAGCTGTTTTAAGAGCAAACCCTAATGCTATTAGTGTTATTGATGCAGGAAGACTTACGGATGATACAAAGAGATTAGGTAAGTTAGTTACTTATGTTGTTTGTTCTAAGGTGTTTGCAGAAAGTTTTGCGGATAGAAAAATAGATGTTTTAGATAAAGATAGTTTAATTTATTGTTATGAGAAGTTAAGAGAGTATTTTCAAACAAATATTATTATTACTCTTGAAGATAAAGGTAGTTTTACTAAGATTGATGATTATGAAATTTTACCTACAGTTAAAGTGGTAGCGGTTGATTCTACTGGAGCTGGAGATATTTTTCATGGCGCTTTTACTTATTTTATTGGTAATGGATATTCTTTAAGAGATGCTATACATTATGCCTCTATAACTTCAGCTATATCTGTTACTAGAGTAGGGGCTAGGATTTCTATTCCTGAACTTTCGGAAGTGTTAGAATATGATGAACTTATATAATCAATATCCTGTTTTAGATATGCATGGCTTTGACCGGGATTATGCAAGAATTATGATTGATGAGTTTATACATGACTGTTATGTTATGCAAAGTCGTAAAGCTATTATTATTCATGGTGTTGGCAGTGGTATTCTTAGGAAAAAAACACAAGAAGTTTTAAAGAGAAATCGTTATGTGAGTGATTTTAAATTAGATATTTTTAATGAGGGTCAAACTATTGTTTCTTTAGTAGATAAAAAGGAATGATAGCTTGACTTTTTTATTGCTATGTGTTAAGGTAAAGGCACAGTTCTAGTTAGGGGGCATTTTGCGTTATGGAACAAGAAAATAATAGTAAAAAAAATATGGCTTTAAGAGATTTTTTTGCTAAGTTTTGTGCATTGTTTTTAATAGGCTTTTTAGTAGCATGGTTATTACCAGTTTACATTGCTAGTCCTGTTATTACTAATGCAAAAGAGGGAAGTTATGATGTCTCTCCACTTACTTCTCAGATATTTGCTGATAATTTAGAGAGAATGAAGGAAGCAGCAATATCATATTATACAGATGAGAGATTACCACAAGCTGTTGGAGAATCTGATACTATGACATTAAGTGATATGATTGGTAAAAAACTTATTGTCGCTTTAGTAGATAAGAATAATAAAGCTTGTGATGTTACAGAAAGTTATGTAAAGATTACAAAACTTGATAATGAGTATTTATTAAAAGTAAATCTAAAAGATAGTGAAAAAGAAGATTACATTTTAGTACATTTAGGTTGTTACACATATTGTGACTCTTATATTTGTGAGAAACAAGAAACTACTATTAGTGGTGGAAGTAGTAAACCAGATGAAAATGTACCTGTAAAAGATGGTGTTGATGATACTGTTTATGATGATACAACAGGCGATACTCCTGGTACAAGTGAACCTGATGTTGAGTTACCTGATCCAGATGATGGAGATGAACCTGTAGAGGTTCCTGAAAAAGTAAAAGGATATTTATATGAATATCAAAAGAATCAAGATGCATCTTTCACATCATGGTCTAGTTGGTCTGATTGGACTAAGACAAGTTGTGGAACAGCAGAAATTAATTGTAACGATAAAGATCCAAGTTGTGTTAAGAAATTACAAAGATTTGATCGTAAAGAACAAATTGGTACTTATTTAAAGAAATATGAAAAACAAAGACAAGTACTAACTAAGACTGGTTCTTATCAACAAAAATCATGTTCTAAGTTCAATTACTATATTATTAATGATACAACTTATGCAACAACCACAACCACTACTTATAATGTAGTTAAGAACGTAATTACTACTACTGGTCAAACAAGTGGTGGTGGATGGGTATACAATGGTAGAGCAAGTTATGCTAATCCTCCAAGAGATACAGCAACAACACAATATAAGTTTGTAGGTGCTGATTATAGTTATTGTGAAGATACTTGTACTACATTACCAAATTATTATTATGATTCTTATGTTTATAAAGGTGGAGGTAGTGGACTTTCTACTGTAACAAGTACTACAACAGTTCCTGCAGGAAGTTCTAGTTCTACATCATCTAGTGGTTCTTCATCAGTATCTGTTTCTTGTGGTGAAGTTGTTACAAAGACGATTCCAATTTATGATTATATTACTGTATCTGAAATAGCTACACGTAGAGAACCATTATATGGTACAGTTTGTTATCAAAGTACAAAGACAAGAAAATTAATAGATGCTGGTAAGACGATGACTAAATGGAGTAAATATAATGATAAAGAATTATTAAATAACGGTTGGTATTATACAGGATATAAGAAAGCTATTAAGTAAGGGGGAAATATAAATGAATTCTAATATTTTAAATATCGTACAGTTTAAAGTAACAGATTATATTGGTTCTGATGAAGGAGGATTTGTTACAACTGACTGGGATCAAGCTGCGGTGTTCTATTCTGATGGGAGTGTTAAGATTATTGATGTTGATAGTGCTAAAGAGTTGGCAAAAAACAGTCATGTTAAAATGAGCGAAACTACAGCAGAAGGAATCACTTTGAATTTTGAAAAATATAAAAAATATGCTAATTTTGATCCAAGCAAACGTGTGCCAAATGTTAATCCTGTAAAGGAGAAGAAAAAGAATGAGGTTGCTACAACAGGAACAACAGAAATTGTACCAGTAGAGCCAGTAGTTAAGAAAGCTACGTCAGATAATTCTGGTACAAAGACCACTACTAAAAAAGCAGATACACAAAAGGTGGCTGCAACTACAACAAATGATGGAGAAAAGACACCAAAGGCTAAGCCAGTACAACCTACAACTGCAAAAGCTGATACTGGTGAACCTTTTACACCAATTAAAGCGAAAGTAGTTCCATTGCAAACTGATGCTACAAAGACTGATATGGATTCTACTATTGGTAGAGAAAATGGAGAAAATGCTTCTATTCTTGATTTTGATGCGTTTATGAATGGTGACAGTAAAAATACAGCTACTGATTCTTCCAATCCTGATACTACAAAAACGGCTACCTCTTTCTTTAAACCTAAAAAAGTAAAGACATCTGATGGTGCAAGAGGAGACCAAACTAAACAGGAAACTTCAACTGATTCTCTTGATGGTTTTGATGATTACGAAGAGACGTTGTTCACGCCAGAAGGATATTTTTATGATCCGGGTAAAGCAACACCTTTTGTTCCACTTAGCAGTAAGATACCAAAACAGAATGGTGAAGAAAAAACTACTCGTGTTTCATCTGATGATGATGAAAAGGAAACACCTAAAAAATCTAGTGGTGTAAAAAGAGCAGTTGGTTTTGTTTCTAGTAAAATCGATTGGTTTCAAGGCGTTTGTGATAAGATTACCGATGCTTTTCATAATGTTGCAGATAGAGTTACAGGATTTTTTAAAAAAGCACCTTCTAGTGTTTCAAGTAAAGCTAAATCTAAAAAAGAAAGTGTTACTAAAAAAGCTAGTGATTATGTAAATGAAGCTACTACTGAATATAGAAATAGTAAAACGCAGAAAAAAGCTAAAAAGAGTAAGAAAAAAGCGGATGCTGAGGCTACTAAAAAGTTTGAAGCTATTAATGGTAGTAATAAAAAGTATAGTAAGAAAAGAAAGAAAAGAGGAGGACTATTTAAGAAGGCCGCTGCTGTTTTTACAGCAATAGCTTTGGCATTGGGATTAAGTAGTTGCACTCCAAGAGAAGGTGTTGCTGAAAATAATAATGGTTCTTCAGAAACACAAAATTTAACCGATGAAGAGATTAAGAATTTAACGGATGAAGATTTAATTAATGCTATTAATTCTGGTCAGTTATCATTAGAACAAGTAAAAGAAATGCTTGCTAATGGTACTATTACAAATGATGTTTTAGATGGTTTATCTTTCGATCAATTGCTTGCTGTTTCTAATTCAGAAACACAAAAAAGAGAAATGTCTAAAATTGGTGAATATTTAGAATACTTTAATGGTACTTTTGCAGATAGATACTTAGAAAGTAATCATCCTAATGTTCGTGCAGCATTATCTTGGGATGAAGTTATGGCTTTAAATTTAGCATATAATGACTTTTCTAAAGAAGATATTAAGGCTATGATTAATGGAGCAGAAGTTGATTCTTATGATTTAACAAATGCTTATAAAGAAGCTACATTACAATTGATGGGTGCTTTTGTATTAGAAACAAGAGATATGCCTGTTGATTTATCAAATTTATTAAATTCTCAAGAAGGAATTGATTTTTATAATAAATATAATGAATTATTCTTACGTTGTAAGGAAACTTCTGGACAAGATCAAATTGATGCAGTTAATGCATTCTATCAAGAATTATATAAAGATTTCCCTATTTCAAGTGAGGTTAGAGAAGTAGGTATTTCTCATAGTGAGGCAAGAGATGATATTGTTTCTTATAAATTATCTATTACTCCTATGGTAGCAGCTACTGAAATGATGTTCCAAAACTTAGAAATTGATCATACATTAAGTGATCCTGCTATTGCTTATTTTAATGATTTAGGATTATGTAATTATGCTCAAGGAACTTTTGATAGAGTAGAAAATATTTCTTATTGTATTGATGAGGATGAGTCTTTACCTACATATAATCAATTTGCTGATAAGAAAATTGAAAAATTAAAAGCGGAAGGTCATTACTTTACTAGTGATAAAGATCGTGATTTAAGTCAATTAGATTTATTCCAGAAATGGGTAAATGGTCATTTTGATATTAATGCTGCTGGAGAATTTGTTGTTGGTAGTACTATTTCTTCTTCTATTAGTTCACAAGTAGTTGATACTTATACGGAATCTACTACAACTTATCGTACTGAACATTCAGAAGGTTATGGTTCTAGAGAAGATGCTGTTAATGCTGTTGGTGAGGCAGAAGTAAGTAGTCAAGAACAAGAAATTCAAAATAGTTTTAATCAATGGAATGAACAACAAAAAGCAGAGGGAGAAGCTGCTGCAGAAGAAAATCGTCAAGAATTACAAGATGAAGCTGATAAAGAAGCAGAACAAATTCGTGATGAAATAGAAAAAGATGATCAAGATTTACAAGATAAAATTGAAGATGCTAATGATCAAATTGAACAAGGTGGTCAAGTTAATGAAGACGACTTTGGTGATCATGGTGTTGACTTTGATGATAGTCATTCTTCTAGCGATGGTACGTTAGATGATAGTGTTGGTAATATTACGACAGATGATAGTGGAGTAGGAGAAGAACTTCCTGATCCAAATGAGTCTGGTAATGCGTTTGATCAAGAGCAACCTGATTTCACTAATCAACCTGAAGGTACTATTGATGTAGGAACAACTCCTGATGGTGATATCTTTATTGAATATGAAGAAGAGGTTGAACCTCAATCTGTATCTACACCTGTTAGTGAGCCTGCTCCTGTTAGTGAGCCTGCTCCTGTTAGTGAACCAACATCTTCTAATGTAGAAGCTGAAGTAGATGCTATGATTGAAGATATGGCTAATGCACCAGCTGAAGAAGAAGTATATGTTTATACAAAAAATTAATAGTTTACAGATAGGAAGTGTTAAACTTCCTATTTTTTTGGTGTTTTTTAAAGCTTTATTTGACAAATTTTGAAAAATGTGTTATAATTTGTTTACTTCAAGGATAGAGGGGTTTGAAGTAATTATAAAATCGGGGAGGTTGAATATTATGACAAGTGAAATGAAAGCTTATATATTTGAATATTTAGACGAGAATGATTTTAGAAAGAAGGAGCGTTCTGTTCGTAAATATAATATGTTGGCATATAAGAAGTTAACATTTAGTTATTATCCTGAATTACGTAAAGGTAATTTCTTAGGTAAAGAAGTTGGACGTAATGATAAGAATAAAACAGTTACTTATGAATTGAAATTACCAACAGATGAATTATTTGCTAAAGTTCATGGTGAAATAATGTTACATTATACTGTTTATTTAGAAAAACATATTATTTTATTAACTAATATAACACCAGAAGAAATATTAGATGAAGGTCATCGTGCAGAGTTAGCTACATATAAAGGTGTTATGATTTCAAAAGCTCATCCTGAAAAAGATATGTTTAAAATTAATTTACTTAATATGTTAGGTAAATAAAAAGAGTAGCGTTTCATACGTTACTCTTTTTTTTATTATAATAACTCTGGTTTGTCTTCTTCTTTTTCTTTAGGTGTGTTTTCTTTTGTTTCTTCTTTTTTTGGTGTTTCTATAGGAGACTCTATTTTTTCACTTTCTTGTTTTTCTTCTTGCTTATCCTTTGGTTTATTTAATGGTTCTAGTTGCTTTGCTAGTTGTTTTTGGATAAATGGTAAATTAAATATTTTTAATCCAACCGGCATATTCATGCGATCTTTTTTCATCTTTAGATTTACCATGGCATTTGTTCCGGCATCTACAATTAGGGGTAGACCAGTGATGAAACTTGCCATATCACTATTTAAGAAAACTAAAGGGTAGGCCATTTCTCTTGGTGTTGCTAATCTGTTTGCTGTTCCAGTTTCAGCGATTAACGCATCATGGCCTCCAGCTTCTACTTCGAATTCTTCTTTCATTCCTGTATCTGTACTTCCTGGTAGTAGAGCGTTAACTCTTATTTTTTTAGGTCCAAGTTCTATCGCAAGTTGTGACATGTAATAATTTAAGGCTCTTTTTGATAATGGATAAGCCATCATTCCTAAAGTATCTTCTTTTGCTTGCTTATGTAGAGCAGTAATCATGTCTTCCCAGGTTTTTGCATTTGTAAATGCTTCATATTCATGAGCATATTTTTCCCAGTACAAGCCACCAGTTGAAGTTACATAAGAAATTGTTCCTCCATAAGACATTCTTTCTTTTAAGTATTTTTCAGTAATATATTTATTAGCAATATAGTTTACGGTAAAAGTTTTATAATAATTTGTTTTAGCACCTGATAAACCAGCTACTCCAAAGAATGAATCGATATGAGTAGGTACTTCTTCCATTGCTTTATCAATTGATTCTTTATCGCTTAAATCTACTACTATATACTTTTCTACTCCTGTCATAGCCATTTTAGTAATATCCATGGCATATACTTTGGCGCCAAGTTCTAATAAAAGTTCTGTTGTTGCTTTTCCTATTCCTGATGCGGCACCTGTTACTACACATATTTTATTTTTATATCCAAAATAGTCATTCATATTATTATCCCTCCATTCTTATTCTATCACGGTATTTTTCTTCTTTTAGTAGGCAATTTTCGTTAGTTTACAAAATATTACATTTTTCTTGTAATTTTTTTTAGTTGTGGTATAATACACAGCTGGGAGAGTGAAATTATGAAAGCACAAAGCGATATGCCTTTGTTGCCAGAAAAAACATTAGTCGAGTATTGTGATGAATGGTTATCGCAATATCAATCATCTTATGATGTGATGAATAGAATTTGTTCTAGTGCAAAAGGAAATAGATATTCATTTTCTACAGTAACACAAGTAAAGTTATGCCAAGATGAAGAAGGGGAGTATTATCATATTTCTTTAAATATGCTTAATGGAGCTAAAGAAGTTTTTCTTGAGGGGCCAAGTTTAGATATTTCATCTAACTGTACAGAAGAGGTTGCTTATTTATTGGCTAATATGGTAAATATTCACAGAGATAAACAAAAAGTATTAGAAATGGAGTCTCCATTTACTGGTAAGATTGTTACAGAGAAGCCAAGAGTTATGCCTTCTTATCGTCCAGCAAGTATGGTACTTGATTTTAGTGATTGCTTATCTAATCCAAAGGTAGTATCTGCTGTTACTGATCAAATTAATTATGGTTATCTTGATCAATTCGATCAAATGATGTTACTTGTAAATCGATTTGAAGCAGAAGATGCAGGTCATATTGTAGATAATAGATTTATGAATTCACTTTCTAAAAGCACAGAACAAAGTTCAAACATTTTATCATATGGTAATGTTAAAAAGAGATAAAAAATCTCTTTTTTTATTGTGTTTTCTTTATTATTGTGATACACTTATACTGTTCATTTGCCATGTTGGTGAAGTGGTTTAACACGCCGCCCTCTCAAGGCGGTATACACGGGTTC